>URKC01000088.1:0-8191 GCA_900548295.1 uncultured Collinsella sp.
CCCAAATCTTTCCGCAGGACGACAGGACCCCCGCCGCACGAAGTGCGCAGCGGGGGTCCTGCCATGTCCGAGGACGATTTGGGGGCAAAGCCCCTGGCCTCCCCGGCGGGTATAAGGTACGGCGACTACAGGTATTCGATCTGGGCGCCTTCCGTGTCGCACGTCAGAATGTGCGTGTCACACTTGGGGAACTGTTCACGCAGTTTGACCTGTAGGAACTTTGCCACGATGGTGTCGTCAGTCACGGCCATGAGGGTCGAGCCCGAACCACTGATCCAGATGGTCTTAGCGCCTCCGTTAAGGCAGGTGTCGCGCACGGCGTTGTAGTCGGGGATGAGACGGCGGCGATAGGGCTCCTGGATGCGGTCGTCATTGGCGGCGGCAATCAGGTCCAGGTCGCCGGTCTCCAGGCCGCGCGTCATGCCGGCGATGCGGCCCATTTGCCACACGGCGGTGGAGAGCGGAATCTCCTGCGGCACGACTTTGCGCGCCTCGCTCGTATGTACCTCGTAGGGCGGAATCACGGTAATAAAACGTAAGCGATCGCTCACCTCGTAGCGCAGGCACTGGGGCAGCGAGTCGGTCGGCGTAAAGGAGCAGACGGCGCCGCCCAGGATGGCGGGGGCGACGTTATCGGGATGGCCCTCGACTTCGGTGGCAATGCGAACCAGCTCGGCGCGGTCGACGGTGTGGCCTGTCAGTGCGGCGGCGGCCATAATGCCGGCGACGACGCAGGTGGAGCTGGAGCCCAGGCCGCGGGCGACGGGAACGTCAGTCTGAATGTCGATGGCGACGGGGAAGGTCGGCTCGCCCCATGCGGCCAGTGCATCGACAAAGCTGACGTAAACCAGGTTATTCTCGTTTTGGAACTCTTCGGGGCAGCCCGTGATGGTGAGTTTGTCGGCGCGCTCAAAGGTAAAGTGCGAGTAGAGGCTGACGGCCATGCCGAGGGTATCGTAGCCAATGCCCAAGTTGGCGCTTGTTGCTGGGACGGTGATCTTGATCATGGGAATCTCCTGGGCGGTCTGCCTGTTTAGTTCGCTGCTCGGGCAGTCCTGGCTCGCTCGGAAAGCACATTAAGTGCTTTCCGGCTCGTGCGGAACTCGCGACGAACTAAACAGGCAGACCCGCATGTCAGTTCGTCATCATCCCAAGGGTTATCTGATGAAAGAAGGTGCGCCGGCTTTCGCCGGCGCTTAATAAGGGGTTTAGTTAGTAGCCATCTTTTTTGCTGCAGACTCGACGTAGCTTGCCATCTCATCGACGTCGCAGACGTCTTCGAAGCGGACGGGTTTGGACTCGAGTTCGGCGAGCTGGGTCGGGGCGACCGTGTTGGTGGCCTGCTCGAGCACACGCATAGCCTCAAAATCATCCTCGGGAACGTCGAGGCCCAAGGCGTCGCAGCAGGCTCGCGGGAACTTGTAGGGGCTGGCGGTCGAAAGCAACACGCGGGCCTTGGCGCCCTCGGCGGGAGCGACCTTTTCGAAGACGTGATAGCCGCAAGCGGTGTGCGGGTCGATCACGTAGCCGTTCGCGTCCCAGCGGCTCTTGATGGCAGCGCGGACCTCGTCCTCGCTGGCCCAACCGCAGCCAAAGACGCTCTGAATCTTTGCCAGCAGTTCGGCGGGTACCTCGTAGCGGCCGGTCTGGGCAAGCTGCTCCATAAGGCCGGAAACGAGCTCACAGTCGCCGTCGGACAGGAAGTAGAGCATGCGCTCCAGGTTGGAGCTAATAAGGATGTCCATCGACGGCGAGATGGTCGTGAAGAACGGACGGTTGCGGTCGTAGACGCCGGTGGTCAGGAAGTCAGCCAGAACGTTGTTCTTGTCGCTCGCGACGATGAGCTTGGCGACGGGCAGACCCATGCGCTTGGCATAGTAGCCGGCCAGGATATCGCCAAAGTTGCCGGTCGGCACGCAGAACTCCACGGCATCGCCGGCCTTGATGGCGCCGGCGCGCAGCAGCTGCGCATAGGCGGCAAAGTAGTAGACAACCTGCGGCACCAGGCGGCCGACGTTGATGGAGTTGGCGCTCGAGAGCACCGTGCCGGCGGCCTCCAAGCGCTCGGCAAGTTCCTTATCGGCAAAGATGCGCTTGACGGCACTCTGGGCGTCGTCGAAGTTGCCGCGGATACCGCAGACGGCGACGTTATCGCCCTCCTGAGTGGACATCTGCAGGTTCTGGACGCGGCTGACCTTGCCCTCGGGATAAAAGACAGTGATGCCCGTGCCCGGAGCGTCGGCAAAGCCGGCGAGTGCTGCCTTGCCCGTGTCGCCCGACGTGGCGGTGACGATCATGATGCGCTCGGCGCCGCCGTCCTTGGCGGAGGTGCGGGCCATAAGGCGGGGGAGCATCTGCAGGGCGACGTCCTTGAAGGCGCTCGTGGGGCCGCCAAAGAGTTCCATCACATAGGTCTGAGGGGCGTCAGCGCCCGGCGCAGCGTCGAGTTTGACGAGCGGCGTAACCTCTTCGCTCGCGAACGTGCCGCGGTATGCCTCGTCGACACACGCCGAAATTTCTTCGGCCGTGTAATCATTCAGTAACATTCCCAACACATCTTGAGCGATTTCAAAGTACGATTTATCTGCAAGCGAGCTGATATCGACCTGCTGGGTGCCAAGCTCGTCCGAGACAAACAGACCCCCGTCGGGAGCGATGCCGGTGCGGATTGCCACCTTACTTGAGCACGATAAAGTGCGTCCTCGTGTACTATGATAAGTTCCCATATAACACTGCTCCTCGGATGCCTTGGTCCCAATCGGTGAAACCATGGTATCAGAGCGCGCAAAACAGGTTTGCAGAGGCTTTTAGAAAGGTAACCTCCAGCCCATGATTAAGATTGCCAAGTTTGGCGGCTCGTCTGTCGCCGACGCCGAACACTTTAAGAAGATCAAGGCCATTGTCGATGCCGATCCGGCCCGCCGTTTTGTGGTGGTTTCTGCCTGCGGTCGCCGCTTTAAGGGCGACACCAAGGTGACCGACCTGCTCTACCTGGTTAACGCGCACGTTAAGTACCACGTGTCGTGCGAGGAGCTGCTCGAGGACATTGGGCAGCGCTATTTTGATATCGCTGACGAGCTGGAGCTCACCTATCCCATCCGCGAGGAGTTCGCGGCCTTTGCCGAGCGCGCCCGCTCGGGCGGCTACTCCACCGAGGAGCTCGTGAGTCGTGGCGAGTACTTCACCGCTCGCCTGATGGCCGAGTATCTGGGCCTGCCGTTCCTGGACGCCGCGACGGTCGTGGCGTTCCATCACGACGGTACGCTCAGCATGAACCGCACCTCCGAGCTGGTGCAGGAGTACGGTCAGCAGGGCGGCTTTGTCATGCCCGGTTTCTACGGCGCGACGCGTGAGGGTCAAATCAAGCTGCTCGACCGTGGCGGCGGCGATATCTCGGGCTCGATCCTGGCCAAGTGCCTGGGCGCCGACCTGTACGAGAACTGGACCGACGTTTCGGGCTTCTATTCTGCTGATCCTCGCATTGTGCCCGAGGCTCAGCCCATCGCCCGCGTTACCTACGAGGAGCTGCGCGAGCTTTCGTACATGGGTGCAAGCGTCCTGCACGAGGAGGCCGTGTTCCCTGTGCGCGAGGCAGGCATTCCACTGGTCATCAAGAACACCAATGCGCCGCAGGACCCCGGCACCATCATTAGCGAGACGGCTGACGAGGGTGAGGCAGAGCCCATCATTACCGGCGTGACCGGTAAGCGCGGCTTTGTCGCCATCAACGTTGCCCGCGACCGTACCAAGCCGCGCGTCGGCTTTATGCGCCGTGCGCTTTCGGTCTTCGAACGCTATGACGTTTCCGTCGAGCACATGCCCACCGGTGTCGACCGCTTTGGTGCTGTGGTGCAGGAGCAGGACGTGCGCGATTCGCTGTACTCGCTCGTAGGCGACATTCAGCAGGAGGTCGAGCCGCTCGAGATCGAGGTGGTCGAGGGCTTGGCACTTATCGCGACCGTCGGTCGTAACCTGCGCGGCCGTGCAGGTATCTCGGGCCACCTGTTTGGCATGCTTGGCCAGGCGGGCGTGAGCGTGCGTATGATTTCGCAGAGCTGCGATGAGATCAATATCATTATCGGCGTCGAGGAGAAGGACTTCGACTTGGCGATTCAGACCATTTACCGTGCCTTCTCCGACGAGAACGGCATTGTGAAAGTCGCGGACCTGGAGGCTCCCGCGCCGGTCGAACCCGCCCTGGCCGCCCTCCACAAGTAGCGGCCATTCCGGCAGATTTTGGGACATGCCCCAAAATCTGCCGTGGGGCGTTTCATTTCGGTTTCGTTTCGACGGGGCGGGTTTCATGCCCGTCCCGTTTTTGTATAAACTGGGCAAGAACATTTAGCCTGCTCGGCGTGCGGGCAAAAGCCACAACCTTTAAAGGGGGAAGCATGAAACAGTACACGGTTGCTATTTTGGGCGCGACGGGAGCCGTGGGCACCCAGATGCTCGAGTGCCTCAACGAGCAGGAGTTTCCGGTCGGCAAGCTCAAGCTGCTAGCGAGCGCGCGCTCCACGGGCAAGACCGTTGAGTTCCACGGCGAGCAGATCGTGATCGAAGAGGCTTGCCCCGAGGCCTTTGAGGGCTGCGACATCGTACTCGGCGCTGCCGGTGACGATATCGCCAAGGAGCTGCTGCCCGAGGCCGTCAAGCGCGGCGCCGTCGTGGTCGACAACAGCCACGCCTTCCGCATGGATCCCGAGGTGCCGCTGGTCGTGCCCGAGATCAATGCCGACGACATCAAGTGGCATCACGGCCTTATCGCCAATCCCAACTGCGCGACTATCATCGGCCTGGTTCCTACCTGGCCGCTGCATCAGCTCGCCGGCGTGAAGCGCATGATCGTCTCGACGTATCAGGCGGCTTCGGGTGCCGGCGCTCCCGGTATGGCCGAGCTCGAGGCTCAGCTGGCCGCCCTGGGTCGCGGCGAGGAGATTCCCGAGCCGCGTGCATTTGCCGCCCAGCTGGCGAGCAACCTGATTCCGCAGATTGGCGGCGTCAAGGAAGAGGGCTTTACCTCCGAGGAGATGAAGCTGCAAAACGAGGGCCGCAAGATCATGCACCTGCCCGAGCTGCGCGTGAACTGCACCTGCGTGCGCGTGCCCGTGCTGCGCTCGCACTCCGAGAGCATTACGCTCGAGTTTGAGCGCGACATCACGGTGGAAGAGGCCCGTGCTGCGCTGGCTGCCGCTCCGGGCGTCAAGCTGGTTGACGACATGAGTGCCGAGGATGCGCACGATCGCTTCCCCATGCCGATGGACACCTCCGACCAGGACCTGATTTGGGTCGGTCGCGTACGCCGCGACATCTCGAACCCCGAGGCTGCGCGTGGCATCACCTTCTGGTGCTGCGGCGACCAAATCCGTAAGGGCGCGGCAACCAACGCCGTCCAGATCGCTAAGCTGCTCTGCGAGTAGCGGTGGACCTGTCCGGCGGGGGCCGGGCTTAGTTTTCAGAACGTCCTCGACCATGTGTGGCGCCTTGTCCTGCTCCTTCGGAGCCGCGGACAAGGCGCCACACTGGTCTGCGGAGTGTTCTGAAAACTAAGCCCGGCCCCCGCCTGCGGTGACTCGGCTGCGAGCGGCCTGCGATGGGGCCGTTGCTGGTTGGGGCCGCTGGGCTGATGTGGGGGCACGTGGTTGTTGCGGGCCCTGGTCCCGGCGGCGGCCTCGGCGCTTCGCGCCTGCCGCCTGGGGTGACTTTGGGCTTGGTGCGAATTGAGGTCTAATACTTTTCCCGTGAAGTGAACGACCTTATTTGGACCCCCGAAGCATTGGCATATTTTGACCGCTATTTCCTGCGGTTTTGCAGCGCGAATCCTGCGGTTTTGCGGTCTAAAGGTGTGGATGCTCCGGGACTTCGTTTTTACTCGTTCACTTCTCGGGAAAAGTATTAGAGCTCAGCTGGCGGGGGTACCGCCCTGGCGTCGAAGCCCCGCGTCTTCTTCGCTTGATTGGGAAAAACAGCCTCGCTGAAGTAATTGCGAGCCCGCCCGGACGTATCTGCGGGGGTTGTCTGCACAGTTCGCGGTATTATGTTGCGGAGTTTTGAAAGGAGCCGCTGGTGGTCACGACGACATTTGCCTCGCCTTTGGGCGAAATCTTGCTTGCCGCTGATGGCCGCGGTTTGACGGGGCTTTGGTTTGAGGGGCAGGAGCACTTTGGCTCTACGCTGCTCAAAGAGGATGCGGAGTATGTCGTAGGTACCGATGCGGTTTCTGGTACCGGTGGGATGTCTTCGGTGAGTCCGGCAAATGGTGCGGCTTCTTCGGTGCTTGAGCGTTCTTGGGCTTGGCTGAATGCCTATTTTGCGGGGCAGGGGCCTCGGTTTACGCCGCCGTTGCATTTGATTGGCACGGCGTTTCAGCGTGAGGTTTGGTTTGAGCTGCTTTCAATTCCGCGTGGCGAGGTCGCTACGTATGGCGAGATCGCCCAGCGTGTTGCGGCTCGACATCGTGTGCCGGGAAATGAAGCGCCCGTTGTATCTCCTCGCGCGGTGGGGGCTGCGGTCGCTCGCAACCCTATTTCGATTATCGTGCCGTGCCATCGCGTGGTCGCGGCCGACGGATCGCTCAACGGATACGCCGGTGGACTGGATCGCAAGGAGTGGCTGCTGCGCCTCGAGGGTGCCTATCTATAAGCTGCAGGCGGCCGCAACGCCCATGCGGCAAGCGCGCTCGCTGTACGGGCGTTGTTTGCAGGGCGAGATGTGAAGCCGCCCGTTCCTTAAGTCCGACTAAGCTATAACCTTGCTTTTTTAAATATGCTCATCGACCTGCTAAGGCAGCACTAAGGCGAGTGCGGGTGCGCTATTATCGGCGCTCACGGAGCGCTTGGTGTTCTTGGCACGCATGGACGAGGGCTCGGCGGGCTTTACCATGGCGTCGATCGATCTTTCGGAGGCGGTGAACAAGGCGGCGGCGCCGTTTAAGTCGGTGGCGGTCTCAGGCGGTAAACGCCTGTCGACGTCGATTGCGACCGGCGTGCGGACCCATGCCGATGCCGCGGCGGTGGCGCAGGTGGTTGAGTTGCTACTGGACAACGCCACGCGCTATGCGAGCGAGGGCAGCGTGATTGAGCTGAGCCTGTGCGCCGTTTCGCACGGCAAAGGCAAGGGCGCCGCCGAGCTTGTCGTATCGAACGCCGTGGACGAGCTGCCCGAGGGCGACCTGGACCGATTGTTCGATCGCTTCTATCGTGCGGATGCGTCGCGCATCTCCAAGACGGGTGGCTCGGGCGTGGGCCTGTCCGTGGTGCGTGCCATCGCCGAGGCCCATGGAGGCGCCGCCACCGTATCCGGTCACGGCAACCAGATCACCTTCACCGTTTGCCTTTAAAACCTGCCAAAAAGGAACAGGTTTATTTTGGCAGGTTTTATCTGGGGAAACGTCCGCAGGAGAGGGCATGGGCGGTGTGAACATATGCATCTCTACCTGCTAAAATATAGGCATCGTTATTCGGCTCCTGAGTGGAAAGGAGACGGTCATGCAGTACGAGATCGGCGGAGGGGCTTTCCCGGTTGTTACGTGCAACCTTAGCGATGGCGAATCCATGATCACCGAAAGCGGCGCCATGGCTTGGATGACCCCCAACATGGAAATGTCTACCTCGGGCGGTGGCATCGGCAAGATGTTCTCCAAGGCTTTTTCGGGTGAGGCATTGTTCCAAAACATTTGGACCGCGCGTGGCGATGGCATGATCGCGTTTGGCTCCTGCTTCCCCGGCCGCATCGTGCCAATCGAGATCGGTCCGGGCAAGAGCTGGATTTTGCAGAAGCGTTCGTTCCTTGCCGCGGAAAGTGGCGTCGAGTTGAGCATTCACTTTAACAAGAAGGCAAAGGCCGGCGTCTTTGGCGGCGAGGGCTTTATCATGCAGAAGCTCACGGGCTCGGGTGTTGCTTTTGCCGAGATCGACGGCGACCTGGTTGAGTACGAGCTCGCTGCTGGCCAGCAGATGATTGTGGATACCGGCAACGTGGCCGGCTTTGAGGAGACCGTGAGCATTGACGCTCAAATGGTCAAGGGCGTCAAAAACATCATGTTTGGTGGCGAGGGCGTGTTCAACACCGTGCTCACCGGTCCCGGTCGCATCTGGTTGCAGACGATGCCCATTTCCAATCTTGCGGCAGCAGTGGCCTCGATGACCAACAACAATAACTAGTCCGCATAGGATAGCGCGCGGCGGGCTTACCC
>URKC01000089.1:0-8153 GCA_900548295.1 uncultured Collinsella sp.
GTAGGCCGCTTATTAGCCCGTCCAAGAATTGGGGCGCAGTTCAAATTAGCTACCACAGATCAATAAATGATTAGGCAAGAAGCCACTTCCATGCGGGCACAGCGTGTACCACACCGCGCTCGCATGGAATATCGGCCTGCTCATCCATGGTAACGATTGTCGACTCACCAAGATCGAATTGGGCCATCGAGGCATCAAGCGCGGCAATTTCGCGCTCACGCGTTTTCTCGCTTGCCATATCCGCACTCACCTGAATCAGGCTATAAGCCTGCATGAGAAGTGCATCCCCGGCCACAAAGTCCACCTCATGGCTTTTATTCTTCTCTTTGATCAGCAGGCGGCAGACCGAACCGGACCGCACGGCTGGAGTCCTTCTTCTGAGCGCATTGAACACCGCAGTCTCGAGCCTCTGGCCCTGATCGAATGCCGATGCGGGAGAGAATGCTCCGAACATCGCAGGATCGACAGCGTAGACTTTAGATGCGGACCGCGCATTATTTGCAAGTGAGCGCGTGAACTCCGGCACCGAAAACAACAGGTAGGCGTCCTCGTAATACTCAAGTAAGTCGCCGAGCGAATTACGACTGACGGGTATCTGCCTACTTTTGAACTCGTTGTACACCTTGTTCACTGACAGCTCTCGTGCCGAAGATGCCATACACCGCGTCAGGAACAGTGAAGCCAAACGAGGGTTCTTGATGTCGTAGCGCTCAACGACGTCCATGGCGACCGTTCGCGACGCATATTCCTGTAGCAGCTGAATCGCGTCCGCGGGCGTCTGCTCTAGCGTCGCGATGAATCCCCCTCGCTCAAGATATCCGATCAGATGATGTCGAAGCAGTGCTGTATCGCTCGATGAAAAGGGTGCGTCCGACTCAGGAACGCTCCCCGTCTTATATCGGACGTATTCCGAAAAACTCAACGGAAACAGCTCTCGCACAAGAGAGCGGCCCCTGAACTCGCTCTTAAGTTCCGAGGACAGCATCTTAGAAGAAGATCCCGTCACGTAGACGGTCGCTTTCTCCGTATCGACCACACGCCGCAGAAACGCACCCCATTCGGGAATTTCCTGGATTTCATCGAAGAAAATGTAGACACCCTCGGTTCGAGCAGCAGGATATAGCGCATAGAATGTATCGAGCACGTCCGCTAGCAGCGACGGCTCATACGGACGCAAGCGCTCATCCTCAAAATTGAAATAAAGCATCCGGTCAAGCTCGATACCTTGACCCTGAAGCCGCTGCATCTCCTGATACAGGCGATACGTCTTTCCACAACGACGGGCTCCCACAATCACATTTACGATGTTGTCGCGCTTGGGTTCCTGCGGGTTTCCCAGATCAAGGTCGCGCTCAAAGACCTGTGGAACTCCTTGTTGCTCAAAGTCCTTTATTTTCTGGGCCACCAAGTCGTTGAATGCCATGATTCTCCAATCTTGCTTATATGCTAATCAAGATTATATCGATTCTTGATTAGCAGGAGAGCAAGATTTATGCATATCTTGATTAATTGGTAAGCAAATTTTTCTGTTACTGGTCTCCCGGAGGATGTC
Source organism: uncultured Collinsella sp. (assembly GCA_900548295.1). Classification (GTDB taxonomy): domain Bacteria; phylum Actinomycetota; class Coriobacteriia; order Coriobacteriales; family Coriobacteriaceae; genus Collinsella. The sequence continues at coordinate 1,553 of URKC01000089.1, forward strand.
GAACGGCTGAGGGGCCACCAAGCTCGAGAGAATGGTTTTTCTGGGACGGGGATTTAATAATCATTTTGTAACGAATGATTATTAAATCCCCGTCCCAGAAAAATCATCAGGCAGGCGGGAGGGGGCAAAAGTAGCTAAAAAAGCCCCGTCCCAAATGAGCTACTTAGCGCCAGGGGTCGGCTTCGAAGAGGGGCTCGCGCTCGGGGCGGCGATCGCTGTAGGGATCGTAGCCGTCGTCGTCCTCGTTCTCGGCGCGGATATAGGGGTCGCGCGGCTTGGGTGCCGGCTTAGGCGCAGGCTTGGGTGCGGCGGGTGCGGCATCGGTCGCCGGCGTGTTCGTCTTGTTCTTGTCTGTCATCTGCGCATCTCCTTGCATCGCATCCGTTCAACATCATCGATTGTCGCACGAAAAAGGGCGGCGGATCCAATTGGATCCGCCGCCCTTGGCGTTTTGCGATGGGGGGCGGTTTTAAAGCCGGTCCCAAAATCTACTCGGTGTCTGGAACCTCGTAGGTGGCCGTCGGCGTGTTGTCGCACACGACGGTAAAGCCGCTGTCCTTGTCGGCATCGACCGTCACCTGATCGCCCTCGCGCACCGTACCGTCGATAATAGCGGCGGCGATGGCGTCCACGACCTCGCGCTGGACTAGGCGCTTGAGCGGACGGGCGCCAAAGACCGGGTCCAGGCCGCCCACGGCGAGCATCTGCTTGGCCGCCGGGGTGATGGCAAGCGTCATGCGCTCCTTGGCCAGGCGCGCGCGGACGTCGGCAAGCTGGATATCGACGATCTTCTCGATCTGCGCCATGCCGAGCGGATGGAACACCACGATATCGTCGATACGGTTGAGGAACTCGGGGCGGAAGGTCTGAGCCATGGCGGCGTCAACCTGATGGCGCATCTCCTCCTCGTCCTTACCGGACAGATCGGCGATGGCCTTGGAGCCCACGTTGGACGTCATGATAATAATCGTGTTCTTGAAGGACACCTGGCGACCCTGGCCATCGGTCAGACGGCCGTCATCAAGCACCTGCAACAGCACGTTGAAGACATCCGGATGAGCCTTCTCCATCTCGTCGAGCAAGATTACGGAGTACGGACGACGACGCACGGCCTCGGTGAGCTGGCCGCCCTCGTCGTAGCCCACGTATCCCGGAGGCGCACCGATCAGACGCTGGACGCTGAACTTCTCCATGTACTCGGACATGTCGATACGCACGAGCGCGCGCTCGTCGTCGAACAGGCACTCGGCCAGTGCCTTGGCGAGCTCGGTCTTGCCCACGCCGGTGGGGCCCAGGAAGAAGAAGCTGCCGATGGGCTTGTCCGGATCGGAGAGGCCCGCACGGCTGCGGCGCACGGCCGCGGCCACGGCGGAGACCGCCTCGTCCTGGCCGATGACGCGCTTATGCAGCTCGTCCTCCAAGCCCTTCAGTTTGTCGAGCTCGCCCTGCATCATCTTGGACACGGGCACGCCGGTCCAGGCGCTCACGACCTCGGCGATCTCATCGGAGGTCACCTGCTCGTTGAGGCCCTCGCCGTCCTGCTGCTTTTGTGCCTCGAGCGCAGCCTCGGAATCCTGAATCTGCTGCTGCAGACCCGGGATCACGGAATAGCGCAGCTCGGACGCACGGCCCAAGTTTCCGTTGCGCGTCGCGCGCTCCTCTTCACTCTTGGCCTCGTCGAGCATGCCTTTAAGCTCCTGCACGTGGTCGATGGCGTTCTTCTGGTTGAGCCAGCCGGCCTTTTGCACGTTGAGCTTTTCTTGGACCTCGGCAATCTCTTGGCGCAGGGCCTCCAGACGCTCCTTGGAGGCGTCGTCGGTCTCCTTCATGAGCGCCTGCTCCTCGATCTGCAGCTGGGTGAGCTGACGCGTGGTGGCATCGATCTCGACCGGCATGCTGTCGAGCTCCATGCGCAGGCGGCTTGCCGCCTCATCAACCAGGTCGATGGCCTTATCGGGCAGGAAGCGGTCGGCGATGTAGCGATCGGAGAGGTCGGCGGCCGCCACGAGCGCGCTATCGGTGATATGCACGCCGTGGAAGATCTCGTACTTCTCCTTGAGGCCACGCAGAATCGAGATGGTGTCCTCGACGGTAGGCTCGCTCACCATTACGGTCTGGAAACGACGGGCGAGCGCCGCATCCTTCTCGATGTACTTGCGATACTCGTCGAGCGTAGTCGCGCCGATTGCGTGCAAGTCGCCACGGGCGAGCGCCGGCTTCAGGATGTTGCCGGCATCCATGGAGCCCTCGGTGGCACCCGCGCCCACGATGGTGTGGAGCTCATCGATGAACAGGATGACCTTGCCCTCGGACTTTTGCACTTCCTTGAGCACGGCCTTCAAGCGGTCCTCGAACTCGCCGCGATACTTGGCGCCGGCGACCAGCGCGCTCATGTCGAGCTCGATGAGGTCGCGGTCGCGCAGGGTGCTCGGCACGTCGCCGGCCACGATACGCTGGGCGATGCCCTCGACGATGGCCGTCTTGCCGACGCCCGGCTCGCCGATGAGCACGGGGTTGTTCTTGGTGCGGCGGGACAGAACCTGGATGGTACGGCGGATCTCGTCGGTACGGCCGATGACCGGGTCGAGCTTGCCGGCGCGGGCCAGATCGCAGATGTTGCGACCGTACTGCTCCAGCGCCTCAAACTGGGTCTTGTCCTCGGCAGACGTCACGCGGTCATCGCCACGCAGCTCCTCGTAGACCTGCTCGATGCGCTCCTTGGTGACGCCGGCGTCGCGCAGTACGCGGCCCGCCTCGCCCTTGTCCTCGGCAAGCGCCATCAGCAAATGCTCGGTCACCACAAAGCTGTCGCCCATCTTGGTGGCCTTCTTCTCGGCCTTCTCGATGACGCGGACGAGCTCATTGGACAGGCCCATCTGCTGGCCCTCGCCCGAAACCTTGGGCGCGTGGTCGATGGCATCCTGTGTGGAGCGTGCAAGCTGAGCCGGGTCGGCACCGATGCGCTCAATGATCACGGAGATATTGCGCTCGCCGGCACCGAGCAGGGCGGACAGCAGGTGAATCGGCTCCACCGCGCCGGCCTGCGCGTCGGCGGCCGTGCTCATGGCGGTCTGCAACGCCTCGCGCGACGTCATTGCTAGCTTATCGATTCTCATGGAATCACCTCTCTTGGGGCGGCCGCCCTACGGGGCGGCTTCACGTTGTTCGAGAAGTATTGTTGCCAGCTTTGCGCGATTATATACATAAATCTAAGTCTCTATATATAAGATTTTCTGAGTGATTGAAAGATAGGGAGCAGGTTCGCTCACCCGCTACGGCCTCGTCCCCTTACTATCTCAATCTGTAACATCTAGTCAGCAAATAGAGCTCTATCTGTTACAAATCGAGACGAACAGAAAACACCCGGATCAAAAATCTAAATCTGTAACACCAGGCCCACTTTTAGCGGCCAAGATGTTACAGATCGAGACAGACCGAAAACCACCACAAAGAGGACAGGCACCTTTGTGGTGGTCGCGGTTTCTACTCCTTCGCCGAACCCGTACTTCCCGATTCGACGGTCCAGGGCATCTCATCCTCGAACAGCCATGTACGGGCAGACCCACTATCGCGTGCAGTCTGCGGGTCAGGCAAGCAGGTCTGTTTATAGGCATCTTGGATACACTGACCCATAAAATCGTTGAGCTCGGTCTCGTCGCCCTCCATGACATAGGCGACATCGCCGTCCATGATGTAGATGCCCGGACCCTCATTGCCCTCGTAGCCCGGATCGTACGAGACATCACATAACTTTGCGCCGTTTGCAGTGTCCAGCTCGATGGACGAGTGGCATCCGCCAACCATGTCGTTCGCTTTTGCCCGATAGGACGCATATCCGTACCAACGCTTAAATGTTTTGCCCTTGAGTAGCTCGGACGCCCTATCGATCAGGCTTGTATCCGTGGTATAGCGCATGGCCCCAAGCTGAATACGCGGATAATTGCTAATACCCAGCACAGCCGGCTGCTCATCAAAATCAACGGTAATGGTCTCGGGCTTGTCGTCGCCGGTCAGAAGTTCGACAGATTGAGTCACAGGCTTGACCACCGGCTCCGTCACCGCAGCAGGTAGAAATGCCATACCGACAGCGCCCGCGCCAACCACAGCGATCGCAAGCGCCAAGACAATCAATCCAATACGGGCAGAACGGCTCACGGCAAAACACCCCACAATGCAAACCTTCGCCACCTGCACTAATGATACCGCCAGCTAACACTATTACCAAAAGAAGCCGCGCGCTCCTCACCACCACAAAGGGGACAGGCACCTTTGTGGTGGTTTTCGACGCTAACGGTCGACCATCTCGCGCAATGAGATTAAACTTGAATTGCTCTCTGAACATATCCATTTCTGCCTATCCTCAACAGATCTTTGTCTCGAGGAGCGCATATGAAGCCGCCTCATTCCACCGGTCGCAACGTCATCGCCATTCTCGCCATACCCATCGTGATGCTCTTCCTTATCGTCATCACGCCCTTTTCCCTTGGTATCACCTCGCCCTTCGATTTATGCGGAATGGTCGACGCCGGCTCGCGTGCCACCTCGCTCTCCTTTATCTGTCGCGGCGTGTTTTACGAAGATGGAATTCCCACCGGAAGTTGGCAGTCAAAGTTGCCACTGCTCGGTCAGATCGACGGATGCTCCCCCTATTTCTGCCTTGGACCTCAGACGCTAAACTATCTAATCGACGACCAGCCACTCGACTTCATCACCCTCGCCTACGACTACGCACCAAACACCGATGAGCGCCACATGAACCAAGTCCTCGACAAGATGCTTGGACAGTGCGGGCTCACCGAGGAGGCCGGTCGAACCATCTATAGCAACCAGAAATTAAAGCGAACAGAACTCCGCCGTGTCGGAAAAATCAAAGGGCGAAACGGGGCCGCCTACTGGGATGCCTGGGCAACACGCGACAAGGGCGAATTCGGACACAGCACCTATATGGTCACTGTCTACACCAAAGACGGAATTAAGGACAATGTTGACGATTTCGCGTCATCCAAACTCGGCATCCCCAAAACAACCAAACCCGCCAGCCCAGATGAAATTCTGTAGAGCCGCCCATTAACATGCCGCTCAACGATCACAACAGCATCGAGCTCGTCCCCACCACCACAAAGGTGCCTGCCCCCTTTGTGGTGGTTTTCAACAAAAAGAAGCCGCCCCGATAACAGAGGCGGCATCAAGCAAGTCTATTTATTAGCGTCCCTCAAGACCCAACGAGAACGCAGAAATGTAGCCCGGGGCTTACCCTTTCCCGAACGCGACCCTCGCGAAGCGCGTGAGCGAGCGGGAAAGGGTAAGCCCCGGGCGGACAATTAAGCGCGTTACTCGGCAGCGGCCTTGAACTTGTTGTAGTTGATCAGGCAGCCGGCCTTGACGATGGCACGCTCCTCGGCCGTCATATCGGCAATGTAAAGCTCAATCTGCTCGACCGCACCGTCGGCGCGCACCACGTAGGCGGCGATGTTCTTGAGGTCGCCATCGAGCGCGGCGCGGATACCCGGCACAAAGACATAATCGCCCACCTCAAAGTTGGGCTCGGCCTCCATCTGAAAGGGCACCATGCCCCAGTTCATGACGTTGGAGCGATAGCGCTTGGTGGCGTACTCGTGAACGATGTTGGCCAGGCCGCCAATCACGCGCTGGCAGCTCGCGGCCTGCTCGCGGGCAGAACCGTCACCGGGCTTCTTGGCGTAAATCATGGAGCCAAACTCGGTCGCCTTGGCATCGGCCGCGACACCCGCGCCGGCCAGCGCCTCAAACACTCCGGCAAGCTCGGCATTGAGCGCCGCCAAGTCTCCCGCGGACTCACCGGAAACGCGGCGCTTCTCCACGGCGTCGACTTCCTTGGAGCGACCCACGTAGGCCGGATCGCGGCGGCTGAGCGTAAACTCGGCCAGGCCCAGCGGGTTGGAGCGGAAGGAGCTCGTCTCGCCCGAGGGAATGAGCTCGTCGGTCGTAGTGACCGGGTCCATGATCTTGGAGCAAACCTTGAGCAGGATGTCGTCGCCGAGCGGCTCCATCGCGGGCCACGGCTTGATGTTGGGGCCTTCGACCAGCTCGTCGGCAGGCTCCGCCTTGCCAAAGCCCCAGTACACGCGCTTCTTGTACGGCGCGTCGTCAAAGGTGTACTCGCAGGCCTCGTCCCAAGTGTCCTCGGGCAGGTCGGTCGCCGGCGTCAGGACGCCGCCGTTGGCAGCCGTTGCCGCAATGGAGCGGGCGTCCATCAGGGCCACGGCGCTCAGCTGGCCATTACCCGGCTTGGAACCCTCGCGGTTGGGGAAGTTGCGCGTGGTGTGACGGATCGAAAGGCCGTTGTTGGCGGGCGTGTCGCCGGCGCCGAAGCACGGGCCGCAGAATGCCGTGCGCACGATTGCGCCGGCCTCCATGAGGTCGTAGATATAGCCGCGGCGCGTAAGCTCGAGCGCCACGGGCTGGCTTGTGGGATAGACCGACAGCGAGAACTCGCCGCAGCCGGTGTTGGCGCCCTTGAGCACACGGGCAGCCTGCACCACGGAGTCGTAGTTGCCGCCCGAGCAGCCGGCGATGACGCCCTGCTGCACATGCAGCTTGCCGTCGACGATCTTGTCGAGCA
>URKC01000090.1:0-8034 GCA_900548295.1 uncultured Collinsella sp.
TGGCGCCATGGCCGATCAGAACCACGCCGCGCAGGCCCAAAAGAATCGCGCCGCCCTTGGCGTCGCCAGAGAGCTTGGCCTTTATCTCACGCATCTGCTTTTTAATGAGCAGCGCGGCTATCTTGGTGCCAAGCGAAGACATAAAGACGCCCTTGAGCTCCTGCAACAAAAACTTGGCAGCGCCCTCGGTGGCCTTGAGCGCAATGTTGCCCGACATGCCGTCGGCCACGACGACATCGAAGTGGCCCGAGGTAAGGTCGGTACCCTCGCAGTTGCCCACAAAGCCGGGAACGGCAGCCTTCATGGCCGGGAAGCAGGACTTGGTAAAGTTGGAGCCCTTCTCGTTCTCGGTGCCGTTAGCAAGCAGGCCCACGCGGGGATGCTCGATACCCAAAACGACGCGGGCATAGGCGGCGCCCATCTGGGCAAAGCGCACCATATCGTCCACCTCGACATCGGGGTTGGCGCCCATATCGCACAGCACCGTCAGGCCGCCGGCGCGATTGGGCAGTGCATTGGTCAGACAGGGGCGCACCGGCTGCTTCTTGCCTTCGGCCTGATACCTAAACGGCGTCACATAGGCGGTAGCGGCAGCGGTCATGGCACCGGTCGAACCGGCAGAGAAGAACGCGTCAGCATTGCCCTTCTTGATAGCGCGGCACGACAGCACGATCGAAGACTTGCGTTTGGTCATCACGGCGCGAATGGGATCGTCATCCATGGCGATAACGTCGGGTGCCTCAAGGGCCTCAACACGTGCGTGGGAAGCAGCAAAGGGATTGACGATTTCGGCGGGGCCAGCTGCCAAGACCTCGATATCGGGATCGACGGCAAGTGCAGCCTCGATACCATCGAGAACAACCTGAGGTTTCTCGTCTCCACCCACAACGTCTACACAAACGCGAACGTTACTCATATACATGCTCCTTATACAAAAATGGCCGACTCATTGAGCCGGCCATTGTGGTTCCATTTGGAACGGCATCGCATCCAGAGTATACCGTTACTCGGTAACGATAACCTCACGGTCCTTGTAGAAACCGCAGCTGGGGCACACGTGGTGCGGAAGCTTGACAGCGCCGCAACGGGGGCACGTGGACTGAGCCGCAGCCGAGATCTTCATGTTGGCGGAACGACGGGTGTGAGTGCGGATACGACCCTGCTTTTGTTTAGGTACGGGCATAGTGACCTTCCTTATGAACTATCCAGTGTGGCGATTACGCGCAAGTAGCGATACTACCACAGTTTTACTCATCGAGCTTGAGATTCTTCAATGCTGCAAATGGATTTTCCGTGGCAGCGGCCCATTCTGCCTCTGCCTGGGCGGCGCAATCGCATTGCTCGACGTTGAGATTGCAACCGCAAGTGGGGCACAGGCCGCGGCAATCGGGCTTGCACAGAACGACAAACGGCGTGTCCATGACGACCGCGTCGTTGATGGGCTCACCCAGATCGACGATGCGGTCCTCACCCAGGAGCTCGTAGCCGTCCTCGTAGGCCTCGGGATCCTCGGGCTCCTCGAAGAGGTAGAACTCCTCGATCTCGCCGGCGATATCAAACGAGGCAGACTCCAGGCAACGGTCGCACTCGCCGGTGGCGTGCGCGCGGACCATGCCCGTGAGCAAGACACCGGTACCGGCATTGGTAAAGACAACGTCGTAGTCGATGCCGTCCTGTAGCTGGTACTCCTTCTCGCCCACCGTGTAGGTGGCAACATCGACCTTGCCGGTCAGCGGATACGAATCTCCAGGAAACTCGAGCTGCTCGGAAAGATCGACGGTAACGCTCGGGAACTCAGCCATTACCACTGACCATTCTGTTGAGCGGCACCCTCGTTGAGCTGCTGACGGCAACGGGTAACGGTGCCAGTCAGGCTCTTGAGGTTCTCCTCCAGATGCGTAAAGACCTGCTCTGCATAGTCCTCGGCAGCATAACGCGTCTCGCGCTCGTACTGCTGGGCACGATCGCGGATGTCGTCGGCCTGCTGCTGGGCTAAGCGGACGATCTCCTGCTCACCGGCAATGGTGAGGGCCTGCTGCTGAGCGTCGGCGATGATGGAATCGGCCTGGGCGGCGGCGGAAGCCATAAGCTCCTCGCGCTCCTTAAGGATACGGCGGGACTTCTGCCACTCCTCGGGATAGCTCATGCGGATCTCGTCGAGGATGTTGAAGAACACGTCGGCGTCGATGACCTTGAACTGAGCGTTCTTGCCGAAAGGCGGCTTGGCTTCCTCGATCAGCCCTTCGAGCTCATCGACCAAGCTGACGATCCTATCGCCAGGAAAATTCTCGCCCGGCATCCGGTCTCCTTTCATAGGTAACATATCATCGTGCTAGTTTACCACATGCCACCAGGCAATAAAAAACGTCACGAAAAGCGATGTCTGAGCGCTTCGACCACGTTGGGCGGGACAAACGTCGATACATCGCTGCCGAGTGAGGCGATCTGGCGAACGACCGAGCTCGAGATATAGCCGTACTGCGGCGCACTCATGACAAAGATGGACTCCAGCTCGTTATCCAAGCGATAGTTGAGATCTGCCTGCTGCAGCTCGTACTCAAAGTCGGTCATGGCGCGCAGGCCCTTGACCACGGCCCCCGCCCCCTGCTCGCGAGCGAAGTCGACCAAGAGGCCGGTAAAGGGCAGGACCTCGACGCCGTCGATATCACCGAGCGCCTCGCGGGCCAGCGCCACGCGCTCATCGAGCATAAACGTGGTACCCACACCGTTTTTACCCTGCGACTCGGCAACAGCGACGATCACGCTGGGAAAGATGCGGCGGGCGCGGCGGATGACGTCGATATGGCCAAACGTGATGGGATCGAAGGTGCCCGGGACGATCACGCGGTTGATGGTGTCATTCATGGTCGTCCTCCTGAAACGTCGTGGCATCGTTGTTGTGAGCATCGGTGCCAGCGCAATCTTCCTCACCATCGTCATCGCCGACCCAACGAAGCAGGTCGACCGAGGTAATGCCGTAGCGCTTCTCGCGCACGATCTCAAAGCCTGCCGGATGCGCGCCCGCATCGGCGGCGGCATGCTCAAACAGGGCATAAGCGCCAGGTGCAAGCAGACCCTGCTGAGCCAGCTTCTGCAGCAGCTCCTCGACCGGCTCGGCACCAAAAGCATAGGGCGGGTCGAGCAGGACCAGATCAAAGGGGCCGCCCGGCACACGACCGCGCGAGGCACTCGCCAGCATGTCGCCCGCTATCACGCGCCAACGCGCACGGTCACGGCAGAGCGACTCGATATTCTTGGTAATGAGCCGCGCGGCATTCCGATCGATCTCGAACGTCGTGAGCGAGCGGGCACCACGTGAGAGCATCTCTAACCCTAAGGCACCGGAGCCGCCAAAGGCGTCCAGCACGCGGACCTCGTCCAGATCGAAGTCGAATGCCGACATGACCATAGATGCGCATGCCTCGCGCACGCGATCGGTCGTGGGGCGGGTGACATCGCGACCACGGGGCTCCTCGATCTTACGACCGCGCCATTCGCCGCCGATGATTCTCATCCTCCGCTGACCTCCTTAAAAATGTGTCGATATCGCATGGCGACCGCATCGCGCAGGGGGCGCGTCGCCACGGAGTCAAGGTTGCAAGCATACCGCAAGAGCTCAACCGCGTCCAAATGGGCCCACTCGATCAGCTCCTCGTCGGCATCCAGGTCGACAAAGCGCAGGGTCACTCCGCCATGCTGGCGGTACCCCAGGATTTCGCCCTCGTGGCGCAGACGCAGGTCCATCTGGGCGAGCGTAAAGCCATCCGAGGTTTTTTCGAGCGATTGCAGGCGATCTTGTGCTGCCGAAGCGCCGCCGTTGCCCTTGGAGTGCGTCATGACCAGGCAAGTGCCCGACACGCTGCCGCGGCCCACGCGACCGCGCAGCTGGTGCAGCGCCGCCAAACCAAAGCGCTCGCCGTTCTCGATGACCATGACGGTGGCGTTAGGCACGTCGACGCCCACCTCGACCACCGTAGTCGAGACGAGCACGTCAATCTCGCCACGCTTAAAGGCATCGATAACCTGGTCCTTCTCCCCCGCTGGCATGCGGCCGTGAAGGCGCTCGATGGCAAGACCCGGCAACGCCAGACGCAGGCGATCGAGCTCGGTCGCCGTATCGTGCAGCGGCACGGGGACCGTCACGCGGCCCTCGTCGTCGCGGACGATACCGGGCACGTCCTCCAGATCATCGGCCGAGTCACTCGGCTCCACGAGCGGGCAAATCACGTAGGCCTGCTGACCCTTTTCATGCGCCTCGCGGATGGCGCCATAGGCAAGGTCGCGACTCGACTCGGTAAGCACGCGTGTCGTCACGCCAGCGCCAGGGACGGGCCGATGGCGGATGATACTCGTGTCCAGATCGCCGTAGACCGAAAGCGCCAGCGTACGCGGGATGGGCGTTGCCGTCATAACGAGCAGATCGGCACCGGGGCCCTTCGCGCGCAAGGCATTGCGTTGGCCGACGCCAAACCGGTGCTGCTCATCGATGACTACGAGCGACAGATACTTAAACGCCACGTTATCCGAAAGGACCGCATGGGTTCCAAAGAGGACGTCGAGCTCTCCGGATTCCAGCTGTGCATGGATGCGCTCGCGCTCTGCGGCCGGCGTGGCACCCGTCAGAAGCGCCCAAGACATGCCGGCCTGCGAGAGCAGAGGGCCGGTCTTATCGGCATATTGACGCGCCAGCACGCCCGTGGGCGCCATAACGCAGGCCTGTGTGCCGCTATCGGCAGCCACAGCCAGCGCGCAGGCGGCAACGGCGGTCTTACCGGTACCGACATCGCCCAGCAGCAGGCGGTTCATCACGCGCCCGCCATCGCACATATCGCGCAGGATATCCTGGAACGCGGCCTCCTGCTCGTCGCTCAGCGAAAACGGCAGGGCCTGCTTGAGCGCGGCAAGACGATCGCCCGCGGTGTGGGCATAGGGCGCCACATCGACCAGGCCGCCGTCGTTGCGCAGGCGCAGCGCCAGCTGCAGGTAGAGGCACTCCTCGTAGGCAAGCCGTGCGCGCGCGATATCGCGCTCAGCCATACTCGAGGGAAAATGGATTGAGCGCAAAGCACGGGCATTGCTCATGAGCTTCCGCTTTGCGCGCAGCGGTGCCGGAATGGGATCAAAGGGATTGCCGACGACCTCGAGCGCGCCGCTAACGATGCGGCGCATCCACGCCTGGCTCACGCCATCACTCACGTAATGGACCGGCAGGATAGTTCCCGCGGCACGTCCCTCCTCGAGCTTTTCGAAATGCGGAGAGGCCATCTGCTTAAAACCATAGGCAAACTCGACCTTGCCCATCACGGCCAGGCGGTCGCCTTGCTTAAGCTGCTGGGCAATCCATGGCTGGCGGAAAAAGGCGACCTGCAGCACGCCCGTCTCGTCAACAAGCGAGACCTCGGTCACCTGCATACGCGGGCGAGGCTGCTTTTGAACGATACGGTCGACCGTGGCGATGATGGTGCACACGGTACCGATGGGTGCCATCTCGATGGACCACGAACGGGTAAAGTCGAGGTATCGATGAGGGATATGGAGAAGGAGGTCCCCCACCGTCCGAATTCCCAGACGGCGAAGGGCCTCCTCACGTTTACCCGAAACATATTTGAGTCGCGCGATATCCTCGTCGAGCGCATTGCTCTGGGCAAAGCGCTCCGAGACGCGCGGCACGGAGCACAGTTCGGACATGGGCAGTTGCCTACTCGATCGAGAAGATCACGGGATAGAGCGGCTGCTCACCACGATGGGCGTCAATCTCCAGATCGGGCTGAGCCTCCTCAATGGCATCGACAATCTCCTGGAAGGCCTCATTGGACAGTTCCTCGCCTGCCAGAATCGTCAGCGCGTCGCCCTCCTCTTCCTCCTGCATGCGGTTGATGCAGTCGAGCGTGACCTGCTTCACATCGGAGCCGACCACGTCGATGGAGCCGGCAATGATACCCATGACGTCACCGGAGTGAATCGGCGAGCCGTCGGAGGCGCTGGAATCGCGCACGGCACGGGTGACCTCGCCATCGCGAACCTCACTGATGGCGTCGACCATAGCGGCGACGGCATCCTCAAGCTCGGAATCGGGTAGGACCGCGAACAGCGCGGAGAAGGCCTGCGGAACGGTCTTGGTGGGAACGACGGCGACCTTCTTGTCGGTGCAGGCTGAAGCAGCGGCCTCGGCGGCCATGCGGATGTTGCCGTTGTTGGGCAGGATGATGACCGAGGTCGCGTTGACCTGGTCGACGGCGCCCAGCAGGTCTGCAGTCGAAGGGTTCATGGTCTGGCCACCCGAGACGATCACGTCAACGCCGAGAGACTTGAGGATGTCTGCCTCGCCGGAACCGGCGGCAACGGCGACAAAGCCCAGGGCCTTCGCGGGCTCGGCGGCCTTTTCCTGGTCCTCGTGGATCTTGGCAGTACGGTCGTGGGCCTCCATCTCCATGTTATGGATAAAGACTTCGTAGATCTGACCAAGCTGCAGCATGTGCTCGAGCACCAAGTTGGGGGTGTTGGAGTGCACGTGAATCTTGTAATCGGGGTAAGCACCCACGAGCAGCTCGCAGTCGCCCATGGAACCCAGGAACTTGAGGCACTCGTCCTCGTCAAAGGGAGCGTCGGCCTTAAAGAGGAACTCGTTGCAGTAGCGGAATTCCGAGCCCTCCCAGTCGTCGTTGGCCTCGATCTCAACACGACCAAGGGCCGCGTCGCGGGCAGAGCAGGCGGAATCAAACGTGGCGGAGAAATCCTCGACAACGGTGCTGCGGCCAAGAGCGGCGGCAACAAAGTTCTCAAGGAAAATAGCAAAGCCAAAGGCGCCGGAGTCGACCACGCCGTTCTCCTTCAGAACGGGCAGCAGGTCGGGCGTGCGGGCGACGGACTGGTAGGCCTCGACGACGATGGCGTCGAGCGCGTCCTCGGCCGAGAACTTCTTCTTTTCGCACTCGTCGGCCTTGGTCGAGACATCGCGCAACACCGTGAGGATCGTACCCTCGATGGGCTTACGGACGGCCTGGAAGGCAACCTTGACGGCACGACGGAAGGCGAAGGCGATGTTGGCGGACGTAATGGGCTCGTCGGCGGAGACAAGGCCCTCGGCCACGCCGCGCAAGATCTGCGAGGTGATGACGCCGGAGTTGCCGCGGGCGCCCATCAGGGAGCCGTGGGTGATGGCGCCGGCGATGGCCTCCATGTCGGCGTCGGCGGGAAGGGCAGAAAGCTCCTTGGTCACCGAGGCGAGCGTGAGCGACATGTTGGTGCCGGTGTCACCGTCGGGCACGGGAAAGACGTTGAGCTTGTTGATCTCCTCGGCCTTGTCGGAAACGGCAGCCGCAGCGATCGGAAAACAGGTGCGAATGGTCTTTGCAATCATGGGTATTTAAATCTCCGTTTTCGGATGCTAGTTCAGACGGCTCTTGAGCGCGTCGATATGGATGCCGATCTTAAGGCTGGCGGGATCGATCTGGGCGATCTCCTGCAGGGTGAAGGCAACGGAGCTCGAAAGATTGTGACAGACGGATTTCATGTTGACGCCGTTCTCGAGCACGACGTGAAGATCGACCGTAAGGCCGTTCTCGTCGGCGGAGACAAGCACGCCCTTGCGGAGGCGCTGACCGGCAAGCAGGCGCACGCTCTCGGCGCCTTGGAGCTGCTCAGCCATACCGACGACGCCATAGCACGTCATCGCGGCATAACCGGCAATATCGGCAATAACGTCGTTCGAGACGCTCAGGCTGCCGTTAATGGTCTCAGACACAAGAATCTCCTTATCTGGTGCTCGCGGCACCATGTCGTGGGAGCAATCATTGCAATATTCTACAACGACCGCGCCATGTTGAGGTGGTGGGTCGCGGGATTACATCCTCGACACGAAATGTTGATATGGCAACGTTCGAGTCAAGTGGTCGCGGCATGAAAAAACCCGCCGCATAAGCGACGGGTTTTACAACCTGGCTCCCCGGGTAGGACTCGAACCTACAACAGCGCGGTTAACAGCCGCGTGCTCTACCATTGAGCTACCGAGGAATTTAAAAGCCCAGCGGAATG
>URKC01000091.1:0-8010 GCA_900548295.1 uncultured Collinsella sp.
CCCGCCCTTCCCAAATTTTTTAGCTTCTTCCCGTTCTGCGGGATGCCTGCGCGGTGGCCTTGTTGCGGCGGATCTTGTGTTTTTTGACGGACGACGCGGTGGCTTTGTTGGGATAGCTGTATTTGGTAAGCGCGGAGGCTACGGTGATGCCGTTGGTGCGGGACTTGAACCCGGCCTCGACGAGCCTGCGGACTTCATGGCTGCGGAGCCCGGCGGAGTCCGCTCCGAGGATGACCGCGATGAGGCGCGTATTGCCGCGCCGCACGGTGGAAATGATATTGTAGCCGGAAGCCGTGACCCAGCCGGTTTTCAGGCCGTCGGCACCGGGGCAGGCCCCGAGCAGCGGGTTTTTGTTCGTTGTGACCGCCCCCCGGTGCTTGAGCACGCGGACGCGGTGGTATTGGAGCGCGGAGGGATTGTTCTTGAGGTACACGTATCCAAGCCGCGCCATATCTCTGGCTGTGGTGTACTGACCGGCGGCGGGCAGGCCGTTGGGCGTTTTGAACGTGCTGGAGGACATGCCGATCTGGCGGGCCTTGTTGTTCATCATCTTGACGAAGGCGCGGCCCGAACCGCCGACGCGTTCGGCAACAGCCATCGAGGCGTCGTTGCCGGAAGAGACGGCCATCCCCATGAGGAGGCGGTTCATGGAAACGCGTTCCCCCGCGCGCAGGCCCATGCGGGAACCGCCCTGGCGCGCGGCGTGGCGGCTGACGCGGATCTGATCGGAGAGTTTGACTTTGCCGGACCGGATGGCGTCGAAGGTCACCATCATGGACATGATTTTCGTAAGCGAGGCCGGGGGGATCCGCACGTCCGGATTTTGGGAATAGAGTATTTTGCCTGTGCGGGCATCCATGAGCACGGCGGAGCGGACATTGAGGATCTGTCTGGACGCGGTGCTTTGGGCGGCGTGGGCTTTTCGGGCGTTCCGGGCTTCTGCGGCCGGGGCGAGGACGAGTGAGGCGGCTATAAGAAGGAATCCGGCCATGAGGGGGATTCTTAGAAGGCGGCATTTGGATCGCAATATGGTGAACATGCTGGATACGCTCCGGAAACCGTGTCTAGAGAGGATGGGGAAGCCAGATCAGAACCTTATTCCAGCCGGATTGCGATGACAAGGGAAAACAGGCCGGTTTTCCGGTGAAAGGGGTCAGCGGGACGCACTTTCTCATGTGAAGCGTAATTCTTTGATATTCCATATCGTTATGCCGATAAGCCAACCCGGTCCGCATGAGAGTGTAAAAAAAATATGCTCCCCCCCTCTGGACGACATCGAGGGATGCTTTATTTCTTTCGCATAAAACATGACATCATCACCTCTTTATAGGGTGTGAGTCCTCGAGGAGGAACGTATTATGGGCAAAATCATTGGCATTGACCTCGGCACGACGAACAGTTGTGTCTATGTGATGGAAGGCAAGGACCCCAAATGCATCACCAACCCGAACGGCGGCCGTACGACCCCGTCCGTGGTCGCCTTCACTGATAAGGAGCGTCTGGTCGGTGACGCCGCCAAGCGTCAGGCCGTGACGAACTCCAGCCGTACCGTTTTTGCGGTCAAGCGTCTGATGGGGCGCATGGCCAATTCTCCCGAAGTCGAACATTGGAAGCAACATGCTCCCTACAAAATCGTGGCTGGCGCCAACGGTGCCGCCGTGGTTGAAATCGACGGGCACCAGTACACCCCGCAGGAAGTCTCCGCGACTATCCTCAGCAAGCTGAAAGCCGACGCTGAAGCCTATCTCGGCGAACCCGTGACCGAAGCGGTCATCACCGTCCCGGCTTACTTCAACGACGCCCAGCGTCAGGCCACCAAGGACGCCGGTAAGATCGCCGGCCTCAACGTCAAGCGTATCGTCAACGAGCCGACTGCTGCTGCTCTTGCCTATGGCCTGGACAAGCAGGGCACCGACCAGCGCATCCTGGTCTTCGACCTGGGCGGCGGCACCTTCGACGTCTCCATCCTCGACCTCGCCGACGGCGTGTTTGAGGTTCTGTCCACCTCGGGCGACAACCACCTGGGCGGCGACGACTGGGATCAGCGCGTCATCGACTGGATGGCCGACAAGTTCCAGCAGGAGAACGGCGTCGACCTGCGTCAGGACCCCATGGCCCTGCAGCGTCTGAAGGAGGCCGCCGAGAACGCCAAGAAGGAGCTCTCCGCCGCCCAGCAGACCACCATCAACCTGCCGTTCATTACCATGAACCAGTCCGGCCCGCTGCACCTCAACTACACGCTGACCCGCGCCGAGTTCGAGAAGATCACCCGCGACCTGCTCGAGCGCTGCAAGCAGCCTGTCACCAACGCCCTGCGTGACGCCAAGCTTAAGCTCTCCGATTTGACCGAGGTCATCCTCGTCGGCGGCTCCACCCGTATGCCCGCCGTCCAGGAGCTCGTCAAGACCATGACCGGCAAGCAGCCCAACATGTCCGTGAACCCCGACGAGGTCGTTGCCGACGGCGCTGCCGTCCAGGGCGGCGTGCTCACCGGCGACGTCGAGGGCATCCTGCTGCTCGACGTTACCCCGCTGTCGCTGGGCGTCGAGACCATGGGCGGCATCATGACCAAGATGATCGACCGCAACACCACGATCCCGACCTCCAAGACCGAGGTCTACTCCACCGCTGCCGACAACCAGACCAGCGTCGAGATCAACGTGCTCCAGGGCGAGCGCGAGCTTGCTCGCGACAACAAGTCGCTCGGTAAGTTCCAGCTGACCGGCATCCCGGCTGCCCGCCGCGGCGTGCCGCAGATCGAGGTCACCTTCGACATCGACGCCAACGGCATCGTCAAGGTCTCTGCTAAGGACAAGGGCACCGGCAAGGAGCAGCAGATCACCATCTCCGGCTCCACCGCTCTGTCCGACGACGAAGTCGATCGCATGGTCAAGGACGCCGAGGCCCATGCCGAGGAGGACAAGAAGCAGAAGGAGGAGGTCGAGGTCCGCAACCAGACCGATAGCCTGTGCTACTCCACCGAGCAGACCCTCAACGAGCTGGGCGACAAGGTTTCCGCCGATGTGAAGTCCAAGGCCGAGGCCGCTATCGCCGACGCCAAGAAGGCGCTCGAGGGCTCTGACGTCGAGGCCATCAAGGCCGCTGGCGAGTCCCTGCAGTCCGTGGCCTACGAGCTGGCCCAGGTTGTCTACGCCGACGCTCAGCAGCAGACCGACGGTGCCGCCGGCGCCCAGCCTGCCGACGATGACGTGGTCGACGCCGACTACGAGGTTGTGGACGACGAGGACAAGTAATCATGTCCGCCCGTAAAGCTCGCACGGAGGCGGCCGCCGCTGGCGCCGCCCCCGTTGACTCTGAGGAGAAGGACGTGAAGATTCCCGTAGAGGCCGTCGACGATACCGAGGCCAACGAGGCCGAGGCCGCCGAGGCTGCCGAGAACCAGGTAGAGGATTCCAACAAGGAGGCGACGATGACCGAGGACGAGATGGTGGAAGCCGCTATCCGCGCCGGTGAGGAAGCCGCCGACAACGACTTTAAGCTCAAGTTCGAGCAGGCCCAAAAGGAGCTTGCCGACGTACGCAGCGAGCTCGATGCTGCGGCAGAGGCTCAGAAGGCCGCCGAGGACAAGGCAAAGGACGCCACCGAGCGTACCGCCCGTCTGCAGGCCGACTGGGAGAACTTCCGTCGCCGCACCGCCAGCGAGCGTATCGCCGAGCGCGAGCGCGCGACCGAGAAGCTTGTCACCGCGCTGTTGCCGGTGGTTGACGATATCGAGCGTGCAATCGACCATGCCCGTAGCCAGGAGCTTTCCGACGACTTTAAGCAGTTCGTCGATGGCGTTGATGCGGTGCATGCCAAGCTGCTCGATGTGTTTGCGCACGAGGGCGTTGAGCCCATCGACCCCAAGGGCGAGGCGTTCGATCCGCTCGAGCACCAGGCCGTGGGGCGTGTCGAGGACGCATCGCAGTACGACGAGACCGTCAACGACGTGTACCAGAAGGGCTACCGCATGGCGGACCGCATCCTGCGCTCCGCGATGGTGACGGTGACCTACGGTGGCGAGAAGCGCCCCGCACCGGAGCCCGAAGCGGCGCCCGAGGATGCTGCGGCCGATACGGCTGAGAGCACCGAGGAGTAATTGAGAAGGGCCCCGGGGCAACACCCGGGGCCCTTTCTGGCCTAGTGCCATATGAAAGCATGAGCCGTCGTCTGCTGGGCGGCGGATGAAACAAGAGAGGAGCTACGATGGCTGCAGGCAAAACCTTCTATGACATCCTGGGCGTATCCAAGAGCGCCTCCGACAAAGAGATCAAGAGCGCGTTTCGCAAGCTCGCGCAAAAATATCACCCCGATGCCGGCGGCGACGAGGCCAAGTTTAAGGAGATTAGCGAGGCCTACGAGACGCTTTCGGACGAGAAGAAGCGCAAAGAGTACGACCAGATGCTCATGTTCGGCGGCATGCCGGGCGCAGGCGGCGCGTATGGCGGCGGCTACGGTGCCGGCGCGGGCGCCAGCGGCTGGGGCGACATCTTCGACAGCATCTTTAGCGGCAACGGCGCTTGGGGTAGCGATTGGGGCTCGGGCTTTGCCGGGGCTGCGGGTGCTGCCGGTGCCGGCGCGGGTCGCAGCCGCGCGCGCAAGGGCGGCGACCTGTCGCTGACCGTCGATGTGACGGCCGAGGACGCGTTTCGCGGCGTGACGCACAAGGTCACCTATCGCATTCCCTCGACGGGCGAGCAGCAGACCATTACGGTCTCGGTGCCCGCGGGCGCGGTCGACGGCGGCAAGCTACGCTACAAGCGTCGCGGCGAGTATGGCGTTGCGGGTGGCGAGCGCGGCGACCTGGTCGTGACCACGCATGTGGAGGAGCACCCGCTGTTTAAGCGCAAGGGTGCCGATGTGACCATGGAGGTGCCGATCTCGGTCTACGAGGCGGCGCTCGGCTGCACGGTGGATGTGCCCACACCCGGCGGCGCGACGGTTCGTCTGAAGGTGCCGGCGGGCACCCAGACGGGCAAGAAGTTCCGCTTTAAGGAGATGGGTGCGCCCGACGTTAAGCATCGCGGCCGCACGGGTGCGCTGCTCGTCGAGATCAAGGTGCAGGTCCCCACGAACCTGTCCGACGACGAGCGCGATGCCATGACCAAGCTGCGCGAGGCCGACACGCGCGACTACCGCGAGAAGGTCAACCGTTATAAGGCGACGTACTAGGGCGGTCGCGGCGCACGCCCACGCCCGCGGGCTTATGATGGACGATAACGAGACGGAAAGGGGTCAGGTAGCATGGCCGAGGACAATAGGAACAAACCGCTGTACATGATCAGCGTGGCGGCCGAGCTGACCGGCATGCATCCGCAGACTCTGCGCGTCTACGAGTCCAAGGGCCTGGTGAATCCTCAGCGCTCGGGCGGTAACACGCGCCTGTATTCGCGCGCCGATATCGAGCGTCTGGAACTCATCAACCAACTGACCGATGAGGGCATCAACCTCGCCGGCGTGGTGCGCATCCTCGATATGAAGGAGCGTGCCGAGGAGCGCGAGCGCGAGAACGAGAAGCTCCGCGCCCGCGTACGCCAGCTCGAGGACGAGCTGCACGAGTACAAGATGCAAAAGAAGATCACCGCCCTGGCCCCGCGCGACGGCTCGGTCAACCCCGAGCAAGTCATGCGCAAGCTGCTAGGTACGGGTAGCGACCTATAGCTCCGCCGACGCTGCCGGGCACTCATTGGGGACAGACTTAAATGAGTGCCCGCAGAATGAGAGTGGATAATCTCCCGTTTTTGGCCTGTTTGCAGGCTCAAAGTGGGAGATTATCCACTCTCGTCATTTCGGCGTCTAAGTCTGCCCCCGGCACCCAACTCGTTCTTTGCTTTACTGAGATAAAGTGAACGTGCAGATTCGTAACCCACTCGCAACCGTTCTATGGCACGATATTGAACGAATGTATGCTATGCGCCCAAATCGTTTTGGGCAGAGTGGGAGACAGTATGGTCAAGCTGTACGAGGACGGCATCTACCTGCGCGGCGGCAGCGAGGTTGTGCCTGCGGCCGAGGCTGCCGAGCGCGGTATTACGCAGACGCCCGAGGATGCCAAGCGCGGCACCATCGCGTATTCGATCCTCCAGGCACACAATACGTCCGGAGATCCCGAGGCACTCAAGATTCGCTTCGACGCCATGGCGAGCCACGACATCACCTTTGTCGGCATCATCCAGACGGCGCGCGCCTCGGGCATGGAGCAGTTCCCGCTGCCTTACGTGCTCACCAACTGCCATAATTCGCTGTGCGCCGTGGGCGGCACCATCAACGAGGACGACCACGTCTTTGGCCTCTCGGCCGCCAAGAAGTACGGTGGCATCTTCGTTCCGCCGCATATCGCCGTTATCCACTCCTTTATGCGTGAGAACTTCGCGGGCTGCGGCAAGATGATCCTGGGTTCCGACTCGCACACCCGCTACGGCGCTCTGGGCACTATGGCCGTGGGCGAGGGCGGCGGCGAGCTGGCAAAGCAACTGCTGCGCGACACCTACGACGTCGCCTATCCCGGCGTCGTCGCCATCTACCTCACGGGTGCCCCGCGCCCCGGCGTCGGCCCGCACGATGTGGCGCTCGCCATCATCCGCGCTGTCTTTGCCAAGGGCTACGTCAAGAACAAGGTCATGGAGTTTGTGGGCCCCGGAATCGCGAGCATGACGACCGACTACCGCAACGGCGTCGACGTCATGACCACCGAGACCACCTGTCTGTCGAGCATCTGGGCCACCGACGAGGACACGCACGCATTCCTGGCCATGCACGGCCGTGGCGACGACTACCGCGAGCTCAAGCCCGCCGATGTCGCCTACTACGACGGCTGCGTCGAGGTCGACCTGTCGAGCATCAAGCCCATGATCGCCCTGCCGTTCCATCCTTCGAACGCCTATCCCATCCGGGAATTTCTTGCCAATGCGAAGGAGCTGCTGGAGAAGGTCGAGCAGGATGCTGCCCGCCGCTTCCCGAAGGCCCATGTCAAGCTGACCGACAAGCTGCATGACGGCGGCGTCTGGGCAGATCAGGGCGTGATCGCGGGCTGCAGCGGCGGCCTGTTCGACAATATCACCGAGGCTGCCGACATTCTGCGCGGCGGCTCGACCGGCAACGGCGAATTCAGCCTGAACGTCTATCCGACGAGCGTCCCCGTTTCGCTTGCGCTCACGCGCAACGGCGCGACGGCACAGCTGCTCGAGGCCGGCGCGGTCATCAAGCCGAGCTTCTGCGGCCCGTGCTTCGGCGCAGGCGACGTCCCCGCCAACAACGGCCTGTCTCTGCGCCATACGACGCGCAACTTCCCGAACCGCGAGGGCTCGAAGCCCGGCGAGGGCCAGTTCGCCGCCGTGTGCCTCATGGACGCGCGCTCCATCGCCGCAACGGCTGCCAACGGCGGCCGCATCACGCCCGCGACGGACATGGACTATGTTGCGGAGCCGCAGCCCTATCACTTCGACCGTGCGGTCTATGACAACCGCATTTACTACGGCTTCGGCAAGGCCGATCCCTCCGTTGAGCTCGTCATGGGTCCGAACATCACCGACTGGCCGAAGATGTACCCGCTGACCGAGAACCTGCTCGTCGAGCTGGCCGCCGTCATCCACGACCCGGTCACGACGACCGATGAGCTCATCCCGTCCGGCGAGACGTCGTCCTACCGTTCGAATCCGCTGCGTCTGGCCGAGTTTACGCTCAGCCGCCGCGTGCCGGAATATGTCGGCCATGCGAAGGACATCGCCGCGCAGGAGGCCGAGCGGCGCGAGGGCAAGCTGCCGGAGCACCTGAAGGCTGTTCTGTCCGCCGTCGGCGACGCTGCCGCACTGGCCGGAACGACGCAGTTCGGCTCCGCCGTCTTTGCCAATAAGCCCGGCGACGGCTCTGCCCGCGAGCAGGCCGCCTCCTGTCAGAAGGTCCTGGGCGGCTTCGCCAACATCTGCTACAGCTATGCGACGAAGCGCTATCGTTCGAACTGCATCAACTGGGGCATCCTGCCCTTCACCATCGACGAGGGGACGCCGTTTG
>URKC01000092.1:0-8008 GCA_900548295.1 uncultured Collinsella sp.
GTTTTTCGAAAAAGTACACGTCCCTAAACTTACCAGGTCTTCATAACTTGTTGCCGTTCACGGTCGCCGATTACCGCCCACCGATTCAAACAAGAAATATGTCGCCAAAAGCAGGTCATCTACCTGCATGGTTAGATTTTGGTCAGCTTTTGGTCAGCTGAGCGGCAAGTTCCAGCTGATACGTTTTTGCTACCCAAAAGGAGGCGGTAGCTCATGACCCATTGCAATGACCAGCTCATCGACCAACTGCTCACTCAAGCCGAACAAGAGGGGCGCTGTCTGATTCCCCCGAGCACGGCGATCCGAAAAGCGCTCCTTCGGCGCACCGGCGGCACGGTTGTCTCGCCCATGCCGGGGTTGTTTGCGCGAAAAACGCGCTGGGATGAACTCAACCGAACGCAACGCCATTGCGAGATTATCCGCGCCCTTGCGATCATCCATCCCGATTGGACGTTCTGCTCGTTTTCGGCAGCTTGCCTGCTGGGGCTCGAGGTCTCGTGGCGACACCTGAACGTCGTGCATGTTTGCAGCTCGACAAAGCCGTCGGCTCGTCCGGGCGCACATATTCAGCGACACCAGATTGAGCCGGCCGGAGCAATACGCAGAGCCGGCGTATCGGTAACGCCGCCCATCCAAACGGCTACAGATTGCCTGCTGCAAACTGGCTTTGCAGACGGCATGCCCATTGCCGATTCGACGATCTCAAAGCTCGGCCTTGCGCCGGAACAGCTGA
Organism: uncultured Collinsella sp.; assembly: GCA_900548295.1. Classification (GTDB taxonomy): domain Bacteria; phylum Actinomycetota; class Coriobacteriia; order Coriobacteriales; family Coriobacteriaceae; genus Collinsella. Next base: position 734 of record URKC01000092.1, read on the forward strand.
TGGAGGCCGTTGAGCAACGAGCGACTGCCCGCAATGGTCGCGCGATTCGCACCGCCCTCACAACGCTTCGATATGCCGACGCCCGCGCCGAGAGCGGCGGGGAATCGGTCGCCCGAGCCGTCATGATCGAGACGGGCTTTGCGCCCGACTGGCTTCAATACGAGCTGACGGACCCCTTCGATTCGGCCAAGCCCATACGAACGGACTTTGCCTGGGAGCGCCAGGCGCGGGAACTCACGCTGGGCGAGCTCGACGGGCTCATCAAATATACCGACCAGACCATGCTGGCCGGACGCACCACCGCCGAGGCGCTCGTTGCCGAACGACAGCGCGAGGCGCACTTGTCGCTCTACGGTCACCCTCTGCTGCGCTTTACCATGAACGAGGTCCGCTCGGCAGGAATGCTCGCGAAAAAGCTGCAGACGGCAGGCATCCGGCAGACCGCGCTGCCGACATGGCTCAACGAGGTAGACCTGTAGGCGCTGCTGAGCTTATGCCCGTCTGCTTGCCAAACCGGGACACACTTTCCGGTTGGCAGCACCCGCGGAAACCATGTCCCAGATTGAATGCTCAAAATGGGATGCGCTTTCCCGACGAAGCTCCTTGCGGAAAGCGTGTCCCAGAATGAAGGCTCGGAATGGGATGCAATTTCCGCCTGAAGGCGATTCGGAAAGCGCATCCCATTCTGAGCATCGATTCCGGGTCGCAGTTTCCGGTTGAGGGCCGTTCCGGAAAGTTCATCCCATTCCGAGGCTGGATTTCGGGACGCAGTTTCCGCTCTAAGCAAAAGGCCCCGGCTCACGATGGAGCTGGGGCCAAAGGCGCAGCTTATACAGTTGATGGCAAGCGCAGACGGCAGTCAGCAATGGTCGTCCGCGCTCTACTCTACCCGCGGTGACGGGCGCGGCTGTACGGCGTATCCACCATGGGCAGATCCGGACGCAGCTTGCCGTCGAATGCGCGGTAGGCGTTCTGCACGGCGGGCGCCGTGGGGATCGTTGCGATCTCGCCGATGCCCTTACCGCCGTATGCCACGGGCAACAGCTCGTCCTTCTCCACGTAAATGGCGTGGATATCCGGAATCTCGGGCGCACGGAACAGCCCGAGCGTACCGTACCTTGCCTGGGGCACGCAGTCCTTGAGCGGCCAGTCCTCGGTGAGCGCATAACCCATACCCATGAGCACGCCGCCTTCAATCTGACCTTGGATCGAGATGGGGTTGACCACCTTGCCGGAATCGTGCGCGGCATAGACCTCGCTCACGCGGCCGTCATCGTCCAGAATGACCACGTGCGTGGCAAAGCCGTAGCAGATGTGGCTCTTGGGATTGGGGACGTCGGCGCCCAGTTTGTCGGTCGGCTCCAGATACACGTAGCCAAACTCGCATCCCTCGAGCGCCTTGATGGCGGCCGCGGGATCTTGAGGATGCATGCCCTGGCCGGCGACGAGTTCCTGCGTGCGCAGCTGATAGGCACGACCGTCGTCGTACTCGATCTTGACGCCGTCACCATGGGCGCTCACCGGGGCGGTAGGCGCAGGCTTGCCGGCCTCGATGCCAACCATGGCATCGCGCAGCAGGAAGGCGGCGCCGCGAACGGCCTCGCCGGTCACGACCGTCTGACGCGAGCCAGACGTGGTTCCGGAGTCGGGAGCGTTCTCGGTGGAGCACTCGCCATTGGCAATGCAGCTCAGCGGCAGACCGCAGGCCTCGGCAACGTCCTGCAAAAAGACGGTGTTGCAGCCCTGGCCGATGTCGGACGTGGCGGCATAGACCACGGCGCGACCATCCTCGACGCGAATCTTGCAGCGGCCGGCATCGGGCAGGCCCACACCCACGCCGGCGTTCTTCATGGCGCAGGCGATACCGGCGTGTCCGGGATGCGCATAGTAGGCATCCTTGACCTCGAGCAATGTCTCCTTCAGCGCCGTGGAGCAATCGGCGATCTGGCCGTTGGGCAAAACCTCGCCCGGCTCGATGGCGTTTCTGTAACGAATCTCCCACGGGTCCAGGCCGACCTTCTCTGCCAGCAAGTCGATCAGGCTCTCGAGCGCAAACTCGGACTGGCACACGCCAAAGCCTCGGTACGCGCCGGCGGGCGGGTTGTTGGTGTAGTAGCCAAAACCGCGAATGTCGGTGTTCTGGTACTTGTAGGGGCCGACGGCGTGCGTACAGGCGCGCTCGAGCACCGGGCCGCACAGCGACGCGTAGGCGCCGGTATCAAAGTTGATCTCGCAGTCCAGACCGGTAAAGTTGCCCTCGGCGTCGCAACCCAGCGTAAAGGTGCCGTCCATGGCATGGCGCTTGGGATGGAACGCGAGCGACTCGGCACGCGTGAGCTTGCACTTCACGGGACGCTGGAACTTATATGCGGCGAGCGCGGCCAGGTGTTGGATGGACACGTCCTCCTTGCCGCCAAAGCCACCACCCACGAGCATGGTCTCGACGACCACGCGCTCGGGCTCGTTGTCCCAGCCAAACATGTGGGCACACTCTTTGCGCGTGTCGTAGGCACCCTGGTCGGTCGACTGCACCTTGACGCCGTTCTTGTACGGGAAGGCAACGGCGCACTCGGGCTCCAAGAAGGCATGCTCGGTAAAGGGCGTGGTAAAGCGCTGCGTCACGGTGAACGCGCTCTCTGCCAGCGCCTTGGCGGCGTCGCCGCGCGTCACGTGACGGCTCTGGCACACGTTGTCCTTGAGCTCCACCGTGTTGCCAAAGGCAAAGAAGCTGTCGTGCAGGCGCGGGGCGTCGGCAGCCCTGGCCTCGTCAATGTTACGCACGGGCTCCAGCGGCTCGTAATCGATCTTTACGAGCTTCTTGGCCTTCTCGAGCGTCGCCTCGTCCTCGGCAACCACCAGCACGATGGCATCGCCCACGCAGCGGGTGATATCGCCCTGGGCGATCATGACGTCCCAGTCCTGGATAAGGTGGCCGACCTGGTTGACCGGCACGTCCTCGGCGCGCAGGATGCCCGCCACACCGGGCAGGGCCTCGGCCTTGGAGGTGTCGATGGAGAGCACGCGGGCGCGCGGATACTTGGAGCGCACGGCGCTGGCGTAGGTCAGACCCGGCTGATCGAGCTCGTCGATGTCATCGGGATACTTGCCCTCGCCGAGCACCTTCTTGCGCACGTCAATACGGAAGGCGCGCTTGCCCACGCCGTAGTCGTCGCCGCGCTCCAGGTCCTCGTCGATCTGCTTTTCGCCGCGGAGCACCGCAGCGGCCAGCGAAATGCCCTCAATAATCTTCTTGTAGCCGGTGCAGCGGCAGACGTTGCCGCGGATGGCGTACTTGATCTGCTCCTCGGTGGGCTCGGGGTCCTCGGCGATCAGCGCCGCGCCTGCCATGACCATACCGGGGATGCAAAAACCGCACTGCACGGCGCCCACGGCGCCAAAGGCGTACACAAAGGCCTCGCGCACGTCCTCGGGCAGGCCCTCGACAGTCACGATGTTGCGGCCGGCGGCAAGGGCGGTGGTCAGCACGCAGGCCTTGACGGCCGCACCGTCCACATGAATGGTGCAGGTGCCGCAAGCACCCTCGGAGCAGCCGTCCTTGGCGGAATGGATGTGCAGGTCGTCGCGCAGGTAGCGCAGCAGCGGTTTGTTTTGGGTCGTCGTGTGCTCGACGCCGTTAACGGTAAAAGTGAATTCCTGTGCCATGGTGATTCCCTTCTACACGCCGGCGGCGATGCCGGTGCGGTCGTGGATGGCGCCATGCGGGCAAACGACGGCGCACATGCCGCACGACAGGCAGTCCGCACCGTCGATGTGGGCACAGTTGTCCTCGATGCGGATAGCGCCGGCAGGGCATTTTTTGGCGCACATGCCGCAACCGATGCAGCTCGTGTCGCAGATCTTGCGGGCGATGGCGCCCTTGTCGGTGTTGTTGCAGCGCACCAGAATGTTCTGGTAGCCGGGAACAAAGGCAATCACGCGCTGCGGGCACGCCATGCCGCACAGGCCACAGCCCGTGCACTTTGAGCGGTCCACGCGGGCGATGCCATCGACCAGCGCAATGGCACCGTGGGGGCAGGCCGTGACGCAGGCGCCACAGCCAATGCAGCCTTCGCTGCAGCGGGCGTCGCCGCCTGCGGAGGCGCAACCGCTTCCGCAGGCAACGTAGGCCACGTTATGTTGAATGGATTTGGCCATAAGAGACTCGCCTATTTCTTAAGGAGGTACGGATAGTTGTCGCGCACAGCCCTGATGGTCAGGCGGACGGCCTCGGGCAGACCGGTGTTGACGGCATCGACCGAGACGGTGCGGACCGTGCCGGCGACGCGGACCTTAAAGTGGTCCTCGTCCACGGCCAGGAAGCCCTCGTTCTCGGAGTTCTCCATGTCCTGATCGCTCCAGAACAGGGTGAGCTTGTCCTTGTAGGGACGACCCTCCTGGTAGGGGCAGAACACGGCGCAGTTGCCGCACTCGTTGCACATGCCGTCGATGTGGACGACCTGATGCTTGGCCAGGCCCGGCACCTTAATTGCCACGTTGGCGCGGTTGGGGCACACATCGCAGCAGACCTCGCACACCGAGCCGCAGCCCAGGCAGCGGGTCTTGGTGCAGTTGCGCTTGTCACGGCATAGCGACCCCTTGCGCTCGTAGCAGGTGTCCTCGCGGCCGGCCTGCTCGTTGCAGTCGACGTACTTGTTAAAGTCCACGCCGGCGATGGCGCGGGCGACCTCGGCGGCGTCGGCGATAGCCTCGACCACGGTAGCGGGACCGCGGCGGCAGTCACCGGCAGCCCAGACGCCCTCGACGCCGGTGGAGGTGGCGGCAAGGCGGCCGCGACGGTCGTGCTCGATGCCCGCGGCGTCGTACAGGCTGGCATCGATGCCCTCGCCCACGGCGCAGATCACCGTGGTGGCGGAAAGCTCGACGGTCTCGCCCGTGGCGACGGGGCTGCGACGGCCGCTTGCATCCGGCTCGCCAAGTTCCATGACGTCGCAGGTCAGCGCGGCGCCGTTGAGCGCCTTGGGCGCCAGCAGCTCGCAGAACTCAACGCCGTCGGCAAGAGCAAGATCGAGCTCTTCCTCGTCGGCGGGCATCTGCTTCTTGGTGCGGCGATACACCAGGCGCACGTTCTTCACGCCAGCAAGGCGCTTGGCCACGCGGGCCGCGTCCATGGCGGTGTTGCCGGCGCCGATGACCACGACGTCCTCGCCCAGCTCGAGCTTCTCGCCCTTCTTGGCGGCCTCGAGGAACTCCAGCACGTCGAGCTCGGCACCCTCGCCCAGGCCCGCAGAGCCGGGCATCCAGGCACCGGTGGCCACGACCACGTCGGTAAAGCCCTGGGCCTTGAGCTCGTCAATGGACTCCACGCGGGCGTTGAGCTGAACCTTGGCGCCAAAGACCAGGCAGAGCTCGGCGTCGTGGGAGATATCGTCGCTCGCGATACGGAACTCGGGGATCACGTGACGGACCACGCCGCCGAGAGAGTCGCGGGCCTCGAAGATAGTGACGGGCACGCCGGCGCGCGTCAGGAAGAACGCCGTCGCCAGACCGGCCGGGCCGCCGCCGATAACGGCAACGTTGCGCTCGGCGTCGTTGGCAATGGCCTGGGCGCGCAGCTTGGGCAGCACGGCGGTCATGGCCTCGCGGGCGGCCTTGAGCTTGCTGGCGCGGATCTGGGCACCCTCGGGCTCGTAGAACGCACGCTCGCAAGCACGGCCGCAGGGATGCGGGCAGATGGTGCCGGTGATAAACGGCAGGGCGTTGCGCTCGATGATGATGTTGAGCGCGTCCTCGTAGCGGCCCTCGTCAACAGCCGCCAGATAGGCAGGGATATCCTGCTGGATGGGGCAGCTCGTACGGCAAGGCGTGGTAAAGCAGTCGGAAAGCGGGCTCTTACCGGCGACCTTGCGGTCGGGCAGCGGGCGCAGCGGCTTCTTGTAGAGCGGGTTGGTGAGCGAGTCGGTCTGGATCGCAGTCACGGCCTCGAGAGAGACGCCCGCGAACGGCTTGCCATCCAGGTCGGTAAACTCGCCGGCCATCTGGCTAAAGCGCTCGTATCCACCGGGCTTGAGCACGTCGGTCGCCAGGGTAACGGGCCAAATGCCGGCATCATACAGGGCGCGGATGTTGTAGACCGTGGCGCCGCCGGAGTAGCTGATGCGCAGCTTGCCGTCAAACTGCTCGGTAATGCGGCGGGCGGCCTCGATGGTCAGCGAGAACAGCGAACGGCCGGACATATACATCTCGGTGGAAGGCAGCTCGTTCCTCGTCACGTCGACGGGGAAGGTGTTGGTGAGCTTGACGCCAAACTCCAGGCCGCGCTCGGCGCACAGGGCAATCAGGCGCTCGAACATAGGCACGGCATCGGCCCACTGCAGGTCCTCGCGGAAGTGCGTGTCATCGAAGACGATGTAGTCAAAGCCCAGCTCGTTGAGGCGCTGGCGGGCAAACTCATAGCCCAACAGCGTGGGGTTGCACTTGATGTAGGTGTTGAGGCCCTTCTCGGTGATCAGATAGGTCGCGATGCGCTCGATCTCCGCCGGCGGGCAGCCGTGCAGGGTAGACTCGGTGATGGAGTTGGAGACGCGCGCCGGGATGGACTCGACAAACGCGGCGTCAACATGCTCAAACTTGTCCAGGTTAGCGAGAGCCCAGGCACGGCACTCGTTCCAGACGTCGGAGCCGCTGGCGTCCTTCATGCCCTCGATGTAGGCGTCGACCTTGGGGCTCTTAATGCCCTCCAGGTCATAGCCCACCGACATGTTGAAGACAAAGCCGTCCGGGCTGCCCAGACCGTACTCGCGAGCGATCAGGTGGCAGGCAAACCATGCCTTCACGTACTCGGCAAAGGCCTGCGGAACCTCGAGCTCGGTCGACCACTCGCAGTTGTAGCACTCGTCCTGAGCCACGATGCAGGGCTTGTTGACGCACTTGGAGAGCTCCTCGCCGTCCATAACCTGGACGGTCTTGAGCTCAAAGAAGCGAGAACCGGCCACATAGGATGCCACGATGTTCTGGGCAAGCTGCGTATTGGGACCGGCGGCCGGGCCAAACGGAGTCTCGATGCGCTCGTCAAAAATGGGAAGCGCGCCCTCCTGGTTGGTCGCGACCATCTTGCGTACGCCAAAGATGGCGTCCTGGGTCTTGTGCTCCTCGATGATCCAGTTCATCAGCTGCGAAAACGGGATCGGCCTCATGATGTCGCTCATAGTGAGCTCCTCTCTGTAACGCCCGGCGAGACCGCGCGGCGGGCGCAAATACGGTGTAGCGCTAGCACAGCGCCGGCGACCCCGCGGAGGCCGCCTATGCGCGCGTCGG
>URKC01000093.1:0-7971 GCA_900548295.1 uncultured Collinsella sp.
CTTCAGGACGAGGCGGCCGACGTCGTGAACGAAGACGTGCACGACACGATCGGGCGGCTTGCCGCTGCGACGAATGTTGCGGGTGCCACCCGGGCGCTCGAGGCGGTCGCAACCGCCGAGCGCAACATCGCCAGAAACGTTACTCCCCAGCTGGCCATCGAGGTCATGCTGTTCGATATCAGGAAGGCACTGAAATGCCGTTAGTCGTACCCGTTAAGTTTACCTACGCCTCGCGCGACCTGTGGTTTGACCCGCAGGACCTGGATATCCTCGAGGCAGATTACGCTATTTGCTCCACCGAGCGCGGAACCGAGATCGGCCTGGTCACGGCTGATCCCTTCGAGGTACCGCAAGACGAGATCGGTCAGCCGCTCAAGCCCGTGCTGCGTGTGGCGAGCGACATCGACCTGCAGCTTGCCGACGACCTGGCCATCCAGGGTGACGAGGCCATGGTCGATTTCCGCCGTCTGGTCAAAGAGCTCGACCTCGAGATGAAGCCGGTCGGCGTCGAGTACCTGTTTGGCGGCGAGAAGGCCGTGTTCTACTTTGCCGCCGAGGAGCGCGTCGATTTTCGCCAGCTCGTCAAGGATCTGTCCTCGACGCTGCACATTCGCGTCGACATGCGCCAGATCGGCGTGCGCGACGAGACTCGCCTGGTGGGCGGCTATGCCCAGTGCGGCCAGGAGCTCTGTTGCACGCGCTTTGGCGGACAGTTTGAGCCCGTCTCGATCCGCATGGCAAAAGAGCAGGACCTGCCGCTCAATTCCTCCAAGATCAGCGGCGTTTGCGGCCGCCTGATGTGCTGCCTGCGCTATGAGTTCGAAGCGTACAAGGACTTTAAGAGCCGTGCGCCCAAAAAGAAGACGCTCATCGATACGCCGCTTGGCAAGGCGCGTATTCAGGAATATGACACGCCGCGTGAGCAGCTGGTGCTGCGCCTGGAGAACGGCAAGGTCTTTAAGGTCAACCTGGCCGATATGACCTGCTCGGAGGGCTGCAAAAAGAAGGCCGCCGAGCAGGGCTGCAACTGCCGCCCCGACTGCGTGACGCGCGACGTGCTCGAGCGCATCGAGTCGCCCGAGATGCGCCTGGCGCTCATGGAGCTCGACCGCGAGAACGGCGTCGACGTGGGCGATGGCCTGTCGAGCGCCGACCGTCTGGCCGGTACGTCGATGCCCAAGCGCCGTCGTCGCGATGCCGATTCCGATGCTCGCGCCGGTCAGGGGCAGGGCGAGGGCCGTGGCCGCGGAAAGGGCCGTGGCAATGCCGCAACGCCTGAGGCCGAGGAGGCCGCCGGTGGCCGTCGTCGTCGCAAGCGCGCGGGCTCGGGCGATGCTGCCGAGGCTGCAGCCGCGGGCAAGAACGCCTCTCGCGAGCGCGAGGTTCAGCAACCCCAGCAGCAGAATCGCGGCGGTGGCATGAACCCCACACGTCGCCGCCGCCGTCATCTGTCGAGCGAGGAGCGCGAGGACGCCTTCCGCGCCGCAGCTGCTCGCGAGGCTGGTGCCGCTTCCAAGGGCGCCTCGGCCTCCGATGCGTCTGCCGACAAGGGCGGCAAGTCACGTGGCGAGGATGAGCGCGCGCCGCGTCCGCGCCGTCGCCATTCCTCGGGCGCGCAGCAGAAGCCTTCAGTGCCCTCCGTGGCCGATCAGGTCTCGGATGGCGAGGTCAAGGTCACGCGCCGTCGTCCCGGAGATGGCGGGGGAGCGGCTGCTAAGGCTTCGCGTGGCGCCGCTCGCGACGAGCGCGAGCCGCGCGAGGATCGCGGTGGCGAGGGCTCGGCCGACCAGGGCCAAAAGCGCCGTCGCCGTCGCCGTTCCCGCAAGCCGCGCCAGGATGGTGGCGAGGGCTCGACCCCGTCTTCGTCTGCACCACAACCGCCCGCCGGCGAATAACGCCCGCGAGCGGATTTTGCTCGCCTTGCCCCGAGCGCATCGGGGTATCATAGCGCTGAATCAACAACCCTCCCTGCGACCGAACGTAGGGAGGGTTGTGTCTTGAAGAGCCATCTGAACATATTGAGCCGTCTGCAGGGTGCCGGCACCCTACCGTTTGCGGACGAATTGCTACCGTTTGCCGAGCGGGTGGCACGCGAGACGCTCGAGGCATTGTCGCCAACACGATGTGCCGGCTGCGAGCGCGCCGGTGCGCTTATTTGCCAAGACTGCCTGACCGCGCTCACGCTCATCGACCCACGTCATAGCTGTACCCGATGCGGCGCCCCGTTTGGGGATTTGCTGTGCACTGAGTGTTCGGTCGAGGGCACGTCCTCGGCAATGGCGGAGGCGCTCGACCGCTGCCTGGCGTGCTCCGTCTATGCGCATCCGCTGCCGCGCATCATTAAAGCGTACAAGGACGCGGGCGAGCGACGTCTGGCTCCGTATCTGGCGGAGCTGCTTTACGACACCGCCCTGCATGCCCAGGTCGTAGCGCCCGAACGCTTAGGAGGCGTGCTGTCCGGTGCGGATGCGGTGGTGTTTGTGCCTGCGACGGCGGCAGCATTTCGGCGGCGTGGCTTTGATCATATGGAGGCCATTGCGCGCCCATTTTGCGAGCTGTCGGGTGTTCCTCTGCTCGATGCTCTCGTCAAGTACGGGCATGGCGACCAGCGCGAACTCGGTCGTGAGGAGCGTCGCGAGCGTGCCCAAGGCATGTACGAGACGGTTGAGGACGTGCACGGCCGCCGCCTACTGCTTATCGATGACGTTATCACCACGGGCGCGACCATGGCAGCAGCCTCGGCGGAGCTCAAGCGTGCCGGCGCTGCGGCAGTCGATGGCATTGCTATCGCACGTGTTTGGTAGGGGTGGTTTTGTGGCAGTGAAGATTGAGCGGCGCAACGAGCCGACAGGCGAACAGCTAGCGGCTTCCGTAATCCTAACAGGCGCCTCGGCGCTGCGCATGATGCGCGCCGAGCGCCGGCAGATGGGCTATATCAGCTGGAAGGACCTTAATCCCGATGAAGAGCGCCGTGTGCTGTGCACGTCGTCGCCCTCGACCGAGGATATCTATCTTCCTGACTTGGTGCGAATTGGAGCCAAAAGTGGCGAGGTGCAAGAAGATCTGTGCTTGCTGGTGGGATCTGCGGCGCAGCGCCGCCGCATGCCTGGCGTAGGCTGGTCCGTGTGTTCCGGGTTGCCCGCCGGCTCGATTCTAGAGGTGGAACCGGGGGTGTACAGCCTATCTCCCGAGGCTCTTTGTGTTGCCGTTGCGCGCGAGGTCGGCTGCATCCAGGCGTTTGCCCTGGCCCAGGAGCTGTGCTCTAAGATTTCACTGAGCGACCGCGGGAAGTATCTGCCTCCCTACACCTCGCCTGTTACGAATAAACTTGCAAAGGACAAGGACCAGCCAGCAGACGTGGGCTACTTTGAAGTCGAACCGGTGCTGACGCCCGATCGCCTGGCAGATTACCTTACGACATGCAAGGGAAGCACGGCCAAACAATTGCAGCGTCTGTGTCCCTACTTGTCAGAAAACCTGCTCTCGCCCATGGAGTGCATCATGCTCGCTCTGTTTTCGCTTCCGTTTTCCTATGGCGGGTTTGCCTGCGGGCCTTTTAAGACCGACTACAAGATCGAGTTCGATGACCGTGCGCAGGCAATCTCGGGGATGCCTCATGCAGTTTGCGATGCGTATCAAGAGGCAGCCCGGTTTGACCTGGAATACAACGGTGAGCTGGGCCATTCCTCCCGGAGGGGACGTATCCATGATGAAAAACGCAACACGGGCTTGATTACTATGGGAATCGAGGTCGCGACGGTCAACAACGAAATGCTCTGCGACATGGAAGCGATGGAAGCGCTCGCATGGCGCATGCACCAGCGTATGCGAAAGCGGTACCGGAATCGTGTCGATGCCCGCAGGAAGAAGCAAGAGGCGTTGCTTAACACGCTGCGGGCGTGTTTTGGGCTTAAGCCGGTCTAATTCACGTCGAAAATAGGGGGTTAATCATATGCCCTGGCCAAAATATGGCAAATATGAGTACTGTCACTAAATCAGTAACAGCAAAATCAAGGAATTTAGGACTCGGAGGCGGCATAAAGTAAGAAGATAATAAACAAATGTGGAATAACTAAGCATCAGGTTGGCGACACTGAGCGCAAAATCTGTCCGAGAGGCCAAAATTGCCTGTTACTAAATTGGTGACAGTACTCATATTTGCCATTTTTTGGCCACGGCACCCTAGGAAGGGTGCCCCGGAGCTCCCCATAGGGGAGCTCCGGGCTTCACAGAGGCACGAATAGCCCACTCCGACCTGCGAAATCTGTACTCGCGATGCGAATGACGCCCCTAACCTTAAACTTTAGCTTGAACTTAGCTATAATGCGCTACGTTCCTACCAGGCTGTGGTTGCGGACGGACGAAATGCCCGTCCTAGTCCAAGACAGACGCGGTCAAAGGGATCCACGTAAGCGACCGCGTGCGCGCGGCGCGATCATGGCGCGTCCTAGATGTAAGCCGCACCGTCCGTTCTACTTTCTTTGGGGCAATACCGCCTCGCGGGCGAGCGGGCCAGTCGTGAAGGTGGCTGCGGCCTCCCGAGCAAACACCCCGGTGCGCAAGTGTGGGGTCAAATACCAGGTCAGCTGGTGGGAACAATCTGATATTCCGCGCATCGCACGGATCGTATACGACACAGAAGGCAGGGTAGTGGACATGGTGAGGGGCAGCTTGATGCACGCGGCTCGGTTAGGTGCTGGGACCGCAGCGGTCATCGCCGTTTTGGGTCTGAGCGTATGCGCGTTCAACCCGCTGTCTACGTTCACGACTCCCACGATCGACCAGATCGAATACGAGACCGTCACGCCGGCGGTGTCGGATGATGCCCTGGTCACCCCCGGTACCCTGACGGTCGCCCTCGATACTTCCGATGCGCCGCAGGCCATGCAGGGCACCGACGGCGAGCTCACGGGGTATGCGGTCGACGCCGCCCGCGCCCTCGCAAGCCGCATGGGCCTTAAGGTCGCCTTTGTCGATGCGTCCTCGGCAGGTTCCGCGCTCGGCGACAAAAAGGCTGATATCTTTATCGGCGAGATCAACTCCACGGACGGGGACGTTAGCTCGCTCGGCACCTGCCTGTACGATGCCGCTTCCGTGTTCGGTAGAACCAGCGATGGTGGGTCGCTAAACGTTTCCACCGATACCCTTAACACGTCTACTCTGGGTGTCCAGATGTCCTCGGCCTCGCAGGAGGTACTTGCTAAGCAGAGCATCACCGCCAACCAAAAGACCTACCCCAACATCAACGAGTGCTTTGAGGCGCTCGAGTCCGGCGAGGTCGACTATGTGATCTGCGACTCCACGGCCGGCGGCTACCTTGCACGCCTGATGAGCGAGATCTCCTATGTCGGTGCGCTCGAGGCGCCCTCGACGCTTGGTGTTGCGGGCCTCTCGTCCAATGACGAGCTGTGCCGTGCCGTGAGCGATGCCCTCGACGGCATCACGGTCGACGGTACGCTCGAGGCGGTTCACTGCGTCTGGTACGGCCAAATTCCCTACGACCTCACCATTAAGACGGTTTCGGGCGCTAACGTGCAGCCGGGCGACTCTGAGTCCAGTGAGACCGCATCCTCCGGCAGCGAGTCCTCCGATTCCAACAATGAGACCGCATCCTCCGAGGACAAATCGTCCAGCCAGGAAGGCACCATCACTGACGACGACATTAACAAACTTAATAGCTAGTTATTGCTAGGGGTGGTGTCTCCTATACGTTGGAAAGGACACCTCTTCACGGTTTCAACACGCACTGCCGGGTTTCCCCAATAGGGGAGCCCGGCTTTTTTATCCCTATAAAACCAGCAGGTCAAAGCCAATTTTCGGGACCAAATACAAAGTCGCCGACGCCCTCCCATAGCGCACTTTGCCACAGAAAAGTGCGAGACTTCGGTATGCGGTATCAAGCAATCGTTATTCGGGTCTTTGGGAATCCGCGTGATTAAATGCACGGCAATGGGTACATAGCCAGTACAGTAAGTCCCCGAGGCAGATTGGAGCCACGTATGGATATCAAGGTTTCTGGACGCAAGACGACGGTAACCGATGCTCTGCGTGCGCATGTGGATGAGAAGATCGGCGAGGCGCTCAAGGTTTTCGATATCGAGCCCATGACGGTCGACGTTGTACTTCGCTATGAGAAGAACCCCTCGAACCCCAACCCGGCAATCGTCGAGGTTACGGTTCGTGCCCGCGGTTCGGTGATTCGCGTTGCCGAGCACGGTGCAGATATGTACGCCGCCATCGACCTCTCCGCCGATAAGGTCACCCGCCAGCTGCGCAAGTTTAAGACCAAGGTCGTGGACAACCGCCAGGGCGGTGCCAGCGCCGCGGATGTTGCGCCGGTCGAGCGCGTTGACGATCTGGCCGACCTGCTGCTGCCCGAGGAGGACGACGATCTGCTCGTCCGCGAGAAGGTCATTGATGTCACCCCGATGACCGAGGAGCAGGCGTTGGTGCAGACCGATCTGCTGGGCCACGACTTCTACGTGTTCGAGAACGCGACGACCGGTCTCATCAATGTGGTGTATCACCGTAAGAATGGTGGATATGGCATCATCAAGCCCCGCATCGAAACACTTGACGAGTAAAATACGTTAACTTGCATGAGTTAACGGTTGGCGGCCATCCCATGCGGGTGGCCGCCTTTTTACGTAAGGAGTCGCTTTGATGGACAAGGCCGCATCCGCCGGTCATTCGGACCGTTGCCGCATCGTCGTCGATACCTGCTGCGACTTTAGCCCCGAGGTCGCCGCGAACCTCGATGTCGATATCTTGGGTTTCCCCTTCATTATCGATGGCGAGGAGCGCACGGATGACATCTGGTCGAGCATCACACCCAAGGAGTTTTACGATCGCATGCGCGCCGGTGCCCGCGTGTCCACCTCGGCTGTGTCGCTCGGTCGCTATATCGAGTTCTTTACCGAGTGCGCCAAAGAGGGCACGCCCACGGTCTACCTGTGCTTTACCTCGGCGCTGTCGTCGAGCTACAACTCCGCGTGCCAGGCGGCAGATGCCGTGCGCGCCGAGTATTCCGACTTTGAACTGTACGTGGTCGACAACGCCCTGCCCTGCGCGACCGGCGAGCTCTTGGCGCTCGAGGCCGTGCGCCAGCGCTCGGCGGGATTGACCGCTAAGCAGCTGGTCGACTGGGCAAACGAGGCCAAGACCTACGTGCACGGCTACTTTACGCTCGAGAGCTTCGACGCGCTGGCTGCCGGCGGCCGCATTCCGCCCGCGGCGGCGCAGCTCACGGCAAAGCTCGACGTCAAACCCGAGCTGTCCTACGACCTGGCCGGCTCGCTGTCGCTGATCGGCGTCAACCGCGGTCGCAAGAAGGCGCTCAAGTCCATTCTCAAGTCGTTCCGCGAGAACTATGTGCCCGATCGCACCATGCCCATCGCCATTATGACGGCTGATGCCGAAAAGGACGGCGACTGGCTCGAAGCCGCCATCCGCAAGGAGGAGGGTTGCGCCGACGTCACGATCATTCGCAGCTCCGTGGGTCCCACCATCGGCTCGCACGTGGGCCCCGGCATGGTGGCCTGCGCGTTTTGGGGTAAGAACCGCGCCGACAAGGCGTCGCTTTCCGACCGCATCGCCCGCCGCGTGCGCGGTCAGTAGGCAAGTAACGCGAACGTAATCGATCCCAACTCACAGCCCAAACGCTGGCACCGAGTATTCAACCTGGTAACAACACCCCAACCCAAAAGGAAAGGTTTCATGGCAAACAAGCTCTCTGTCGCATTTATCGGCACCGGAATCATGGGTGCCCCCATCGCCGGCCACATTCTGGACGCCGGCTATCTCGTCACGGTCAACAACCGCACTAAGTCCAAGGCCGCCGCGCTTATCGAGCGCGGTGCCGTTTGGGCCGATACGCCGGCAGATGCCGTGGCGAACGCCGACGTCGTCTTTACCATGGTGGGTTATCCCTCCGAGGTCGAGGAGCTCTACCTGGCGGGCGACGGCCTGCTC
>URKC01000094.1:0-7573 GCA_900548295.1 uncultured Collinsella sp.
TCCAGCCATAAAAAAGCCTCCCATTTCTTGTGTCCAAGAAATGGGAGGCAGTTCAGTGCGCAGCGGGGGTTCTTTCATGTCCGAGGACGCGCTGGGAAGTTACCCCATGCGGACGGCGGACAACTATGTAGCCTCAGACTAGAACATGCCCAAGAAACCATGCACAAACAGCGCGGCCACAATAGCACCGACAAACGGCGCGATACCAGGAACAAGCAGGCCATACTTCCAGTTGTTGTCAGCCTTGTTCTTGATCGGCAGCACCTGATAGGCCATGCGAGGACCAAGGTCACGGGCCTGGTTCATGGCGAAGCCGGTGATGCCGCCCATGCCCATGCCAACGGCCCAGACAATCAGGCCGACGCAGATGGCGAGCAACAGAACGTTCTCACCAGCACGGCTAGCAGCAGCAAGGATGGCGCTGATAAACACGAAGGTGCAGATAGCCTCGCAGAAGAAGTTGCGGGCATAGTTCGTGCCCTCGGTGGTGGGGTTGGTCGAGAAGATGTTGCGCTGAGCAATGGGATCGACGACACCCTCGGAAGCCTTGAACTCATCGGCATACATAAACCAAGCGATCACGGCACCCACAAAGCCGCCGAGCATATCGGCAAGCATGAAGGGGATGCAGTTGCCCCACGGCACCAGACCGACGATGCACTGGGCAAGCACCATAGCGGGGTTCATGCACACGGCGCCGCCAAAGACAAACAGGCAGACCGAGATGCCAAAAGACCAGGTGGTGATGGCAAACATATGGCCAGAGCCCTGATACTTGGTGCCTTTGAGCACGGTATCGCAGTGCACGCCCACGCCAAAGACGATCATGAGGGCCGTCGCGCCGAATTCGCAGAGGAGTTTGGTAAGCATAAAACCTTATCTTTCTTGTCGGTTATAAACGATTCGTTTGGGCCACGCACTAGTGCTGCGCGACGACAACGCCCAGGCCATCGGGAATGACGGCAACCTTGGCATCGGCACCCTTCATCTCAAAGGCGAGCTTGAGCGCCTCCTCGAGGGTGTTGACCGGCGTCATGTGCATATCCTTGAGCATCTGGTGATCGCACAGGTCGGTGACCATGATCACAGGGTGATGCGCCAGGATGCGGGCAAAGATCTGGCTCGTCCACTGGTCGGGCAGGGTCTCGTCCTTGGGACGGTCGATGCAGGCGCGCTCAAACTCTGCCGGATCGTTGTCGGCGATGTTGTGATAGAAGCCCTCGCCACCGTGACCGTCGGCACAACCGGCGACATCGATGATCACACCGCCCTCGGGAAGCGTGGCCTCGGCAGCGCACATGCCCTTCACGGCCTGATAGATGTTCTGGTCGAGCGGGTAACCACCGTTGGTAGTGATGGCAATCTCGCACTCGACGGGCTCAACGCCGGCAAGGCTCTTCACGAAGTCGCAGCCGGCCTCGTGCGCCTTGTGGATGTCGCCGGCAAAGGAGCCAATGACCTCGTGCTTGCCGTTGAGCACCACGTTGAGCACAAAGGCAAGGTGAGCCATCTCGGCAGCGGCGAACATATCCTCGCTCACGTGGTTGTGGCACAGGTTGCCGGCACGCGAATGGGAATCGTTCACAAACTGACCGTTGTGGTTGTACATGATGGTCTTATAGCTGGCGATGCCGGGCAGGACGGACTTACGGCTGCCAGAGAAACCGGCAAAGAAGTGCGGCTCAATGAAGCCCTCGGCAAGCAGCAGGTCGCAATCGGCAGCGATCTTGTTGATGATGCACTCGCCACCAGAAGGCAGGGTGCCGATCTTTTTCATCATGCTGTCGTCGGTCGCGACATGCATAACGATTTCCTCGTTGGCAACGATCTCCTCACCATACTTATTGACGAGCTCCTCGTGCGTCGACGGACGGTGCATACCCGTAGCAACCAAAATACGCACGCGAGCCTCGGGCGCAGCGGCATGAATGTGATGCAGCAGAATAGGCATCGTCACACGCGAGGGAACGGGGCGCGTGTGGTCGGAACTAATGATGACGATGTCCTTTTTGCCAGTACAAAGCTCCTCGAGCGAAGGCGAGCCATAAGGGTTGGCAAGCGACTCCTCTACCAGCTCTTCCTGCGATTTTGTAGTCTTAAACTCGTTTTGATGACCTTCCATCACACCCGCGAAGTTCTTGTCCTCGAGCTCCAGATGCAACGTCTTGTGGTCAAACGGCAGTTCACATTCAAACAATGATGAGCGCCCTCTTCCTTTCAACTGACACACTAGATAAACCGTTGGAAGGATACGCCGCTCACCGAAAAACACCACCGTCCACCGACTCATTAACACAACGTTCATATTTGACCCACAACAAAACGGCCGCGACCCCAAAGGGGACCGCGGCCGCCTGTCAAAGACACTATAGACAGGATGACTTACGCAGCGCCGAGGCAAACATCTACCCCGAGACGTACGCACGTAAGCCATTTTGCATAAATGCGTTAATTAATTGCATAAAATGACGCATGGATTTCTAGCCGTAACAGGGTAGTACCCTCCGGAGCGTGCATTTTTGCGAGTATTCAGCATCGCGGGATAAGATTTTGGTGCCAAAAGTCTTTCAAAAGGTAGATAGTCCTCATAACTCGACCCATCTGGATAGCATGCGGCGAGAAACCAGCCATATATGAACATCGCCAAAGCCCAATCGTCGTGCAAAAGCGTCAACAGGGGCCGCGAACGTCACCCATAGCCTTATGCACCAATCTTTGGCTGCTGAAAACTCCGTTTTTTGCACGTCGCCCCAAGCACCACCCTCACCCAGCGGCTGATCCGCCGAAGACCGGACATCGCAGGGCCCGCCATTAGTTTACTTTTAGGCACACTCCGCAGGACGCAAGAAGCCCTCGCCGCGCTCCACACTAAGCGCGAAGCGCACTTTATTCTCATCAGCCCCAATCCCTGAAGACCGAGGACGAAGGGACCCGATAGGTTTCCCTCTGAATGCATTCCGCAGCACGAAGCCCCCTTATCCGCAGCTCCGAAGGAGCAGGATAAGGGGGCTTCAAGTGCGAGGACGCATTCAGAGGGAAACCTATCGGGTCCCGGTGAGAGCCACAGGGCTATCGATTACCCCGTGTTTTGCAATCCTGCCGAGACGCCGGTCACAGTCGAAAGAATCAGGCTCATGTACTCGGCCTTCTTCTCCTCGGCCATCTCGTCCTGATTCATACGCACCTCGCGAAGGGCGCGGACCTGGGCGATGGAAAGGGCGTCGACGTAGGGGTTGCGTACGCGGACGGCGCAACCGAGCACGCGGCGGCGCTGCAGCGGCCACTCATCACCGACGATGGCAAGGACCCACTTACGGGTGAGCTGCATCTCGGTGAAGACCTTCTCGGACAGATCCTGGCGATCGCCCAGGTGCAGATACATCTTGGCGATGCGCTGATCGGTCTTAGCGATCGACATCTCAATATTGTCGATGAACGTGCGGAAGAACGGCCACTCCTGGTAGGCAGCCTTGAGCTGGTCAAGGTCGCCCAGCTGCTCGCAGGCGGTGCCCAGGCCGTACCAAGCGGCCAGATTGATGCGCGCCTGGCTCCAGCTGAAGATCCACGGAATGGTACGCAGGTCATCAAGCGACTTGGCACCCAGACCGCGCTTGGCCGGGCGCGAGCCAATCGGCAGCAGACCGACCTCGGTCAGCGGCGTCACGGTCGAGAACCACGGTGTAAAGTCCTCGGTGTTCAACAGGTCCAGATAGCGCTCGTGGCTTGCGGCGTTGAGCTTCTCGGCCATATCCCAGAACTTCTGCGTGGTCTCGGTGTTGGTCTTCTCGACACTCGGGGCCGACTGCAAAAGCGTTGCGGCGGCAACGGACTCAACATGGCGCTGAGCCAGCGTGCGGTTGCCGTAACGGGCAAAGATGACCTCGCCCTGCTCGGTGAGCTTAAAGAAGCAGTTGACCGAACCCTTGGGCTGCGCCAGCACGGCCTTGTTGGCCGGACCGCCGCCACGGCCCACGGCACCGCCGCGACCGTGCATGAGCACCAGGTCGATATCGTTCTTCTCGGCCCACTTGGCAATGCGCTCCTGCGCGGAGTGCAGCGCGAGCATGGCCGTGGTAGGACCGGCATCCTTGGAGGAGTCGGAATAGCCCAGCATGACCTCCATGCGGCGGTTGGTCTGGGCAAGGCGCTTCTGCACCACGGGCAGCGTGAGCATCTGATCGAGCACGTCGACGCAGCCCTCGAGGTCCTCGAGCTGCTCGAACAGCGGGATCACGTCGAGCTCGGGGACATCCTCCTCGTGTGCAAAGGACAGGTGGGCCAGCTCAAAGACGTCGGCCACATGCTGGGCGCTCTTGGTAAACGAGATGATGTAGCGGTGCGCCATCTTCTTGCCGTAACGCTTTTGGATGGAGCCGATGGCACGGAAGGTGTCGATGACCTCGCGCGTCATGGGCTGCAGATCGCCATGGATACCGTTCTCGTGGATATCCTTGAGGGCGCGGGCGTGCACCACGGAGTGCTGACGGAACTCCATCTCGACCATATGGAAGCCGAAGGACTCGACCTGCCAGATGATGGTCTGCACCGGACCGTAGGCGGCACGGACGGCACCGCAGGCGGCCAGCGAGCGCTGGACGACGCGCAGGTCCTCCAAGAACTCATCGGCGCTGTGGTACATAGTGTCGGTGATGCGACGGACGGTGGCGTTGAGTCGGTCTGCCATGACGAGCATGACGGCGCGATGCGGCTCGTGCTCGGAGATCAGCTCGGCGCGTGCCGTGTACTGGGTGCTCATCTCGACCTGATGGTTCCACAGGTTGATGAGCTCGGCAGACGGCTTACTGTAGGTGGCCTCGAGCGTGAGGTTGCGGCCGATGCGGCGGCACTTGTCCTCGAGCTTGAGCACCATATGGGTGAAATACTTGGCGGCGACCTCACGGCTCACCTTGGCGGTGACGTTGGGGTTACCGTCGCGGTCGGAACCGATCCAGCTGCCGGGATGGAAGAACGCCGGGCACAGCGGCGGCACGGTACCGGCCTTGTCGCCCAGCACCCAGTCGTCAAAACGACGATAGATGACGGGGATAACGTCGAACAGCGTGTTATCGAAGATGTCGATGATGGTATCGGCTTCCTCGACCGGCGTGGGCTTCTTGAGCGCGATGGGGCTCGTACGCACCAGGGCGTCGATCTCCTGCAGCATATGGCGCTCGTTCTCCACCAGGTCGGAGCCGCCCAGACGCGGACGCTCCTCCAGCAGGTTGGAGATACGGCGAATCTTGCCCTCGACGGCCTTGCGACGGGCTTCGGTGGGATGTGCTGTAAAGACAGGGTGGAACTCAAGCTTGCCGAGCAGCTCGTTGGCGCCCTCGACACCCATCTCGTTTACCAACTGGTGATAGGCGACGGTGAGTTCGTTGGCGGGATCGACCTCGGTATCGGTCGACGCACCGGCCTCGCGCTCGCGCAGCTGCGCCACACGGTAATTCTCCTCCGACAGGTTTGCCAGATGGAAGAAGCTCGTAAAGGCGCGGACGATAACCTGCTGTTTATCGAGCGGCAGGCTGTCGATCAGATCGACGACTTCGCGAAACGCCACGGCGGTGGGCTCGTCGGCAGTGGGCACGCCCTGCTCGTCGACGGACTCGTCGGCAGCACGGGTGCCGGGGTTTCCGGCATTGGCCACAATCTCGGCTGTCAAAATCTTGTCGAACAGGTCCGCGATCTCGGGATCATACTCGCTAAGCACACGGCGCTCCAGGCGCAAGAACAGCGCCAGATTGTCGCGCAGCTCCTCGGGGATCTCGATCTCGGCGAGACGCTCCTTGGACTCGGCATTCGAGCCGATTCGGTTAACGAGGCGGTTGACCACGGCAGCGACGCGCGCCGCGGCTTCGGGTACAGACTGGTTGCTTAGGTTCTCAGCCACGTTTCCTCCCATTCCTCCTTCTATGCACGTAACATGCGGTATCCATTATAGGCACTCGGCAAAAACTTTCGGAGCTGATTGCGCTTTACCACACAAAAGTATTTTCTGCATTGCAAGGGTTTTTGCCCCAAATGGTCGTATTTCTCGGTGGACGGCATATGCAAACGGGGGCATTCCGCATAAAAGCGAAACACCCCCGTAACAATCGCTCTCCATGAGCAGGGCACGTTAGCAGGCCCGCAGCTCAAAAAAACATGCGTTACAGGCGCTCGCGAACCGCCTCGACCACGTTGGCCAAATCGACGAGAACCTCGTCGTGACTCTGCATGTCGCGCACCTTGACCTTGCCGGCGGCAAGCTCGTCGCCACCCAGGACCAGGATGAGCTTGGCGCCCACCTTGTCGGCCTGCTTAAACTGGGCCTTGAGCGAACGACCCTGGTAGTCGGCCTCGGTCACGATGCCTGCGGAGCGAAGCTCCTGCGTGATGGCAAAGACGTTCTGACGCAGATCCTTGCCGGCGTTGGCAACGTAGACGCACGGGGTCTCATCGGCGCCCAGGTCGCTGCCAAAGGCCTGCAGGGCCAGCAGGGCGCGCTCAAAACCGACGGCGAAGCCGACGCCGGCCGTGGGCTTGCCGCCCTCGAGCTCGACCAAGCCGTCATAGCGACCGCCGCCACCGATGGAGCCGACACCGGCACCGGGAGCCTCGACCTCAAAGACGGTACGAGTGTAGTAGTCCAGGCCGCGCACCAGGGTGGGATCCTCGACATACTCGATACCCGCCGCATCCAGATAGCGCTTGACCTGCTCGTAGTGCTCGCGGCACTCGTCGCACAGGTTGTCGCCCATCAGCGGGGCGTCGGCCATGATCTCGCGGCAGTGGTCGTTCTTGCAGTCGAAGGCGCGCAACGGGTTGAGCTCGGCGCGCTCGCGGCACTCGTCGCACATCTCGTCGGCGTGGTCGAGAATGAACTGCTTAACCTGCTCGCGATAGGCCGGACGGCACTGGGCATCGCCCATTGAGTTAATAAGCAGGCGGAGCTTGGAAAGATCGAAACCAAGGCGCTTGTAAAACTCCATGAGCATGATGATGCACTCGGCGTCGGCAGCCGGATCGGGAGCGCCGAGCCACTCGATGCCCACCTGGTGGAACTGGCGCAGGCGACCCTTCTGGGGACGTTCGCCACGGAACATGGCTTCGGCGTAATAGGCCTTAAACGGCGTGGAGCCCTGGGGCACCAGATTGTTCTCGACGACGGCGCGCACCACACCGGCCGTGCCCTCGGGACGAAGGGCCAGGCGCTGCTTGGGCTTAAGCTTGGTGTCGGTGCCTTCGGTAAAGACGCGCTCCAGGTTGGCGCCGCTAAACACGCGGAACATCTCCTTGCGCACGACGTCGGTCGACTGGCCGATACCGTGGACAAACACGTCCACCTGCTCGATCGCGGGCGTCTCGATGGGCTTAAAACCAAACGGCTCGAACACGCCGGCCGCAATCTGCTGCATCTTTTGCCAGGCGCGCATCTCGGCGCCGATAAGGTCGCGGGTTCCCTCCGCCTTCTGTGCCTGCATGGGCAAACACCTTTCTTTTGTATCGCGTCATAGATAGTGGACATTATACGGCACAAAGCAGCAACGCGGCGGCGCGTCTGACCGAACGAGGGTATGGGGACTCGTTCGGC
>URKC01000095.1:0-7490 GCA_900548295.1 uncultured Collinsella sp.
CGATATCTATCGCCTGCTCGACGCGCCCTTTGGCATTACGCGACCCTTTACCGACCCCGCCGCGCAGGCAACCTGGAGCCGCCTTAAGGACGAGCTGCGCCGCTGGCTGGCAAGCGCTTAGCACTCGAGCTGAGCCAGCAGTTCCTCAACGATCTCAACGGCATCGCCGACGACCTTGTACTGGGCGGCACCGAAGATGGGGGCATCCGGGTCCTCATTGATGGCAACAATGCACTCCGCCCCACCGATGCCGGCGAGATGCTGGATAGCACCCGAGACACCGATGCTCACGAGGAGCTTGGGCGAGACCGATACACCCGTCTGGCCAATTTGGTGGCGATACTCCAACCAGCCTGCCTCCACAATGGGACGCGTGCAACCAAGCTCGGCACCCAGGGCATCGGCGAGCTTTCGCATCAGGGGCAGATTCTTCTTGGAGCCGATGCCGCGGCCCACCACGACCAGACGCTCGGCATCGGCAATTGAGGCCTGCTGTCCCCACTCCTCGGCGGGAATCGAGATCTCGACGCGGGCCTTAACGTCATCCGCAAGCACTACCTGGGTAATCGTGCCGGAGCGGCTATAGTCAAACTCGGGCGCCTTAAAGATGCCGGGGCGCACCGTTGCCATCTGAGGACGGTGGTTGGGGCAGATAATGGTGGCCATCAGGTTGCCGCCAAACGCCGGGCGCGTCTGCTGCAGCAGACCCGTCTCCGTATCCACCGAAAGCACCGTGCAATCAGCCGTAAGGCCCGTCTGCAGGCGCACGGCAACGCCGGGTGCCAGTTCGCGGCCAAACGCGGTCGCGCCGTACAGAATGGCCTCGGGCTTGCGCTCGGCCACCAAATCGTAGATCAGGCGAGCATAGACCTCCGCGTCGTTCTGACGCAGGCGCTCGTCACGACAGACCAGAACTTCGTCCGCGCCGGCACAAACCAGGTGTTCGAGGTCCTCGAGCGAGCCCTCGGGGCTCATGCCGACCAGTGCCACCAGGCGACAGCCGCGGGCATCAGCAAGCTCGCGTCCCTTGCCCATGAGCTCGAAGGCCACGGATGCCACGGCATCGTGCTTGTCAGTTTGCACGAAGACCCAAATGTCTCGATATGCGTCAAGGTCTACCGCGCCGGCGGCCTCGTCGCGCTCGATCGAGATGGCGTTGACGGGGCAGGCGTCGACGCACCCGCCGCACAGGATACAGCCGTCGGTTACGCGGGCACAGCGATTGGGGCGCTCGCCCTCCACCACAATGCCGCCCGAGGCGCAGGCGCGAACGCAGCGACCGCAGCCGATACAGGCTTCGCTATCGATAATCAGCCCGCTCATCTATGCCATCCCCTCAATAATCTTGGCAAGTTTTACCGCCTGCCCGGACGCCGTTCCCTCGACGGCCTCGCACGTTTGGTCACGGTCGGGCACAAACGAGCGCACGACCTGCGTCGGTGATCCGGCAAGGCCGCAACGCGAGGGGTCGGCGTTTACGTCGGCAGCGCTGGCCACGCGCACGTCTGCATCCTCGGCCGCGCGAATACCGGCAATACTCGGCATGCGCAGCTGGCCAATCTCCTTGGCAGTCGTCATCGCACACGGCATCTCCAGGTACACCGTCTCCTCGCCGGCATCGCAGCCGTGAACGAGCGCCAGCGAGCCACACGTCGTAAATCCCGCGCTCTGCACACAGCTCACGTCGGTCACGCAGGGGACCCCAAAGGCGCCGGCCAGCTCGGGGCCGATCTGGGCCGTATCGCCGTCCACTGCCATCTTGCCGCAGATGAGCAGGTCAAAATCCTCATCGAGTGCCTCGATGCCGCATTTGAGGGCATAGGTGGTGGCTAGGGTATCGGCGCCCGCAAAGGCTCGGTCGGTCAGCAGCAGCGCGTCGTCGGCACCGCGGGCGATGCAGTCGCGCAGCAGCGATTCGGTCGCGGGGATGCCCATCGACACCACCGTCACACGCACGTCCATGCCAAAGCCGATAAAGTCGTCCTTCAGCGCTAGCGCACATTCGAGGGCACTTGCATCGAAGGGATTAATGACCGCCTGCTTGCCATCACGCACGATAGTATTGGTCTTGGGGTCCATCTTGACCTCGGTGCTTCCGGGCACCGCCTTGACGCACACCACCATATGGAAATCACTCATCTTCACGCGCCCCCTTTCTGAACGAGTTCATCCAAGAGCTTCTCCGTAAACAGGTTGCCGCGACCCAGCTGGCCGGCAGGATCGAGCTGGAGTTTGAGACGCGCCGACTCGACCATGGCCTCGTGGCCGTACATCGTCTCCAAGAAGCCCGCCTTGATCTTGCCGACGCCGTGTTCGGCAGAAACGGCACCGCCCATGGCCGTGACCTCGGAAGCCCACTGGGCAAAGAGTTCTCCACCACGACGGTAGTCTTGCGCATCGCGCGGCAGGATGTTCACATGCAGATGGTTGTTCCCGATGTGTCCCCAGGCAGCAGACTCAAGCCCGCTTTCGGCCAGCGTGCGGCGATAGAGGGCCATGACATCGGCAAGGCATGCATTGGGCACCGACATGTCCGAGCCCAACTTGGTGATAGTGGGATCCGTGCGGCGGCGCTCGTCGATAAGCATGTTGACGCTCTCAGGCACCGCGTGGCGGAAGAACCGCTGGCACTCGCGATCGACTTCGGTGCGGGCGACCCATGTCGCATCGTCGCGGCCGCCCGCAAGCTCCAGCACCCATCCCAGGTGGTACAGCTCCTCGGTCGCCTGCGCCTCGTCGTCGCAGTCGAGCTCCACGTAGACACAGACCTTTGCCTCGTCGTCGAGCGCCGGCAGCGAGGCAAACGCCGTCGACTGCTCGCGCTGGCGACGTAGAATATCCAGGGCGCCAGCATCGAAGTACTCGATGGCAGCCGCATGGGACAGGACAGGGCGCACGGAATCGGTAAAGGACACCGCCTTGTCCTCGCTATCGAAAAAGCAACTCACACCCCATACGACCGAAGGTGCCGCCTGCAGGGCGATCTCGAGCTCGGTAATGACGCCGAGCGTGCCGCACGCGCCGATAAAGAGGTCGATGGCGTCCATATCGTCCGCAACGAAATAGCCTGAGGCATTTTTTGTCTCGGGCATGGTATAGCCGGGAAGATCGAGCTCGAGCGTACGGCCCGCTGCCGTCACGAGCGACAGGTGGCGGTCCTGGGCAAAAGCCTCGCCGCGCTGAAGCTCAAGCAAATCGCCATCAGCCAGCGCGACGTGGAGTCCCGTGATATGCGGGCGCATGGGACCGTAAGCGTAGCTGCGGGCGCCTGAGGCGTTGCATGCCGCCATGCCGCCCAGACAGGCAGATGCCTCGGTGGGATCGGTGGGAAAGAACTGCTCGGGGGACTCTTGGAACTCCTCGTAGGCCTCAAGCGATGCCTGGTCCCAACCAGCGGTCGGCAGTACCTTCTTGCTCAGCTGCTTACGCAGCTCCGAGAGCACAACGCCCGGCTCCACGCGCAGCAGAAATTGGCCTTGTTCATCGCGGCGAAGGCCCAAGTAGCGATTCATACGGGAAGTATTGAGGATATGCCCACCGTGGGGCACGGCACCGGCGGCAAGGCCGGTTCGGGCGCCCTGAACCGTTACCGGGACACGCTCGGCATGGAGCGTTTCCAAAATGGCACGGACCTCGTCTTCCGTTGTCGGAAACGAGATGCTCGATGCTTCGCCCGATGCGCGAGATTCGTCGCGGCCATACTCTTCGAACTCGTCGGTGAAGGGTTTGATGGTTGCAGACACGCGAACTCCCCCTTTATCTAACTACAGTGTTTGCAGGGAGATGTTACCGCATCGTTTCGTCGACGTGTTCGAAACCGTCTCCATAATTGGCGATTTTTACGTTTGCGCAATTCGGCGAGCGGCTGGATTTCCTCGGCAGACGATGCTTTTGACAAATATCGCCCCGCCGTCGCCGACCGCTCGATTGTCGCTCGAAAAAAGTTGAAGTAATTATTTCCATCTTTTACCTGCGGAGATGTCAATCCGTCAAGCATTTGGTCAGAAATTGGTCAAGTAGCGGCTGATACGGTCGGCGTCGACAGCCAAAACCGATAGAAGTTTTGGCCCCAGAAGCAGGGAGGTTCCCATGGCATATTACTGGCCCCAGTACGGCGTCGCCATCGAGGTCGACGACGATCCCTATCTCCTGCCTTTCGACGAAGAGGCGTTCCCCGAAACGGCGGTCTACCACGTCACCACCGATGTTATCTGCGACCCCGAGTCGTTCTCGGCGCTCGCCCACCACATCGCGCGTATCCACGACATCGAGCTCCCTCACGACTTTGACGAGCTCATCTACTCGCGCCGCCTGATGCTTCACATGCTCTTTGGAGCGGACCCGTCCACGTTCGCACGTGTCTACACCACCAAGGACGCCGCATGAGTGCGAAGAAGCCGCCCCGCCTCGCAGGACTGGGGCGTCGCAAGAAACTCGTCGTTGTCTGTCTGGCTATCGTCTGCGCCCTTGTCGCCGTAGGACTATACGCCTGGCAGTCGCAGCCCGTGCCCGAAGCGGGCGCCTCAGTCACGACGGCAGAGGGTAAATCGCGACAAGAAATCCAAGATGAGCTCGATGCCATCGTCCGCGACAACATGATGACGATTTCGGTCGCGCCGGTCGCTCAGCTACAGGAGGACGGCAAGCTGCGCGTCAACGTGCAAAACGTCCAAGACAATAAATTTCCCCAGCGATTCCGCGTCATCCAAAACGACGAGACCATGTACGAATCCGGTGTGGTCGAGACCGGCAAGACAATCGAGACGTGCCCCGCCGGCGACATCAAAGAAGGCGAGGCATACATCGAGATCCAGGCACTCGATGCCAAGACCCTCGACAGCCACGGCAATCCGACACGTGTCAAGGTACGGGTTGAGCAAGCCGAGAACTAGCTTTTTCGACCGACGCGGCACCGCACGCAATTCACCAGCATTCGTCCAATCATCGCGGGGACGGCCCGCGGCGAATAGAAAGGAACGACCATGGACATCACCAGGAACATGAACGGAGCCAGAGCGCTCGTCGTGGGCGCAGGGCTCGCGCTCTCGCTCGCAATGGGCGCCGCCCCGACGCCAGCTCTGGCAGCCGGGCGCGTTGGAACCACAAAAGTAATGGTCAGGACCGAGATCGACAACGTAGAGTTCAAAGTTCCGACGGTTATTCCCTTCGTCGCCAAGGCCGACGGCACGCTTCAGGGCCCCTCAGAAGACGCGACCACCATCGACAATCATTCGGCCTACGGCATCCATGTCACCAACATGAAGATCGACGCCATGAACACCTGGACCATTGCCGCCGACGCCAAGGCCGGAACCGCGCAGAATTCCATCGACTTTAAGGTCGGCCCCAACGGCGCACTCCAGAACGCCAGCGCCGCAATGCAGGAGACGGGCCTCGATCTTTCCAAGAATGCAGCCTTCGACATGGGCTACCAGGGCATTGCCGGCGGCACGGACAAAATTAAGCTCAAGACAAGCGGGAACGTCGCCCGCGTCACGCGCGACATCTTCCGCGTAACCGGCGAAGGCGATCAAGTTGCAACGATCACCTGGACGGTCGAGCCCGGTGCGCACACGGCATAAGGCCGTCGCCCTGGCCACCGCCGTCAGTATCCTAGCGTTTGGGCCAGCCATGGCCTTTGCCCAGCAAGAACAGGCGCAGGCCGCCACGCAGGTGACGGTCGACCTCTCGGAGCTCGACCGCGGCAACTGCAAGGAACCGTTGGCACAGACAGACGACAGACGATGGCTCTTGGCAGCAGGCGCCACGACAGCAGGCGCGGGAACCGCCGGCCTCGGTCTGCACATCAAACGCAGCCAGAAACGAAACACGGACAGGCCGCACTAAATTAGCTAAGGAGACCCCATGGCATCGAAGAACCTTTTGCCCGTCGTCGCACTCTGCGGCGCGCTCGCAACCGGAACGCCTGTCGCCGCTTGGGCGACTCCCGTCATGGCAGACTCCTTACCAGCAGCCCTAAGCTCCGCACCAAATCCGTCGAGCGCCATTGCGTGCAAGCGTTTTTCGTTCGCACAGGCCGCAATCTCAACCTCGGGATGCCTTCGTCGTAATACGGACGGCTCGATAGTCGTGGATATCAATCGTTCGAACAAGGCAAACGGCTCCCAGGCGGGGTGCGCCGTCTGCACGTGGCGCTCGATTGTGCTCGATGCAGATGGCGATCCGTGCGATTTGGGGTTGCGCATCGATATCGCTTCGGTCGATGACTCGGCGAACGGAGCGAAGGTCGCCTTCGACGGTGCGTTTTTCGAGAAAGGAGGCGGTATATGTCTGGGCTGCGCCGCCGCGAATGCAGACGATGTGCAGCCCACCCTCTCATTCACGGCATCGCTGCGGCTGACCAAGGCGGGCACCGATGCCATCGCGGCGGGAGAAGCATCCCTGCTGTTCTACGCCGTCAGCACCAAAGACACAGACGCTCATTTCGAGAAGTCATCCGGATCACTCAGCCTTACACGAGGGATAGAGGCAGGCCCTATTGAAATCGATGCCCACGCGCAAAGCAGGCAACGCATTCTTGCCGACCCGGCGCTTCTCGAAATGGAGTGGAACGGATCCGGAGCCATCGGAATTCTCCCCTCCGCGCTTGACGCCAAGACGCTCCCCTCAAACGACGAACCCATCAACGCAACCACACAAGAAGAGAGCGCGGACAAAGAAGCAGGTGCGGGCGACACGCCGTCGCCGACAAACAGCGTCCCAGCTTCTTTCGAAGCACCGAATGAGCCCGCTACCGATCCAAACGATCCCGAGCTCGCGGACAGTCTGGGGCTTGCTGATCCTCAAGAAATCGATGAAGGCAACTGCTGCGTGCTTGCCGCGCTCGACCACACAGAGGTCATCGACGCTGCGAGCATCGAAGTTGCCACCGCCAATCAGCCCGTCCGCAAGTCGGCCATCATCGCATTTCCCGAATCCATCGAAGTCGTCTTTTTGCCATCGGGCGAGGTCGTGGCCCCAACACTGCTCACCCTGTTGGGCGCCAAGAATACTCGAAACGAAATTAAAAAGGTCACGGTTGTCGACCCTGCAACCACCGCTAAACTGCGTCTATACGCCGTTGCCCCAGACGGAGGCAAAACCTTGGAATTCGATGGCGACACACTCCTAGCCTGGCGACGTCTGGACATTATGCAAGACGTCTCGTATCAGATCGAACTCGAAGGGTTTGATCGTGCCCGCGATGCCAATATCATCGCCGCGGCTATTGAATCCCCACAGCGGCTTATGACACTGCGCTTTGACTACTATCCCTATGTCCCGACAACCACCTGAGGCTTAAATGCTGCGCATCATTCCTAATACCACTTATATAACGTATAGGATGAGGCATGACGCACCCTGCAGCCCGTTCTGCTACGATTGCCAGGTTGGCATCAATATGGGAGGGTTCATGCCGGGTTTGGGAACGGTCATCAACGTCGCGCTTTTGATCGCGGGCGGTCTGCTGGGCCTCATGGGCGGGCGCT
>URKC01000096.1:0-7479 GCA_900548295.1 uncultured Collinsella sp.
CTCGTATGAGGTTCGGTTTAAGGTCCGTAGGCGCACGCGCGGTGCGGACGGTGGACGGCATTTGCGCCGAAAGCGCAAATAAGAATGCCCGGGGGTCGGATCCCGGGCATTTAACTAAAGCTGAAAACTAGGCCGCCCGCGCTCTCGTACACTTACGCGGGATGCGTCGTTTCCTATTGACATTGTATCCCGAATCGCCCAGCCGATCCGGGACATTTTGAAAACGCAAACACGTCGGGCAAACCCGGACAATGCGGCCAGGCTCCGCCGGACGAGGAACCGTGTTTGTGACTATCGAACAAATGTTTGTCAAAATCGCGTTTACCAGCTGTGGGTGCATGCATTCGCAGTAAAATGGCCTTGCGACACATCCCGTGCGCGGGCGGCCGACGACTCGATCGGAGGTCACCATATGCTGAAATTCCTTAACGCGCTCGCCGCCCTCGCGGCGGTGGGCTCGTTCGTCATCGCGTTTCTTGACTCGTATGAGGTTCGGTTTAAGGTCCGTAGGCGCACGCGCGGTGCGGACGGTGGAAGGCATTTGCGCCGCAACAAGCGCAAATAAGAATGCCCGGGGTTAGAGGCCCGGGCATTTAACAAAACCAGAAAACTAGGCCGCCCGCGCTTTCGAACACTTACGCGGGGTGCGTCGCTTTCTATTGACATTGTATCCCGAATCGCCCCGTCGATTCGGGACATTTTGAAAACGCAAATATGGGCTTATGCACGAAAGGAATCTCGTCAATTCCGAGAATTATGTATAATTCCAATATAAACTGGAATCGAACGAAAACAATGGAAATGAACGAAGCGCTAATCTACTTACAAGAAGCATTAGGCCTCTCCGCCAAGACCAAAACTTGGCCTGGATCCGCACGCTTGCCGCTGCATCTTCGGGCGATCGAGGTCCGCGCTGTTGACACAAACGGTTTTTCGTTTTTGCTTGCAAGTTTGCCTACTGGCGTCGGGCTTCCCGAGGCTAAGAGGGTCTATAGTCAGCTAGCCTTGCGCGCGGAGACTCCTGTTGTCGTTTCGTTTCCTGATGTCGATGCACGTCAGCGCAAAGCATTGGTTGCACAAGGGATTCCGTTTGTTTGCCCCGGCAGACAGGCTTTTCTTCCATTTATGGGCACGGCCTGCACGGAGAGGGGCAGTGTCCGGTTTCGCAATCACGCGACCAAGATGTCACCCAACGCGCAGGCTGCCGCAATCTGGGGAGCAGCCCAGGAGCCATATCGTCCCTATGACCTTTGTCGTGCGCTTGGGATCTCGGCAAGCCGCGCGAGTGAGGCCATAACCGAGCTTGTTGACAGGGGGCTCGCGAGGCGCGAGCGTCGCGAGCGACGTGTCGTCGTGTTCCCTGTTGCCGTTGATCTTCTGCTCAGTGAGCACATGGCAGAGCTCTCCTCGCCTGTCTCGAAGGTCTTTTTTGCAAGGAAGACGCCGCAGATCGACTATCTTGTTGACGCCGGGGAGACGGCGCTCGCTGCGCGTTCGATGCTCGCTGCGCCGGGCATGGAACAAAAGGCCGTCTTAAGAAGTGCATGGCGTCAACTGAGCGATCTCGAAGTCGCAGACGGGGAGTTGCCGGATAACGAAACGGCGATGATCCAAGTGTGGCGCTATGCGCCCGTGTTTGCCGGCTTCTCCCGTGTCGACGACATTTCGCTTGCGCTATCTTTGGCGGCAATCGACGATGAGCGAATTCAGCTCGAAGTCGATCGCATGTTTGGAAAGGAATATCCATGGCAAGAAGCGCTGTAGAAGGTCTCCAAGAATTCCAGCAGCATATGCAAGAAGCTGTAGGATCGTATGCTCTTATCGGCGGCACGGCATGCGACATTTTGCTCGCGGAGGCGGGACTTCCGTTTAGGATGACTCACGATTTTGATGTGGTAATTGTCGCCGATGACCGGTTGCCTCAGACGGCAGAAGCTATATGGACTTTGGTGCGTGATGGCGGCTACCGCTGCGGCTGGGGCGAAGGCAAAGGCTCATGTTTTTATCGGTTTACAGAGCCTAAGAGGCCGGGTTACCCCCATATGATCGAACTCTTCGCGAAGTGCCCCGACTTTCTAAAGGGTCGTGAGGGGATTGATGTGGCGCCAATTCACGTTGATGAAAACATAAGCAGTCTTTCGGCAATTTTGTTGGACGATGCTTACTACAGCTTGTTCCTTCAGGGAATTCGGACCGTAGACGGCGTTTCGGTCCTGGGTACGGAATACATTGTCCCGTTCAAAGCGAAGGCGTATCTCGACCTAAAAGCCAGAAGGGAAGCGGGGGAGAACGTTGATTCGAAGAAGGTAAAAAAGCATAAACGCGATGCGCTGAGGCTTGCTCAGCTGCTCGGCGAGTCGGAAGGTGTCGACCTGGGCGGAGAACTGAAGGACGATATGCTTGCGTTTGTCAAAGATTGTGAGGTAGGCGACGTCAATCTGAAACAGATCGGGGTTGCGGGCGTAACGATGGTGCAGTTGCTCGAGACAATGAAAGCAACATATGGCTTGATTGGTTGAGTGGGGTTACGTGGCCCGGACGGTGCAGTCTAGCTGCGTTGTCCGGCGCGGAGGCTCGCTAATCGGCTATTATTTGTTTAGACAACCTGAGCTTTAGAGGAGTGACCGGCGATGGTGCAGGGCGCCAAACATATGAAGAGCAATAACGCCGCGGACAACGGCGGCTCAAGCCCTCAGCCCAAACCTCAACCAAAGCCCAAGCGCCGTCGCAAGCGGCTGCCGCGCTGGGCCGATCGGCTCATCACCATCGTCATCGTCCTTATTGGCGTGGGCCTTATGACCTGGCCGTGGATCTTGGACCGGCTCGAGGCCTCGGGCGTGTTCAACCAGATCAGCACCGTGTCCAGCACTGTGGACGCGCTGTCTGCCGAGGAGCGCGAGCGCATTCTGCTCCAGGCTCGCTCCTTTAACGAGCAGCTGGCGGGTGAGGCCACCGAGCTTCCCGACGATCAGATTGAGCCCTACGCCCAGCAGCTCATTTTTGACCGCGACCCCATGATGAGCTGGATCGAAATCCCATCCATCGACGTGAGCATGCCCATCTACCACGGCACGAGCGAGGAGGTCCTCATGGCGGGTGTCGGCCACCTGGAGGGCACGAGCCTGCCAGTGGGCGGCACCTCGACGCATTGCGTGCTCACCGCGCACTCGGGCATGCGCAATCTGAGCATGTTCGACGACATCCGCTTGCTAGAGCCCGGCGACCTGGTGCTGCTGCACACCATGAACAAGACGCTCGCCTACAAGATGGTGGACTCCGAGGTGGTGCTGCCCGAGGAGATGGAGTCACTGACCATCGAGCCCGGTGCCGACAAGGTGACGCTCGTTACCTGCACGCCCTACGGCGTGAACGACCATCGCCTGCTGGTGCATTGCGTGCGCACCAAGTACAACAAGAAGGACGTCGACAAGCAAAAGTCGCTGGCCGGTCGCCACTGGGGCAAGCGCGAGTTTGCCGTGCTCATTGTGGTCGTAGCCATTGTGCTGTTGCTGCTGGATATCGTGATCCACGCGGTCCGCAAGCGCCGCAAGGCCAAGGCCTCGGCATAAGACATTCTCCAGAACCACCACAAAGGGGACAGGCACCTTTGTGGTGGTCGGGGCTTTCAAACCATCACAACATTCGATGAAAATCGCGATTTTGACGAAAAGCGTCGAATGTTGTGATGCTTTTCGTTGTGGTCGAGACGGTTTTCGCTATGGACGGTACGGTTTTCGCTACGGACGGCGCGGTTTTCGCTGCAGAATCGCCAGCCCGCAGCCTGCCAACCCGCCGCCCTCGTTACGTTTTCGCTGCATTTGGGTAAAGCGCCTGCTCCAAGCGGCGTTGCCTTGTATACTAGAGCGGTTTATCTGTTATGCGGAAGGGAGCGCCTATGGCACTCAGCGAGAAAGACGTGCGCGGCATCGCCGAGTACGCAAAGATCGCACTGACCGATGACGAGCTCACCCAGATGACGTCCTACATGAATGACGCCGTCCAGATGCTCGAGCCCGTCCTGCAATATGACTTACCCGACGTGGAGCCCACGTTCCATCCCATCGGAAGCCTGTCCAACGTGATGGGCGACGACCTGCGCGAGCCCGAGCGCGACCTGCCGCTCGACGTCGCGCTCGAAAACGCCGGCAGCGCGCGTGAGCGCTACTTCCGCGTGCCGTCCATTTTGGGAGAGGGGGAGAGCGAGTAATGGCGCAGAGCTTCGATTCCCTTACCGCCGCCCAGATTGCCGCGGGCGTTGCCGCCGGCGACTTTACCGCTACCGAGGTGGCCCAGGCCTCCCTTGCCGCCATCGAGGCG
This sequence comes from uncultured Collinsella sp., assembly GCA_900548295.1. GTDB lineage: Bacteria > Actinomycetota > Coriobacteriia > Coriobacteriales > Coriobacteriaceae > Collinsella. The sequence goes on from URKC01000096.1 coordinate 4,318, forward strand.
CGCGAGGGCGGGGTCCAGGCATTCCTGCAGGTGGCGCCCGAGCTTGCGCTCGAGGCCGCCGCGCGTGTGGATGCCGACCGTGCCGCCGGAAAGCCGCTGCCCCCGCTCGCGGGCGTGCCGCTGGCCATTAAGGACAACATGAACCTCGTGGGCACGCGCACCACCTGCGCTTCCCGCATGCTCGAGGACTACCAGAGCGTCTACACCGCCACCTGTGTCCAGCGCATGCTCGACGCCGGCTGCCTGCCCATGGGCAAGGCCAACATGGATGAGTTTGCCTTTGGCAGCTCCACCGAGAGCTCGGCGTTCCACCGCACCAACAACCCCTGGGATACCGAACGCGTGCCCGGCGGCTCCTCGGGCGGCTCCGCTGCCGCCGTCGCCGCGGGCGAGGTAGCGCTCTCGCTGGGCTCGGACACCGGCGGCTCCATTCGCCAGCCGGCGTCGCTGTGCGGCGTGGTGGGCTTTAAGCCCACGTATGGCGCCGTGAGCCGTTACGGCGTGGTTGCCTTTGGCTCGTCGCTCGACCAGGTGGGGCCCTTTGGCCGCACGGTCGAGGATGTCGCGCTGGCCATGAACGCGCTTACCGGCGCGGGCCACGATCCGTACGACTGCACGAGCCAGGATTGCGCCGTCGACTTTACCGAGCATCTCAACGACAGCATCGAGGGCAAGCGCGTGGGCATCATCCCCGCGTTTATGGAGGCCGAGGGTCTGACGCCCGAGGTCAAGGCCGCTGTTCAGCGCGCCGCCCAGGAGCTGCAGAACCAGGGCGCCGAGCTGGTCGAGGTCGACCTGCCGCACCTGGATGCCGCCATCGCTGCCTACTACGTCATCGGTCCGGCCGAGGCGTTCTCCAACCTGGCTCGCTTTGACGGCATTCGCTACGGCTATCAGGAGGAGGGCTGCGCCAACCTGTCCGACCAGAGCTCGCTTTCGCGCGCCCACGGCTTTGGCGCCGAGGCCAAGCGCCGTCAGATGCTCGGCGCCTACCTGCTGAGCTCGGGCGTGTACGACAAGTACTACTACGCCGCGCAAAAGGCCCGTACGCTCATCACGCGGGACTACGACGCCGCGTATGCCAAGGTGGACACCATCCTCATGCCCGCCTCGCCGCGCACGGCCTTTAAGTTTGGCGAGATCAGCGACCCCACGCAGATGTACCTCTCCGATCTGTACACCATCTCGCTCAACATTTGCGGCAACGGCGGTATCTCGGTGCCTCTGGGCCTGGGCGAGGACAGCAAGCTGCCCGTTTCTGCCCAGCTGGTTGGCCCGGCCTTTAAGGACCGTCAGCTGCTCACGTTTGCCCGCGCCCTTGAGCGCGGCTTTGCCGATGCCGCCACGGGTGCGCCCGCGCTTTCCGTCGCGCCCGATTTTGCCGGGAAGGGAGGCGAGCTGTAATGAAGGAGCTTTCCGAGGTCCTGCAGGATTGGGAGGCCGTGATCGGCCTGGAGATCCATACCGAGCTCACCGCACTCGATACCAAGATGTTCTGCAACTGCAAGCTCAGCCACGATGACGAGCCCAACGCCAACGTGTGCCCGGTGTGCCTGGGTCTGCCCGGCGCCCTGCCGGTGCCCAACAGGCGCGCCATCGAGAGCATCGTCAAGGCCGGCCTCGCCACCAACTGCGAGATCCAGCGCCACTCGATGTTCTACCGCAAGCACTACTTCTATCCCGATATGGCCAAGAACTTCCAGACCACGCAGGGCCCGGTCGCCTTTGCCATGTACGGCCACCTGGATCTTGATGTGACCGGTCGCGGTGCCGCCGAGCGCCCCGACTGCGCGTTTGGTGAGGCCGAGGCCCAGAGTCTGGCGAGCGCCTCGGCCAACGCCGAGGGCCTGTCCACGTCCATGACGTCGACCATGCGCGAGGGCAATCAGCGTGCCGGCCATCTGGCCAGCTATGACGCGTCCAACCTGCAGATGCCCGAGCGTCGCGAAGACGGTTCCTACACGGTGCCCATTCGCATCCTGCGCATCCACATGGAAGAGGACGCCGCCAAGATGGTGCACGTGGGCGGTGCCGAGGGCCGCATTACCGCCGCGGCCGAGTCGCTCGTCGACTACAACCGCTGCGGCACGCCTTTGATTGAGCTCGTGACTGAGCCCGATCTGCGCACGCCCGAGGAGGCTCGCCTGTTTATGGAGAAGCTCCGCCGCATTTTTGTGACGCTGGGCATTTCGGACTGCTCCATGGAGAAGGGTTCCATGCGCTGCGACGGCAACGTGTCGCTGCGTCGCCGCGGCGAGACCAAGCTGGGCACCAAGACCGAGCTCAAGAACCTCAACTCGTTTAAGAGCCTGCATGACGGCCTTGCCTACGAGATCTGCCGCCAGGCGGAGGTGCTCGAGGAGGGCGGCATTATCTATCAGGAGACCCGCCACTGGGAGCCCAGTCGCAAGCGCACCGTGGTCATGCGTGTGAAGGAAACGGCAGACGACTATCGTCTGTTCCCCGATCCCGACCTGGCGCCGTTCGATCTGGACGACGAGTTCATCGACCGCTGCCGTGGTGAGATTCCCGAGCTGCCCGATGCCAAGCGCGCCCGTTTTGAGGTCGATTTTGGCATTAAGGCGGCAGACGCCGAGCAGATTGCCGGCGACCCAGAGTTTGCCGAGTTCTTTGAGGCGGCCGCTGCCGGTATGGCCGGCAAGGAAGCCCAGACGGTCGCAAACTTGCTGGTGAACGAGATGATCGCCTACCTTAAGGGCGCGGGCGTGTCGCTCGCCGAGTCCGGCATCGCGCCGGCTCAGGTGGCAGCGCTGGCTAAGCTGCTGGCGACCGACGCCATCAGCTCCAACCAGGCGCACGAGGTCTTTGAGGCCATGGCCCAGACCGGCGACGACCCCAACAAGATCGTCGACGAGCGCGGTATGCGTCAGGTGAGCGATGCCGGCGCGCTGCAGCCGATCGTGGACGAGGTGCTGGCAAACTGTGCCGATCAGGCGCAGCAGTATCGTGACGGCAACCAGAAGGTTATCGGTTTTTTGGTGGGCCAGTGTATGAAGGCGAGCCGCGGCAAAGGCAACCCGAAGCTCTTCAACGGGTTGCTGAGAACGTCGCTCTCGTAAACGGGAACCCGGGAGCCCCGGCAGGGCGGGTGCTTCCTCAAAATTTCAAACAGTCCTGCGCAAGACGAAGGCCACATTAAGT
>URKC01000097.1:0-7352 GCA_900548295.1 uncultured Collinsella sp.
TGCGCTGCATTTCTCGGAGCCGTTCCTCCAAATTTTTCTCCTGGGGGTTGTTTTCAGCTGTTTCCTCTGCTATACTTTGGGTAGTTGTTTGAGAATTGGGCTGTTCCCCGTCTGTTGGCGCAGACGGAACCGGGACAGTCCTTTTCGTTTCTCTGGAATCCATCAATCTATCAATCCTCCTTCATGCCGCCCATGATAGCGGCGATCATCTGAATGGTGTCCAGCAGTTCATCGTCCACGCCAGCCCCGTCCTCGGCCCGCCGCAGTTCGTCCAGAACGGCGGCAAGCTGGTCACGCAGGGCTTTGTAGACCTTGGGATTACCCTGTACCACTACGTCCCGGCACAGGAGGCGTCTTGTGATGTAGTCCTGCTTTGTCAGGCCGGAGAGCCGCACAGCGGCCTCGATCTGTTCATCTTCCTCCGGGGACACCCGGAAGGCCACGGTCTTGTTCCTCCAGCGATTTTTGTTGTCTCGGTTTTTCAGTGACATGGTTACGTTCCCATCCTTTCAAAGTCCAGTTTGTCCGCCATCTCCGTCTGCCTTGTAGGAAACAGATGGGCGTAGCGGTAGGTGATATCGATACTCTCATGCCCCACCCGGTCAGCGATTGCCAGGGCGGTGAAGCCCATATCAATCAGCAGGGAAATGTGTGAATGTCGGAGGTCGTGAATTCTGATCCGCTTCACTCCCGCCGCTTTCGCACCTCTGTCCATTTCATGGTGGAGATAGTGCTTGCTGACAGGGAAAATCCGTTCATTTGCCCCGGTGCTGTAAAACATCTTTAAGTAGTCCTCCATCTCTCCACAGAGGAATTTGGGCATCTTAATGACACGGTTGCTCTTTTTCGTCTTAGGAGTGGTAATCACGTCCTTGCCCTTGAGCCGCTGATAGGATTTGCTGATGGACAAGCCCGAGCTGCTCGAGTCCATCGCCGCAGCGCTCGGCGTGTCCGTCAACGCCCTCAAGGATTACGGCGTCGAGACCGCAGGCGACCTCATGTCGCTGCTCGTGCGGCTCGAAGACTCCTTCGGCATAGTTCCCTCAGCCGACGGTTCGGGCCTCTCCCTGAACCCCAAGGCGCCGCACGCGCCCAAAGCCGCGATGGCGATCGAGTTGTGGGCAGAGAAGCGCGCACGGCTCGAGAACGGCGAGATCGACGCCGACGAGTACGAGGACTGGAAAGCCTTGCTGTAACGGCTCCCCGCATTTCGCAATCAACGCAACCGAATCAGGACGCCAGGCTAGGCGGTGAGCTCCGCTCGCTCCTGCGTAAGCTGAGTTTTTACTCCCCATTGCATGCAAAGGCATTTCAAGCGTAAATGGGGAGTAAATGACGCGGTGGCTTACATGGCGGCACACGGCAGTACACTGCGGCATTTCCCCTGATTACTCCCGTTTTCATTGAGGCGGCGAGATTCTTTACTCCCCATTAACCACCTGGGGAAACGCCGTACGGAGACCGTAAAAACGCCCGTTGAGTTCGATTTGAGTTTCACGGGCCCCGAAACGGCCTCGTTTCGTTCTCGGGGACAAAAATCGCGCGTCTACTCATTCGGGATAAATCTTTACTCCCGTTCCTCCGAATACCGCCCCGTGCCTTGTCGTCTTGAAATACGGGGAGTAAATCGCGAAATCGCAGGTGAAAGGGAGTAAAACGGCAAAGAAAAAGCCTCCGTCCCAACGCGGGAACGGAGGCCAGATTACCGTATTTACTCACCGCCGTCGCTGGCGGCTTTGCCATGACTCTCGTACGAAACGAAACTCAGCGGCACAGTGCGGCACTCAAAAGTGCAGGTCAGAACCCTATCAGCCTACTCCCACTCAATCGTCGCGGGCGGCTTGGACGTGATGTCGTAGCACACGCGGTTGGCGCCGGGAACCTCGGCCACGATGCGGCCGGAGATGCGGGCCAGGACGTCGTAGGGCAGCTTGGCCCAGTCGGCGGTCATGGCATCGCTGGACTCGACGGCACGCAGGATAATTGGGCGCTGGTAGGTGCGCTCGTCGCCCATAACGCCGACGGACTTAATGTCGGGCAGGACGGCGAAATACTGCCAGCAGCTATGCTCGGAGTTGCGCTCGCCGGTCTGCTCAAACAGACGCTGGTTATAGGCGTCGAGCTCCTCGCGCACGATGGCGTCGGCATTCTTGAGGATCTCGAGCTTCTCCTTGTCGACCGCACCGATGATGCGGATGGCCAGACCCGGGCCCGGGAAAGGCTGGCGGAACACGATATGACCCGGCAGACCGAGCGCCAGACCAAGCGCGCGGACCTCGTCCTTAAAGAAGTGGTCGAGCGGCTCAATAAGGTCGAAGTGCACGCCCTCGGGGAACGGGATCAGATTGTGATGGCTCTTGATGGTAGCCGTCTTGCCGCCCGTCTTGCGAGCGCCGGACTCAATGATGTCGGGGTAGATGGTGCCCTGAGCCAAGTACTTGACCGGCTTGCCATCGGTCTCGAGCTGCTGCGCCACGGCGAAGAACTCTTTCCAGAACTGCGTACCGATGATGCGGCGCTTCTCCTCGGGCTCGGTCACGCCGGCCAGAAGCTCGGCATAACGGTCCTCGGCGTGGACGTGGATAAAGTCGACGTCAAACTGCTTGGTGAAGACCTCCTCCACCTGCTCGGGCTCGCCCTTGCGCAGCAGGCCGTGGTTGATGAACACGCAGGTCATCTGCTTGCCCACGGCGCGAGCGCCCAGCGCAGCCACGACGGAGGAGTCGACGCCGCCGGACAGGGCCAGAATCACGCGGTCGTCGCCGACCTTCTCGCGGAACTCGGCTGTCATGGTCTCGACCAGGTTATCCATGCTCCAGTTGGGCTCCAGGCCGCAGATCTCAAACAGGAAGTTGCTCAGCAGCTGCTGACCGTACTCGGAATGCTTGACCTCGGGGTGGAACTGCGTGGTGAAGATCTTGCGCTCGACGCACTCCATGGCGGCAACCGGGCACACGTCGGTGCTGGCGGTAACGGTAAAGCCCTCGGGCACCTCGGACACGGCGTCGCGGTGGCTCATCCACACGGTCTGCTCCATAGGCGTGGAGTTAAAGAGCTTGGCGCCGGCCGTACGCGTGATGGTGGCGCGGCCGTATTCGCCCACCTCGGAGTGACCGACCTTGCCGCCGAGCGTCACGGCCGTGATCTGATGGCCGTAGCAAAAGCCCAGAACGGGAAGGCCCAGGTCAAAGATGGCGGGATCGATGGACGGAGCGTCCTCGGCATACACAGAAGCCGGGCCGCCAGAGAGGATGAGCGCAGAGGCGTTCATTTCGCGAATCTCATCGGCCGAGATGTCGCAGGGAACGATCTCGGAATACACGTTGAGGTCGCGGACGCGACGGGCAATGAGCTGACCGTACTGCGCACCAAAGTCGAGTACGAGGACCTTTGCGGAAGCCTTTTGATCCATGGTTTCCCCCTCTTGTTGGCGGGGAGCCGGTGCCCACCCGCGTGAATGAACGAAAATAACTTTCATAGTGTACACGTTATATGGGGATTCTCGTCCCTCGCAGCCATCAGCGCACGGCAAACGCACGACCGGAGCCCTATTTGACGGCGATTGAAGTGTTACCAAACGCTACAGATGATGTAATACGTTTGAACATTGGACGCCCTGTGCCACAATACTGCCGAACGACTCCGCCTCTGCGGCGGCAAATACGATAGGAATACCAGCATGAAGCGCATCCTTCTCATCGCCACGGGCGGCACCATCGCATCGACCGAGGACGGCAACGGCCTCTCCCCCGCCCTGACCGGTGAGGAGCTCGCCCAGAGCGTCCCCGAAATCTCGGGCCTCTGCGAGCTCGACGTCGTGCAGCCCATGAACATCGACAGCACCAATATGCGCCCCAGTGACTGGATGCGTATCCGCGACGTCATCGTCGAGGGTTATGCCGACCACGACGGCTTCGTGATTCTGCACGGCACCGACACCATGAGCTACACCGCGGCAGCGCTTTCCTACCTGATTCAGGACAGCCCCAAGCCCATCGTGCTCACCGGCTCGCAAAAGCCCATGGGCAATCCCTTTACCGACGCCAAGCTCAACCTGTACCAGAGCCTGCTCTATGCGCTCGACGAGCACTCGCACGATGTCTCGATTGTGTTTGGCGGCGTCGCCATTGCCGGCACGCGCGCCCGCAAGCAGCGTACCATGAGCTTTAACGCGTTCATTAGCGTCAACTATCCGCCCATTGCCTATATCCGCAACGACCGCATCGTTCGCAACGGACTCCATGGCACTCACCAGAACGAGAACCCGGTTCGTTTCTACGACAGCATCGACCCGCGCGTATTTGTGCTCAAGCTTACGCCCGGCGTAAACCCGGGCACCCTCGACGCCCTTGCCGATAGCTACGACGCCGTGATTCTGGAGACCTTTGGCATTGGCGGTATTCCCGAGTTTGGCGAGTCCGGCGAGTCATTCCAGGAGACAATTTTCCGCTGGGTCGATTCGGGCCGCACCGTCGTTATGACCACGCAGGTCCCCGAAGAGGGCCTCGATCTGGGCGTTTATGAGGTCGGCCGTGCTTACGCCGATCATCCGGGCATTCTGCGCGGCGACGATATGACAACCGAGACGCTCGTGGCCAAAACCATGTGGGCACTCGGCCAGTCACGCGATGCCGCCGAGATCCAGCGCCTGTTCTACAGCCAAGTCAACCACGACCGCATCCCGATGGCGTAATCCCTAAGGCAGTTCCACTTATCGCAGCCTCAAACGACAGGTGGTCCCCCTCGGGCCGTGCAAAAATCGGAGTATTCTGCAATTTCTCCGCCGGAGGCGCAGAATCGGCTGATTGTTAGACAAACTTTTAGGACGAACGGGCCGTCTAGTAAATATTTATTCCTCATTTTTATTTAGCGCGTGGATTAACTACTGTTAAAAAGGCAACGCCAGCCGCTCGGGCTACCATCTACGGCTGAACAGGTGCTGAATACTCGCGATTTTGCACATCGCAACCAGGGGGACCCGCCCAAAGAGCGTCAAATACAGCGGGGGAACGCCCTATTCGATACCCTCGAGAAGCTCTGACACCGTCATGCCAAGGGCGGGCGCGATCTTAAATAGAACCTTGAGCGTGAAATTTGCCGTCCCATCTTCGATTCGGTCGAGGTAGGGTCGGCTGATTCCTGTCGCCACACAAAAATCGACCTTGGAGATACCAAGGTCCCTGCGCGTCTCTTCGACCCGCCTGCCAAGAATCTGTTTAGCACGTTCGTCCATGCAGACGAGTTTGAAATGGAGCCGAACATAAACGTAAACTATAGTTTACGTTTTGCCGAATACACAGGAGTTTTCTATGTCGGGTTCTTCGGTCCGCACGTACCGAGCCACGCTTCGCACAAACAGCGCACCGCCCAAGCTCGTCGTCGTTGAAGCAAAAAGTCTTTCGCCCGATGAGCGCACAGCATTTGCATTGCTATCAAGTCGCGTCGCCGCCGTTCTGGTCCCTTGCCCGGCGCAAGGCGAACTTGCCATCCAATGCCAAGCGCACAGCTGCTCGCTCAATCAGGCTGCCGTAATCGCAACCAGCCAACGCGGCCTGCCGCTCCTTTTAGAAGCCGGTACCGCGCTCACCCTTCGCGGTGCCGGATACGAAAACGAGGCCGCCGCCGATGTAGTCTTTCAACCACGATCGAGCGGCGGCCTCGCAGCAGCCATCGAATATGCTTGCAGGCTCGTTGCCTAAAGGGGCAAGCTAAAAGCCCAGGCCAAAGCCCGTGCCGGTAATCGCCGAATACATAAAGTAGACGTTGATCACATTGAGGAATATACCCGTGATGCAACCATTTCGCAGGTAGCGCTCGCACACGATGCGCGCCATGGCGGCGGAGTCCTCATTGTTCTTGGCCTGGCGCCCCGCCGTAAAGTACGTCGCTACGCTCAGCAGCAAGTTGAGCACCGGAAGCGCCAGCAACTCATAGCTCTTGCCCCAACGCGTCGCCTCGCCGGCTGCGTTAAACTTCGTTGCCACCTCGGGTCCAATGTTGGGGAGAACAAACGCCGCAACTACCAACGGAAGCACCGCAAGCACCAATAGCGCGATGCCCATGTAGCCGGCTTTTTTGCCATATTTGAACATACACGTCGTCCTTACACGTTAAAACGGAAGTGCACGACGTCGCCATCGGCCATGACATACTCTTTGCCCTCGATGCGCAGCTTGCCGGCAGCCTTAGCGCCCTGCTCGCCGCCGAGCTCGATATAGTCGTCGTAGCCAATGACCTCGGCCTTAATAAAGCCACGCTCAAAGTCGGTGTGAATGACGCCGGCAGCCTGAGGGGCGGTCGCGCCCTGACGCACCGTCCAGGCCTTGACCTCCATCTCTCCAGCCGTAAAGAACGACTGCAGGCCGAGCAGCTTGTAGGCTGCCTGGGCGAGCACGTCCAGGCCGGGCTGCTCCAGGCCCAGGCTCTCCAGGTAATCGGCGGCATCCTCGGGATCGAGCTCGGAAAGCTCAGCCTCGATCTTGGCGCAGATGGGCAGTGGCTTGACACCATCGATGGGCGCCAGGTCGTCGTTGAGCATATCCTCGTCCACGTTGGCCACATACAGGATGGGCTTCATAGTGAGCAGGAACAGGCCCTTGGCAGCGGCGCGCTCCTCGTCAGTCATCTCCATGGATGCGGCGCGCTTGCCCTCGTTGAGCCAAGCGAGCAGACGCTTGGCGACCTCAAACTTGGGCATGAGCTCCTTGTCGCGCTTGGCCTCCTTCTCGAGCTTGGGCAGCTGCTTCTCGAGCGTGCCCATGTCGGCCAGGATGAGCTCGGTCATGATGGTGTCGGCGTCACCGGCGGGGTCGACGAACTCGCCGGTGCGGCCCACTTCGCGCATAACGTTGGGATCCTTAAAGTAGCGCACGACCTCGCAGATGGCGTCGGTCTCGCGAATGTTGGCCAGGAACTGGTTGCCCAGACCCTCGCCCTCGTTGGCGCCCTTCACCAGACCTGCGATGTCGACGAACTCGACCGTCGCCGGCACGATGCGACCCGGGTTGACGATGTCGGCGAGCTTTTGCAGACGGCTATCGGGCACATCGACGATACCCACGTTGGGGTCGATCGTGGCGAACGGGTAGTTGGCGGCAAGGCCGGTCTTTTTGGTAAGCGCGGTGAACAGCGTCGACTTGCCCACGTTGGGCAGGCCCACGATACCGATGGAAAGGGACACGACAGCTCCTTTTGGTACAAGCATTTCAAACTGCATAAGTATAGCGCCGCCGCAGCATCTGGGCGAACCCGGACGCCACGGCGGCACGAATGAAGCAGAAATGAAGAGAGATGTATCGAAAATACCATGCATCCGGAACCGGTGCCGGTTCGTCCCCACAATAAGGTGGCTA
>URKC01000098.1:0-7256 GCA_900548295.1 uncultured Collinsella sp.
CGGAACAGGTCGGGGTAGCTCGTAAGCATCGTCAACAGCTCGCGCTCCCCTGCCAAGGACTTGCGCTCAAGATCGGTCAGAACCATCGGCGCCGCCGCAGCCGATGCGCCCGAACCGTCAGCCACAGGCACAGCACCCATACCATCAGGCACATCGATTGGCGGCAGATCGTCGACGACCTCCACGGGCGCGGCACCGTAGGCATCGAGTGGGACGTAATCGTACGGCTCTTCCTCGACCGGCGCGGACACCGACGGCGTCGCGCCCGATGCCCAAGCGCCGCGACCGGCATCGCGAGAACTCGACGCCCGACTGCCCGTCCCGCCGGACCGCTCAGCCTGTGCCCGCTGGCGCTCAAAGCTCTGCTCACGACGTCGTTCCGCATCCTCGCGCTTGGCGACATCGCGAAACACGCGGCCCGAGCTCGAACGCACCGTCTCCAAGTCCAACCCCAGCAGGTCAGCAATCTGGATAAAGTACGTATCGATCATATAGCTGTCACGAAGCGGATAGATGAGCGTGAGCGCGTCCTCCAGCGCCTTGGCGCGACCGCCCGGCGTGGTGATGTCGCTCGACTCCTGCAGCGAACGGTACACGAAGTCCATGAGCGGCTCGGCGGCGTCAATGCGTTTCTGCAGCTCCTCTCCGCCGTGGGCCGTGATGAACTCCATGGGATCGTTGCCGTCAGGCAGCACCACGCAGCGCAGGTCCATCGAATCCTGCTCGATAAACTGAATCGCGCGACGGGCGGCCTTCTGGCCCGCGGCATCGCCGTCAAACATATACACGATGCGCTTGGCAAAGCGGGTGAGCGTCTTGACGTGATGCTCCGTGAGCGCGGTGCCCAGCGTAGCGACAACGTTTTTAATCCCCGCCTCCCAACAGGCGATGCAGTCGGTATAGCCCTCTACCACGATGGCGGTATCCTGCGCGACGATAAACTCCTTGGCCCAATTAAAGCCGTAGAGGTTTCGCTTTTTATGAAACACGCTCGTCTCGGCGGTGTTGAGGTACTTGGGTTGGCCGTCACCCATGATGCGACCGCCAAAGGCGATGTTGTGACCCTGCTCGTCAAAGATGGGGAACATCACGCGGTCGTAGAAGCGGTCGGCAAGCTGCCCGCGCCCTCGACTCACGGCAACGTTGGCGTCGATCATCTCCTGCGGAGTAAAGCCCGCCTGCGACAGATGAGCCACCAGCATATTACGACCCGGCGCAAAGCCCAGGCAGTAGCGGCGGCAGACGTCGCCACCCATGCCGCGGCTGGCAAAGTACTCGCGTGGACGGCCGTCCTTACCGCGCATAAGCATGGTGTGGTAGAACTGGGCGGTCTCGGCGCACAGATCGTAGATGCGGGCACGCTTGGTACCGCGTTCGCGGCGATCTCCGGTGTCATGCAGCTCAATACCCGCGCGATCGGCCAAATATCGGATTGACTCGGGAAAGCTCAGGTTCTCGCGCTTCATGATATAGGTGAAGACGTCGCCACCCTCGCCGCAGCCAAAGCAATGCCACACCTGTGTGGCAGGGATAATGTGGAAGGACGGCGTCTTTTCGCCATGAAAGGGGCAGCAACCCCAAAACTCATGGCCGCGGGGCTTGAGCTCAACCGTTTCCTGCACGATAGCAACTAGGTCGGACGCAGCGCGTACCTGGTCTTTTTCCTCATCGCTAATCACGGATGCCCACCCCCTGCTCACCCAAGTTGTGACGAATGTCCTCGATGTTACCCTCGACGGTCACAATCAACTCATCCAGCGAATCGAACACACGCGAGGGACGCAGCCAGCGCGTAAACGCCAGCGAAACGGAAGCGCCGTACAGGTCGCCCGTATAACCAATTAAGTTAGCCTCGAGATGCGATGAAGCGGCGTCGTCGGCATACGTCGGCGGCAGGCCGACGTTAACGGCAGCAGGCCACGCGGTGTCATCGACCAGCACCAGACCCTCATACACGCCATCGGCAGGCACCTGAATGCCGTCGGGAACCTGCAGGTTTGCCGTGGGAAAGCCCATGCCAGAACCCTCGTGACGGCCGCGAACAACACTGCCACGCACCATATACTGGCGGCCGAGCAACTCAGCAGCAAGCTCCACATGGCCCTGTCCCAGCTCATGACGAATGCGGGTGGCGCAAATGGCCTCACCGCCCTCGCAAAGCAGGTCGTGACCATCCACGTCAACGCCGTGCTCGGAACCCCAGGCGCGCATCTCGTCAACACCAGAAGCACCGCCACGACCCAGCCTAAAGTCGCTGCCAACGCGAATCGAACGAATGCAGACCACGCGTGATAGCAGTGCGAAAAAACCGACATGGTCGAGTGCCGCAACCTCAGGCGTAAAGGGAACGGCCACCACCGCATCGACCCCGGTCTGAGCCAAGGCATGTAGACGGTCGGCCGTCGTCATCAATTTTTGAGCGGGCGAAGGACTCACCACAACGTCCGGGTCGGGATCGAAAGTGACCACGACAGCCTTGCAGTCATGGGCACGGGCATCACGGACAAGCGCTTCGATGAGTTCCTGGTGTCCACGGTGCACACCATCGAACACGCCGATGGCAATCGAGGCAGCACCCAAGTGCTCGCACTCATCAAACGCATCGGCAGTGACGATGCGGGCCTCGTCCGACTCGCCCTCGAAAAAGATACGCGCGAGCTCACGAGCGGACAACATCATCGAACACCGCCGATTGACTGCGGAAACACGTGCTCCATGACAAAGCGGCCACTCTCAATGCGGGCAAGCGCCTTGAGTCCCCCATCGAGCACCAACGCAAAAGGCGCCTTCGCGGAATCGAAATCGGCAAGCGCACGCTCAACGGGAATGCGTCGGCCGCAGAGCAGGTCGTCGGCAAGATTGCCCGGCAAGTCAACACGCGTGGCGCCCAAGGCCGCAATGGGATCCAGGGCAAAGCCAGCCGCGGACTCGGGAGAAAGCTCCTCGACCGCATGACAAGCGCCAATGGAAACAACACCGGAGGCCGTGCGGCGCAGCGCGGAAATGTGCGCGGCGCTCTCGCAGGCGCGGCCCAAATCGCGAGCGAGCGCACGGATATAGGTACCCTTGCTCACTGAGAACGCCACGGTCCACACACACGTATCACCTTCGCCTCCCACGGCGATCAGGTCGGCGGCATAGACCTCGACGGGGCGCGGAGGTAGGTCCACCGCATTGCCCTCGCGAGCAGACTTGTAGGCGCGAACGCCATTGACCGAGATAGCCGAAAACGCCGGCGGCACCTGCATCTGCGGACCCAGCATAGCGGCCAAGCGCTCACGGGCATAGGCAGGATCGCGGAGCTCGTTGGCAACAGCCACCGTGCGGACCGCCTCGCCCTCCGCATCATCGGTATTGGTCTCGGCGCCAAACGAAATGTCGGCGACATAGCTTTTGGTATCGAGGGTTAGCATGCCCAGCAGACGGGTGGCCTGGCCCACACCCACCACCATGACACCTGATGCCATGGGGTCGAGCGTGCCGGCATGGCCGACGCGCCGCTCATGGAGGGCGCGCCGGCATTTCGAAACCACATCGTGGGACGTGCAGCCCACCGGCTTATCGACGGCGAGCAGCAGATTAAGTTGAGAAGGTGTACGACGAGCCATGTACCATCCAAAAAGTTAAAGCTCGACGGTCACCGAAGCGGGATCCTCCCCCACCAGCTCGGCCAGCATGGGAAGTGCCACGGTAAGCGTCTCGAGAATCGTTCCGTTGTTGGAGAAACCGGCGGCAGCGGGATGTCCGCCTCCGCCAAAGGCAGCAGCGATCTCGGACACGTTGAGGTCGCCCTTGGAGCGCAGGTTGCCGCGCACCTTGGTATCGCCCTCAATGCCCTTCAGGAACAGACAGACCTCGACGCCCATCACCGAGCGCACCACGTCAACCAGACCGTCGCACTCATCCGAGGTGACACCGCACGCCTCAAGGTCACTCTGGTACGCGTAGCTATACGCGACGCGCCCGTGGGCCACCGTCTTAATGCGGCCCATAACGATGGACTTGAGGTGCAAAAACTCAACGCGCATGCTCTGGTAGACCTCGAGTGCCACACGCGCCGGATCGGCACCGTGGGCAACCAGACGCGAGGCTGCATGGAACGCGGCGGCGTCGGCGTTTTGGTACTGAAAACGGCCGGTATCGGTAACCAAGCCACACAGCAGGCAGGTTGCAACGCCATCACGTGCGACAATGCCGCAATTGTCCAAGAAGCGGTCGATGATCATGGCGCAGGCCGCGGCGTCGACGCACCTCAGGCTGAGCTCGGCAAACTCCTCGCGCGCCGGATGGTGATCGAAGCACACCACATGCTTGGAGCGACGAAGCACCTCGGCGGAATTATTGAGACGCTCGACGACCGGCACGTCCACCGAGATGAACAGGTCCGGATTGCCGGTATACGCAGATGCCGGTACCAGGCGATCGGAGCCTTCCATAAAGCGGTAGATGCGCGGAACCGGATCATCGTCTGCCAGCAGCAGGGCAATGTCCTTGTTAGGGAAAAACTTCATTAGCGAGAGGCCCAGACCCAACACGGAGCCCAGGGCGTCGCCATCGGGAGAAGTGTGTCCCGAAATCGCAATGGAGGACGCACCCTCGATGAGCTCGAGGATGCGTCGCTGAATATCTGCAGACTCGCACGAGGCGAGGTCGGCGGAATTAGTCATCTAAAGCTGCCTCCTGGGCGGCATCCGCTATCGGATAGCCGTCCTCGTCCTTTTCGATCGCAAGCGTGGCGGGAACGTTTTCCAGCGCACGCGTGATGCGCTCGGCCTCATCGGTCGAGCGATCGATGCGAAAATCGAGCTCGGGCGTAACACGCCAATCGAGCGAGCGAGCCAACAGGCTGCGAATACGGCCCTTAGCGCTTGCGAGCGCCTCCATGACCTCGTCGTAGCGGCTCGCATCGCACGACACGAACACACGCGCGAACGAACGGTCCACCGCGACCTCGACCGCGGTCAAAGTAACCAGGTCGAGACGCGGATCGGAAACCTCAAAGAGCAGGATATAACCGAGCTTCTCGCGAAGCTGCTCGCCCAGACGGCGGGTTGCCTGCGTTTGCTTCATAGCGCTACCCCCTACTCGGTACGGGCAACCTGGTCGATACGGTAACCCTCGATCTGGTCGCCGGGCTTGATGTCCTGGAAGTTCTCCAGGCCAATGCCGCCCTCGGAACCGCTCTTGAGGCTCTTGGCCTCGTCCTTGTAGTGACGCATCGAGGCGATCTTGCCGTTGAAGACCACGATGCCGTCGCGCACCAGACGCACGGAATCGGTCGCGGCGATCTCGCCCTCTTCGACGCGGACACCGGCGGCGATACCGACTTTGGGCACCTTGAAGGTGTCCAGGACGGTCGCGGTACCCGTGGAGACCTCGACCTCGGTGGGCTTGAGCATGCCGATACGGGCAGCGTCGAGCTCCTCGAGGCACTTGTAGATGACGTCGTAGCAACGGATCTCGACGCCCTCGCGCTCGGCAGCGGAGCGGGCCTTGCCGTCGGGACGCACGCCAAAGCCGATGATGATGGCGTTGGAGGCGTCGGCCAGGACGACGTCGGTCTCGTTGATGGCACCAACGGCGGAGTGGATCGTGTTGATGCGAACCTCGGACTGATCCATCTTGTCGAGCGAATCCTGAAGGGCCTCGATGGAACCCTGGACGTCGGCCTTGATGATCAGGTTGAGCTCCTTGACTTCGGCGTCGGCAATGGTCTCGAAGAGGTTCTCGAGCGTGACGTGCTTGACGCGGCTCTGCTCCTCGATACGGGCCTTGAGCGAACGCTCGTCGGCAAGGGCGCGAGCCTCGCGCTCGTCCTCGAACACACGGAACTCGTCACCGGCGTTGGGCACGGACTGCAGGCCCAGGATCTCAACGGCGTCGGAGGGACCGGCCTCGGTGACGGCGCGGCCCTTGGGGTCGAGCATGGCGCGGACGCGGCCGTAGGTGAGGCCGGCGACAAGCGTATCGCCCACGTGCAGGGTACCGCGGGTCACGAGCACAGTAGCGACCGAGCCGCGGCCCTTGTCGAGCTTGGCCTCGAGGACGTTGCCGGAGGCAAAGGTGTCCGGGTTGGCCTTGAGCTCGAGCACATCTGCCTGGAGCAGCACGGTCTCGAGCAGATCGTCGATACCGATCTTCTGCTTGGCCGAGATGTTGACGAACATGTTCTGTCCGCCCCACTCCTCGGGGATGACGCCGTACTCGGTGAGTTCCTGACGCACACGGTCGGGGTTGGCGCCGGGCTTATCGATCTTGTTGACGGCGACAACGATGGGTACGCCGGCGGCCTTGGCGTGGTTGATGGACTCGACCGTCTGGGGCATGACACCGTCGTCGGCAGCCACGATCAGAATGACGATGTCGGTCACCTTGGCGCCACGGGCACGCATAGCCGTAAAGGTGGCGTGACCGGGGGTATCGATGAAGGTGATCTTGCGGTCGTTGATCATGACCTGCGAAGCACCGATGGCCTGCGTAATGCCGCCCGCCTCGCCGGCAGCAACGCCGGTGTGACGGATGGCGTCGAGCAGCGACGTCTTGCCGTGGTCGACGTGGCCCATGACGGTGACGACCGGTGCGCGCGGCTTAAGGTCGGCGGGATCGTCGTAGAACGAGAAGGTGTTCTCCTCCTCGGGGGTGATGATCTTGATCTGACGACCCAAGTCGTCGGCAACGAGCTCGACGAGGTCGTCGGACATGGACTGCGTCATGGTGAGCGGCGTACCCAGCAGGAACAGGCGCTTGATGATGTCGTTGGCCGGAACGTCGAGCGCCTCGGCGAGCTCCTGGACGGTAACGCCCTGGGAAACCTTGATGGCGTCGAGCTCCTCGGGGTTCACGCCCTGGGCCAATGCCTCCTCGATCTTGCGCTCCTCCTGAGCCTTGGCAGCCTCGCGCTCACGCTTCTCCTTGCGCTTCTTGCGGCGACCGGTGGACTCACGAGAGGCCTCCTCGACGGCAGCACGAGCCTCCTCGAGCACCTTCTCGCGGCTGTACTCCTCGGCCTCACGAGCCATGCGGCTGTAGTGGTCCTCTTCGTTGTTGTGACCGCCCTTGCGCTTCTTGCCCTTGCCCTGCTTATCGGGGTTGGGGAAGTCCATGCCGGCAGCGACGTTGTTGCTGGCGTTGGTGCGATGGCTGTGCGGACGGCTCTCGGAGGCGTTGCGCTCGGAGTTGTTGTCGGAGGCGTTACGATCGTTACGGCGGCCGCCGCGGCGGTCATTGTTGCCGCCACGACGGTTACCGCGCTCGGC
>URKC01000099.1:0-7063 GCA_900548295.1 uncultured Collinsella sp.
TCTCCTGCTGAATACCAGCCTTTGCACAGTTTCTTTTGAATCTGCGTAAAGCGCTGTCCAGACTCTCGTTATCTTTAACGATTACATTTGACATAGCTCACACCTAACCTCCCTCCAGTTGTGTAATAAGTGCATATTAATACAACTGTATGGGTATTTTTTTAGCACTAAAAAGATTATATCATAAAAAAATGATACGTCAACAACATTTTACATTTTTTTATGATTTTTTTATTTTACTTGCTCTGCTACTACTTCTGCCGCTTTTTCAAGGGCTGCTGCAATACCAGACGGATTCTTTCCGCCAGCCTGTGCCATGTTCGGACGGCCACCGCCGCCGCCGCCGACAAGACCTGCGATTGCTTTGATTAAGTTTCCAGCATGTGCACCCTTCTTCATCGCACCGTCAGTTACAGAAGCCATCAGGCTTACCTTGCCATCCAGAGTAGATGCAATCAGAACAACGCCGTCGCCCAGCTTCTCTTTCAGCTGATCGCCCAGATTACGCAGACCGTTCATGTCTACATCCTTAACCTCAACTGCCAGCAGCTTCACGCCGTTTACATCCTGTACCTGGTTCATAACATCGCCCAGAGAGTCGTTCGCCAGCTTACTTTTTAACTTCTCATTCTCTGCGTGCAGAGTCTTGATCTCCTCTAACATGGACTCAATCTTGCTGCTCAGTGCCGCCGGAGTGGTCTTTGCCAGTTTCGCCGCCTCATGCAGCTCATTCTCTACCTCTTTGTAGTGGTTCATCAAACCGGTGGAGGTCAGCGCCTCGATACGGCGGACGCCTGCTGCAATACCAGCCTCAGAGAGAATCTTGAAGGATGCAATTGTGCCTGTGTTGGATACGTGTGTACCGCCGCAAAGCTCGGTGGAGAAATCCCCCATCTTGACAACACGGACTTTCTCGCCGTACTTCTCGCCAAACAGGGCGACAGCACCGGCGGACTTGGCCTCGTCAATGCCCATGACGCGGGTCAAGACCGGCTTGGAGGCGAAGATCTGCTGGTTGACCAGGTCCTCGACAGCCTTGAGCTGCTCGGAGGACAGGGCCTCGAAGTGCGTGAAGTCAAAGCGCAGGTGCTCAGGCGTCACCAGCGAGCCGGCCTGGGAGACATGCTCGCCCAGGACCTGCTTAAGCGCGGCGTCAAGCAGGTGCGTGGCGGTGTGGTTGCGGCGCAGGAAGCCACGGCGCTCGGCGTCAAGCGTGGCGGTCACAGCGGCACCGACAGTCAGCGTGCCATCGACAACGTGCGCGACGTGGGCATACAGACCGTTGTGGTTCTTGGTGTCGGCAACGGTCAGAACAACGCCCTCGGCGGAAAGCTTGCCGGCATCGCCCTGCTGGCCACCCATCTCGGCATAGAACGGGGTGCGGTCGAGAACGACCTCGACGTCCTCGCCGGCGGCAGCGGACTCGACGGACTCGCCGTTGCGCACGATGGCAACAACCTTGGCGCCTACGATCACATCGTTGTCATAGCCGTCGAACTCAGTCGCGGCGACCTTGTCGGAAAGTTCGACCCACACGTCGTTGAAGCTGCCCCAGGCGTCGCCCTTGGCATTGGCGCGGGCGCGGGCCTTCTGGTCCTCCATGCAGGCGGTGAAGCCGTCCATGTCGACGTCGTGGCCAGCTGTGCCGGCGATCTCGACGGTCAGGTCGATGGGGAAACCAAAGGTGTCGTGCAGCTTAAAGGCAACATCGCCCGGAAGCACAGCGCCCTCGGCAAGCGCTGCCAGGGCCTCATCCAGGTAGACGCGACCGTTGTCGAGCGTCGTGGAGAAGCGCTCCTCCTCGGAAGCGACGATACCCTTAACGAGCGCGACGTTCTTGAGCAGCTCGGGATAGGCCTCGCCCATCTGGGCGTTGACCTCGTCAATAAACTTGGTCAGGAAGGCGCCCTCGATGCCCAGCAGGCGACCGTGGAACACGGCGCGGCGGAGCAGGCGGCGAAGGACGTACTCGCGACCCTCGTTACCGGGGAGAATGCCGTCCGAGATCATAAAGTCGACGGCACGAGAGTGATCTGCGATGATGCGCAGGGAGCGGCTAGCACCGGAGTAATCGTCGGCGTCATAGGTCTTGCCGCTGATCTTCTCGCCCAGCTTGATGAGGTGCTGCATCAGATCGCCGTCGTAGTTAGCGGTCTTGTGCTGCATGATGGCGGCCATGCGCTCCAGACCCATGCCCGTATCGAGGTTGCGGTGCGGCAGCTCCGGCATGGAGCCATCCTCCTGGCGGTCGTACTGGGTAAAGACGAGATTCCAGAACTCCAGGAAGCGGTCGCAGTCGCAGCCGGGCTTGCAGTCGGGGCTGCCGCAGCCGACCTCCTCGCCCATGTCAAAGTAGATCTCGGAGCACGGACCGCAGGGGCCGGTGGGGCCAGCGGCCCAGAAGTTGTCGTCCTCGCCCAGGCGGGAGATGTGATCCTCGGCAACGCCCAGGGAGCGCCACACGTCATGGGTCTCGTCGTCCTCGGTAAAGACGGTGAAGTACAGGCGATCGAGCGGCAGCTTGAACTCCTTGGTAATGAGCTCAAAGGCCCAAGCGCAGGCCTGCTGCTTGGAGACGCCGCCAAAGGAGAAGTCGCCGAGCATCTCAAAGAAGGACAGGTGACGGCCGTCTTCGCCGATGCAATCGATGTCGTTGGTGCGGACGCACTTCTGGCAGGAGATCGCGCCGATCTCCTTCATGGTCTTCTTGCCCTGGTAGTACTCCTTAAACTGGTTCATACCGGCGTTGGCAAGCAGCAGCGAAGGGTCGTCGGGGACGAGGGACGAAGAAGGATAGAGCTTAAGACCGCGCTCCTCAAAGAAGTTGAGGAACTTAGAGCGGATCTCGGCCGTAGTCATTGACGGGTAGTCAGCACTCATAGAGGGAATCTCCTCGGTTTCACATCGAAACAGTTCAAACGTAACGATATTACCATCCCACCGCGCCTGTGCAAAAAAGAGGGCCGCCAAACAGCGACCCTACAGCGAAAGTGCACGTTATTTAGTACTGTGCGATCCTTTGAAAAAGGGCTGCTGTAGAATTACATATAAGAGTCACCCGGAAGGAGCGATCGATGAAAAGCAAACGATTTTTCCTCAATGCACTTCTGTTAGCGGCACTTTTAACGCTTTTGGCTTTCACCTGCTGGTACGCAAACCAACCAGCATTTGGCTACGTGTTGTATGCAGTAATGTCCGGCGATAAGGCTTATTACACTCTACGTGCAATTGACATTCTCTTTTTCTATGTTGCCGGCCCCTTATCAATCGCTCTGCTCGCGTTTCTTGTCATTTACAACTTCAAGAAACGTTAATAGGACCTATTTAGAATCCGAGTCGTCCATGGAGCCGTCGATGCCGGTTTTGGTATCGTCGTCCGTGTTGGAGTCATCGTCCTTGGCAAAGGGGTTCTTGAAGAAGCCCGTGGCATCGGGCTGCAGGCCAGAGAGCTTAATCCAGGGATTATCAAGCTCGGGCTTGGGCATGGCCTTGGCCTCGGGCGCAGTCTCGTTGCCGATGAGCTCGGACTCGTAAATGAAGGTGTCATCGCCGAGCGCATCGTAGGCGGCGACCGGGTTGCCATCGGCATCGCGGTACGGCGTGCCCTTAAACACGGCGCCGTCATAAGCCACAAGCTGGCGGCCGGTCTCATTCTCGAAGTAGTACACGAAGATACCCTTGAGGGCCGCACACAGCGGGATGGCAATAATCATGCCGATGGGGCCCATAAGTGCCGAGCCAATAACGAGCGCCGTGAGGCTCATGATGGGATGCACCTGAACCGAGCTCTGCATGACCTTGGGCGAAATCACGTTATCGGTAACGTTTTGCGCGACCATCGTCACGACGAGCGTCCACAACGCCAACATGGGGCTGAACATGAAACCGAGCACCGTGGCGATTGCTGCGCTCACCCAGGGACCGACGACCGGAACCAAATGCATGATGCCGGTAAAGATAGCCATGAGCGCCGCATACGGATGGCCGATGATAATAAAACCGATAAAAGCGAGGAAACCACCGCAGATGGACGTCACGACCATACCGCGCATGTAGCCGCCGACAGAGCGAGAAAGGATGGCGACCATAAAGCGGTACGAGGTCTCCTTCTCCTGACCGATGATGGTGCAAATCTCGTGGTGCATGCGAGGGTAGTCGCAGGCCATCCAGTACGCAAGCACCAGACCAAGGAAGAGCACGAACAGCTGCGAGGCCGTGTTGGTAATGAGCGGAAACACGCCGCGGCCGAGCTCCGCAGCGATTTGCGAGACGTACTTGGACGCTACGGTAACCAGCGAAGAAAGATTGTCGTCCAGATACTCCTTGAGCGGCGTGTTGTTGAGCGTCTTAGCGTGCGAGAGCATCTCGTTGAGATCGCCACCCGCAACACGAAGCTGCTCGGGCAGGCGGCTCAGGACTTCCATGATTTGACCGAGCAAAATAGGCGAGAGGATGCAGACGACGCCGACGAGCACGGCAACAACCACAATGAGCGCGATAAGCGAACCGATGCCGCGATTCACGCCGTGATGCTCGAGCCAGTTGGTGATCGGCGACATGACAAAAGCGATGATGGAACCGACTGCCAAAAACTCGATGACCGGTGCCAGGATGCCCATAAGGTTAAAGATGACGGCAGCGATGACAATGCAGCCGACGACGCCCCAAATGCGCAGCGTCAGAATACGGGTATCGCGAAGCGTGCGGTCGATTTGTTGGGGGTGCTCACTCATGAACGAACCATCACTCCGTCGGGGTCGATCTTATCTTGAATCTTCTTAAGCGTGCGGCGCAGCAGACGCGAAACCTGCACCTGCGAGATGCCCAGCTTCTTGGCAATCTCGATCTGGGTCATGCCCTTCACAAAGCGCAGCTCGATAACCTCACGCTCACGCGGCGAGAAATCGCGGATGGCTTCCTCGATTACCAGACGGTCATCGGTAAAGTCGAGCTCGTTGTCATCGTCGGCGTAACGATCGAGAATCGAAGGCGCATCATCGGAATCGGACGCACCGGGGGCCTCGATGGGCACCGAGGTGTAGGCCGAGGACGATTCCATGGCTTCGAGCACCTCGTCGACGGTTACGCCAAGATAATCGGCGATTTCCTCAACCTTGGGCGAACGCTGAAGCTCGTTGGTGAGCTTGTCGGTGGCCTGGTTAACCTTGGCAGAGAGCTCCTGCAGACGACGCGGCACGCGCACACTCCAGCCCTTGTCGCGGAAGTGGCGCTTAATCTCGCCCAAGATGGTGGGCGTGGCAAACGTCGTGAACTCGAGTCCGCGCTCGGGATCAAAGCGATCGATAGCCTTGAGCAAGCCCAAGTACCCGACCTGCAAAAGGTCATCGAGCGGCTCGCCGCGGTTCTTGAATTTGTTGGCAAGAAACCTTACCAGGTTCATATGGGACATGACGAGCTGCTCGCGAGCATCCGGATCACCGGTCTCCTTATAACGACGAAACAGCTCGCGGGTTTTCTCCTTGTCCCAAGCGGTCTTGCCGCTCCGGGAGCGTTCGGTCATATTAGATATCCGCCTTGAGGTCGAGGGAAAGCGTTAGGGGCGCTGTAGTCTTTTCGTAGGAGTCGCACACACTCGCCAAAATGAGCTCGGCATACACGGCAGCCTGGTCATCCTCATCGACAGTCGCCTGGTCGCCAAAGGTAAAGGTCATGCCCACATGCGATTCGTCGACATCGAATTTGATCGAGATATCGTCGGAATCAACAGCCGTGCAGCCAAAGATGAAGGCTTCTTCGGCAGCCATACGAATGTCCTCGATGCGATCGACGGACATGGAGCACAGCGCACCAACGTTGGCGGCCGTCATACGTACGAGGCGTGCCAGACGCGGATCCCCGGCAACGGTCAGCGTGATAGGGCAGGTTGCTTCGCTACTCATCGCAGGACTCCTCGGAGGTCTCGGCAGGCGTATAGGTGTAATACTGAGCAGGCTTAGCAGCGGGCTTCTGAACATCATCGTCGTCAGCAGCGGCATCGTCGTCGCCAATCAGAACGCGCTCAGTGGGCTGCTCGGCCTCGGCAGCGGCAGCGGCGAGCTTGCGATCGGCGTCGGCTGCAGGAGCCTTCACCTTATTGAAGAGCTTCTGCACGGCGCCAGCAGCAGAATCAGTCACGCTCGATACGGCATTGCTGGCCTCGGCCACGCTGCCCGTGACCTCGGAAATGTCGCGAACGACCGCCTCAACCTCAACGAGGTTAGACGTCAGAGCATCAACGGCAGTCTTGCTCGACTTGAGGAGCGGCTCCATCTGGGCAAGTGCCGGCGTAAGCTCGTCAACGGCGCCATCAAGCTTTGCCACCACGGGCTGCGCCTCGGCAATCGTATTGTTGAGGTCGGTTACCGTCTTGTCGAGCGAGTCGACAACGGTGCGGGTTTTGCGCAGGGTGAGCGCAAGCTCAACGATAGCCCACGCGCCGGCAACGGCAAGCAGCAGCAAGGCGATTTGAATGGGACTCATACAAGCCTCCCAAAGGAATCGAAATACAAACGCTTTCCATGGTACCCCAAAGGGGACCGAACATGCCAAGAGCAGCAACGTGGGACAAAATTATCAGCAGCTACTTCGGTGCATTCCCGCTGCGGTCGCGTTCGCTTTGCTCTACGCGCCATTCTTCCCAACCGCGGCCGGCAGGCTGCCAAAATGCACCGCGTTCTAAGCCTTCGGGCAAATAGCGCTGGTCGACCCAGCCTTCGGGATAATCGTGCGGATACTTATACACACCGTATTCATCGCTGCCCGGGCGATGGCGATCGCGTAGATAACTCGGCACCTCGCGAAGCCCACTAGAGTGGATATCGGCCAGCGCCGCATCGATCGAAGCCTCGCACGCGTTGGATTTAGGCGCCAAGCACACATAGAGTGCAGCCTGAGCCAGGTTAATGCGGCACTCGGGATAGCCAATGACCTCGGCAGACTTAAACGCGGCATGTGCCACCAAAAGTGCCTGCGGATCGGCGTTGCCAACGTCCTCAGAAGCCTGAATCATAATGCGGCGGGCGATAAACTTAGGATCCTCACCCGCATCGATCATGCGCGCGAG
>URKC01000100.1:0-6989 GCA_900548295.1 uncultured Collinsella sp.
TCACGCAAGATGGCGTCCGATTCGCGAACAGCTTCCAGGCGGTCACGAGTGATAGCCCCCAAACAGCGCACTCCCAAACCAGGACCGGGGAACGGCTGACGCTCAACCATGTTCTCGGGCAGGCCGAGCTCGCGGCCCACGACGCGCACCTCGTCCTTGTACAGCAGCTTAACGGGCTCGCAGAGCTCAAATTGCAGATCCTCGGGCAGACCGCCAACGTTATGGTGAGCCTTCACGCCGTCCTGCGACTCCAGAATGTCGGGGTAGATAGTGCCCTGGGCGAGGAAGCTGACCTCGTCGCCCACCTTTCGGGCCTCTTCCTCGAACACGCGGATAAACTCGGCGCCGATAATCTTGCGCTTGGTCTCGGGCTCGTCGACGTCGACGAGCTTATCGAGGAAGCGGTCGGTGGCGTCCACGTAAACCAGGTTGGCGTCCATCTGGTTCTGGAACACGTCGACGACCTGCTCGCTCTCGCCCTTGCGCATCAGGCCGTGGTTCACGTGCACGCAGATGAGCTGCTTGCCGACAGCCTTGATCAGCAGCGCCGCGACGACCGAGCTGTCAACGCCGCCAGAAAGGGCCAGCAGGACCTTCTTGTTGCCGATCTGCTCACGGATTGCAGCAACCTGCTCTTCGATGAACGCCTGGGCAAGTTCGGGAGTGGTGATACGCACCATGTCGTCGGGACGCTTGTTGGGATCCATGCAGAGCTCCTTCTCGGTTCGATGGAAATGCGCCGCGCGTATGCAGACGCACCGTCATATGACCTCATTATATGCAGAGCAAGGTCCGTTTCCCATCGCTGCGACAGAGCTTTTTGCAGGGGTGGCAATTTTTCCTAATGTCGAGGTCAGCTAGGCTTCGGTAGCCACCTTGGGAGCATCGCCAATGGGCTCTTCCTTTATACGTTCGGCATAATCGTAGACGATACCAACAAATTCCAGTCCCGAGCAACAGGAGTACAATTGCTGCTATTGTTGCCAACTGTTGGGAGATGGAAGATGGACTGCGATGGCTACCCATGCGTTCCCATGCCGTTGATGTGCACCGCCTTTGTGCCGGGGCAGATTGACGCTGCGGTTGCAGGCATTTCCGACCCCGATTCGCGCACCATCGCCACGGCAGAAGCGCTGTACTTTCGCGGACAGGCCACCCTTGCCGCCGAGACAGCACGTCCCTATCTTGACGCCACCGACCCCGCACTGCGCTATTCCGCATGCTTTATCTGCGGATATGCCAGTCTGTCGCTCAACCGTATCGCCGATGCCCGCCGTTGCCTTGCGGGCATCCTCGATACGCCAACTGACGAGGAATCGCCCGCCGTCCACGCCACGCATATCCTGTTCGCCTCGGCCGCGAGCGTCCTGCTGCACTTGCCTTCCCCGTATTCTGCCGAAGAGTTTTATCCACTTGCGGCGCATCTGCCCGAAGGCCTGCGCCTGTTCGCCAGCTACGTGATGGCGCACGCGTTGTATCTGCGCGGCGAATACGGCCGCGGCCTGGGCATGGCGGAAAACGCCCTGATTATGAAACAGGGAAGCTACCCCATCTCGGAGCTATTCCTGCACTTGTCGGCCTCGATGGCCTGTATGAGTCTCAAAGACGTCGACGCCGCAAAAGCGCACTTTGGCGCCGCTTGGGACATTGCGCGCCCCGACGGCCTTATCGAGCTCATCGGCGAACACCATGGCCTTTTGCAGGGACTCATCGAGGCATGCCTAAAATCGCAATACCCTGACGATTTCGCTCGCATCATTGAGATCACGTATCGATTCAGCTACGGCTGGCGGCGCATCCACAACCCCGATTCGGGCGAGGACGTGGCCGACGATCTAACGACCACGGAGTTCACCATGGCCATGCTCGCCTGCCGTGGGTGGACCAACGCCGAAATCGCACGCCATATGGGCGTGTCGCCGGGCACTGTTAAAAACCGCCTATCCGGCGTATATGCAAAGCTTGGCATCGGCACGCGCGCCGAGCTGGTCGCGCATATGCTGCGTTAGCGACCGGGCTGCCAAGCGCATCGAACGCGTTCCGGAACCCGGCACTTCGCTCGCCTAAATTGGACATTTTGGCCCTTGAACGGCACTACCGCCACGGGGCGCCATCTCGCAAAATTGGATTATTTCCACCGATATTTGCGGGATGGGAGCCAAAAATGCTTGATCGCCGTTCGTTACTTGTTGCCGGAGCGTCCTCGCTAGCGAGCATCATGTTGCCTCGCGTGCCGGGAAGCAAAAATGCCTTCCTGCTGCCGTTCGCGCCCACCGAAGCCTATGCCGACGAAAAAGACCCCTTCAGGGTGCTCGTTCTCTCGCGCACCATGTTTGGTGTGGTCGTGGTCGACGTCGCCAACAAGAATATGCCCGTCAAGGGAGCGCAGGTCACGCTCGCGTCGCGTTATGCCGCGGGCAAGCAGCTCTCCGCCACGACCGACGATGAGGGCACGGCCATCTTTGAGGTCGCGCCGCTTTCGGAAGGCTACGTGGACGAGGTAACGCTTCTCGACGCATACGACTTTAACGGCGGTATCTCCATCAGCATGAAAGGCTACCGCGATGTCGAGATTCCCCTCGCTCGCATTCTGGGCGGTACTGCCATTACCGCTCCCACGCGTCCACTCTCCGATGGTCAGCCGTACTTTCGCAAGCTCACGTTTGACGAATGGGACATCCAGTACGCTGAAGCCACGTTTATGGCACTGCCGAAGGACGACACGGCAAACGAGCAGCCCGACACGCACACCTTCACTGTACAGGCTCATCTGCCGCAGGGTGGGCAGGCAACGCTGCGCATTAACAAAGTGACGCCTGCCGCGGGCAGCTCACCCGAAACCGTCACGCAGATCGGCCAGATCAAGGCCAGTGCATCGGGTGCAAATAACCTGGCAACGTTCACGCTCGAAGATAAGTTCCTCGATGCGGCATCGGGCCTTCTAGAAGAAGGGTGCAAGCTGCGCTTTGTCCTCGACTATCAGGACAAAACCTACACGCTCTCCTCCCCCATGGCCGTTGTCACCGCGCCGGCCGCAAAGGCGGAATCGGGCTCGACCACCATCATTCCCACCACCATGGACCAAGAGGTCACTCCGTTTGATTTCCCCGCATCGTTTCCCGGCATCGGTGGCAATAAGTTCACGTGTTGGATGCCCACATTTCCGATCCTCTTCGATTTCTCGTTTGCTGGATACGTGCTGTTTGGCGGAGGATACAAACCAGCCAGCTATATGAACGATTCGGGCAATCCTGATCCGGAGTACTGGAAGAAGTCACCGCGTGAGTCGGGCGCCAAGCAGGCAAACCGCTACCTCGACGAGATGGAGGGGAAGTGGAATCAGTACAAGAGTATGAGTGCCGGTTCGGGTACCGATCCAAGAAACACCAAGCTCCTTCGCCACCATTGCACGCTGCTGTTCACGATGGATGTCGCCACGCAACTGTACGGCTCGCTCGCCTACGATTGGGTGGGCAAAACCTGGGGCAACAACAACGACCCCGCATACGGCAATATTAAGGCCCTCTTCCAGGTAAGAACCGACCTCAATTGGACCGAGCAGTTTACCCTAGGACCGGTGCCGTTTTTCCTAAATGTCAACCCCTGGGTGCTGGCAAAACTGGCGCTCGCCGTGGGCGCCCACACGCACGGAAGCGGCGCGGCGTTTTTTAAAAACATTTCGCTCGACTATTCAAACACGTCGGGCTCGTTCACCATCCAGATCGGGCTTGCCGTCACCTTTGGCGCCGGCGTTGCGGGCGTCGCCTCGTCTGCCGTGCGCGGCGCCGCATCCCTCACGCTGTTCATTGGGTACGAGAAGGCAGATGGACACCAGCTTCCGCGACTGCGCGTAGGTGCAGACGTCGATGTCGATGTGATACTCCAGTTCGTCATGTTCAAGTGGACCACCAAAGCTTGGTCGGGATCGTGGCCCACACTCCTCGATTCGTGGAATATGTCGGTGAACAACGGCGACCAGTATGTACTCCAGCGCTCTGAACTCGCATTGGGCGGAGATACGCCTTACACGCTGGATGCCTGCTTCAGCACGCCCGGCGACATCGAGGCGGGCGGCGTGCCGCAATTTATCGCATCGGCCACCATCGTCACCAACGCCGAGTTGCTCGCACGTGCCGAGGTTAATGCCACTGCCGTAAACGTCGCGTCTGTCGCGCGCGATTGGGATCAAGCGGTCACGCGCATTGAGCTCGAGGCGGATGCAGAAAGCGATGACACGGGACAGATCGAGCATTTCGTCCATGCACTGATGGAAAACGACGAAAACGCCGCGCCGATGTACGAGTACGCCTACATCGGTCAGGCAACGAACGCCGTTGCGGACCCGAACGCCAATTCTGCTGGTGTATCGGAGGACGAGCGTGGCGGTATCAAACCCTCGAGCGACAGTGTGCTGTTTTCCGGCGTGCTCAGCGAAGCTCGCATGAAGCTGGCAATGATTGCCGGCGCAGAATGCCTGTTCCGCATCGCCTCGGTGCGCTACGGCGACAATGGCCGCTCGCGCCTAGTGGTGCACACAAAGGCAAACGGCACGTGGTCCGCTCCCACGCCCGTGGACTTTCCCCTTGGGTTTGGCGAGAACGACGTGGAGCGCGACAGCATATACGATTACGACTTCGACGTGGTGGAATATACGGACGGTAGAGGAAACCGGGACGCCTACGTGCTGCTGGTCTCGGGCGAGCGCCCCGCCGGCGACAACACCCTTTTCGATACGGCAAGCACAGCCGGCATACTGTCCGTCGTGCGCCTGCGCATAAGTAATGACGAGACCCGCGTGGTGTCGCATACGTCATGGCGCAGCATCTCGCGCGGCCGCCTGCAAGAGGATGGCTACCATTGCCTGCAGTGCCCACGTATCACGGTGGGCAAGACGCTGGTCGACGGGCGCCTGTCGGGTGCCTACCTCCACCGCCGCGGAACCACCGCAGAAAAGGCGCTCGGCAGCGAGGCTGAGGTTGCGCTGGAGTGCTTTACCCTGTGGTCGGACGTTTCGGGCGACAGCCTGACGTTCCGCCAAGTTCTCCGCTTTCCGCAAGCACCGTCGAGTATCGAGCTGGGCGAGCCCGAGAATATCAACGGCAAAATGGTGGTGCCCGTTACGTACGAGACCGCAAACGGTTGCGGCTGCGCATCGTACGCCGTGATCGGCCAGTCTATCGCGGGCTGGGGCGTTATGCCGCCGGACGCCGCGGTGCCCCATGCGGTGCCATGGCCGCAGCACACGGGCTTTTTGGCCACCGTCAACGAACAACTGCAGCATATTACTTGGACGCGAGGCGCATCGGCATTTGCAACGCAGCCCGTGGGTGCCGCAGGCTGTGGCCCGGCATCGTTTAGCGTAAGCAACAACGGCAGGTGCGTGCTCTATGTAGAGAACATCGATGGCAAGGTGGGACAAACCTACGACGAAGAAGGCAACCCGGTAGCAGTGATGGGCAAGCACTTCCGCATCTTCGCCAGCACCTTGGCAGGCGATCTATTCACGGAGCCGTTCGTGATGTGCGAGCTGGACCATCCCGTCGATCAGATAACGACATTTTTGACGTCGGGAGGCATGCTCTCCGCGCTCGCCACGCACATTGTGAGTGCCGAGCAGAGCAAGGCGGAGCTGCACGGCATCGAAGTGCCCTTGGTGGCGTGTGCCACTCCGACGGGCGCGGTCGCTACCTCGGGCGCGGTGGTACCCGGAGCAGCAGGCGAATCCTTCATGGTCACGGTGCGAAACGACGGCAATACCTTGCTGACCGCCGGCACGATCGATCTGTACCGAGAGGGCTCCAGTCAGCCGTTCTCCAGCGCATCCATCGGATTCGGAGTGAACGCACGCATGGCTTCGATCTACGATCCAGAGCTTGCCGAGGACGCTTCGGCCAACGACATGGCACACGCGAAGTACGCACTCGAGACGCTGGGCACACGTTTTGCAACGCACCCGCTGGTAGCCGACAACGGCAACGCCGTGCTGGCACCGGGTTGCACGGCACAGTTCCGCATGAGCTTCGCCATCCCCGAGAGTTGGAGCGACGAAGTGGGCAAACGCGTAACGCTGTATGCGAAGGCGCGTAATCTGGTGGCGCTCGATCCCGTAACGCTCGAGGAAATTCGACCGGGCGCAAACTCGGCGCTGGGTGCCGTACTGCACGAGCTTCATGTGCCCGACGCGGCATGCGAACGCTCAGAAGTTCAGGTCGGTGTATGCGACAGCGCGGATACGACAGGACTTCACGACGCCCCGATGACGGTCGACGGCGATGGTGGCTCGAGTGGCGGCGGTACTGACGAGGGCGGCGGCTCCGGCGGAAGCAGCTCCGGCAGTGGCAAGGACCACGACAATAACAAGCGCTCCGGAAAAGCGGGCGCACTTGCGGGCACGGGCGATGTCAACGCTCCCCTTACGGCAGCCGCTGCATCACTCGCCGCGGCAGGCGCCGGCCTCGTCGCCTACAGCGCCCGCCGCACGGCGCTCGAAACCGACACCGCCAATGAGGACAATTCGGATAGGACTCGCTAGCTCCTAGTTACTTTTGTGAGAGACGTCGACTCGGCTCATTGAACATCAAAATGGGCTGGTTCTGGATACCCAGAGCCAGCCCATTGCACATTAAATGTCGTCTGAGGAGTCGAGTTCTGCCTCGAGCTTGGCACGGCGTCTTTTCGCCGTGAAAAACGTTGCGCACAGGACAGCAAACGTGGCCGCGAAAATCGTCGCACCGCAGAACACGCCCGTGGCCAGGTTCGCCAACCAAAAGACGCTTTCGAGCGATACGATCTGCGCCTCAGCGACACAGCGCATTGCGGCAATAACAAGCGCGAACGCGGCGCTTATGGAAACCATGTCCGCCATCGCCATGTGGACATAACAATTTCGATTCGCTATTCAAACTTACTCGGACAAAACCGACTCGGTTTTGTCCGAGTAAACTCGAGCATAAACTTATTCATGCGATACAATTAACTCGGACAAAACC
>URKC01000101.1:0-6849 GCA_900548295.1 uncultured Collinsella sp.
CCACCGCCGCTGCCGGTTACTCCAGCTACGGCAACCAGATCGGCCTTGCCACCGGTCAGGTCAACGAACTCTATCACCCCGGCTACGTCGCCAAGCGCATGGAGGTCGGCGCCGTCGTGGGCGCTACCCCGGCAAACCACGTGCGTCGCGAGTGCCCCGCCCCCACCGACAAGATCATCCTGTTGGGCGGCCGCACCGGCCGTGACGGCATCGGCGGTGCCACCGGCTCATCCAAGACCCAGAACACCGAGTCGATCGAGACCTCGGGCGCCGAGGTCCAAAAGGGCAACGCCCCGGTCGAGCGCAAGCTGCAGCGTCTGTTCCGCCGCGGCGACGCCTGCCGCCTGATCAAGCGCTGCAATGACTTTGGCGCCGGTGGCGTCTCGGTCGCCGTGGGCGAGCTTGCCGACGGCTTGTATGTCGACCTCGATACCGTGACCAAGAAGTACGACGGCCTGGACGGTACCGAGCTCGCCATCTCCGAGTCCCAGGAGCGCATGGCATGCGCCGTCGCCGACGGTGACGTCGAGGAGTTCATGGGCTACGCCGCCGAGGAGAACCTGGAGGCGACCGTTATCGCCGAGGTTACCGCCGAGCCGCGCATGCGCATGGCCTGGAACGGCGTCGCCATCGTCGATCTGTCCCGCGAGTTCCTCAACTCCAACGGTGCGCCCAAGCACCAGGTCGCACACGTCTGCGCCCGCAGCGTGTGGCAGCCCAGCTGGGCCGGCACCACGCTTGCCGAGCGCATGGCCTCGCTGGTCACCGACCTCAACGTCGCCTCCAACAAGGGCCTTTCCGAGCGCTTCGACTCCACCATCGGTGCCGCGACCGTGCTCATGCCCTTTGGCGGCAAGACGCAGCTCACCCCGAGCTCGGCCATGGTCGCCAAGTTCCCCGTGGACGGCGAGACCACCACGGCGAGTGCCATGGCATGGGGCTTCAACCCCTATTTGATGGAGGCCGACCAGTTTGCGGGCGCCTACCTGTCCGTGGTCGAGTCCATCGCCAAGCTCGTTGCCGCCGGCTTTGAGCACAAGCGCGCCTACCTCTCCTTCCAGGAGTACTTCGAGCGCCTGCGCACCGAAGCAGAGCGCTGGGGCAAGCCCATGGCTGCCGTCCTGGGTGCCCTTATGGCCCAGGTCGACCTGGGTGCCGGCGCCATCGGCGGCAAGGACTCCATGAGCGGTTCGTTTGAGGACGAGGCCGGCGAGCTCAACGTTCCGCCGACCCTGATCAGCTTCGCCGTCGCCGTGGGCAAGGCCGCTCGCGCCGTCTCGCCCGAGTTCAAGGGCCTCACGCACCGCGTCGTCCGCATCGCCCCCGCCACCTATGGCGAGGACTACCGCCCCGATGCTCAGCAGCTGCTCGCCGCGTTTGACGCCGTCGAGGCGCTCACTGCTACCGGCAACGCCCTGGCCATCTCCACGCCCGGCTACGGCTGCGGCGCCGAGAGCCTCTTTAAGATGTGCGTCGGCAACCAGATCGGTATCGAGCTTGCCGAGGATGTGGACGTGGAGAGCCTCTTCACCCCGCTCTATGGCAGCTTTATCGTCGAGCTCGCCGAGGATGCCGAGCTGCCCGAGGTCGCCGACGGCGTTGCCGTCGAGCCCCTGGGCACCACCGTCGAGGGCTATGTCATCGACACCGGTTCCGAAGTCATCGAGCTCTCCGAGCTCCAGGAGGCCTGGGAGAGCGGCATCGAGGGCGTCTTTGCCTACCGCAGCGCCGGCGAGACCGCCGAGGTCGAGACCATCGACTTCCGTGCCAAGGATATCCACGTGTACGGCGGCGCCAAGATCGCCCGCCCGCGCGTGATCATCCCCGTGTTCCCCGGCAACAACTGCGAGTACGACAGCGCCCGCGCCTTCCGCGCCGCCGGTGCCGAGGCCGACACCTTCGTGATCAACAACCTCACGCCCGAGGCCGTCGCCGAGAGCACCCACGAGCTTGCCCGTCGCATCCGCCAAAGCCAGATCGTCATGATCCCCGGCGGCTTCTCGGGCGGCGACGAGCCCGACGGCTCTGCCAAGTTCATCACGGCGTTCTTCCGCGCTCCCGAGGTCACCGAGGCAGTCCGCGACTTGCTCAAGGCCCGCGATGGCCTGATGCTGGGCATCTGCAACGGCTTCCAGGCCCTGATCAAGCTCGGCCTGGTGCCCTACGGCGACATCGTCGACGCCACGCCCGATGCGCCCACGCTGACGTTCAACACCATCGGTCGCCACCAGAGCCGTCTGGTGCGCACCCGTATCTCGTCCAACCTGTCCCCGTGGCTTTCGCAGTGCAGCCTGGACGACCCCTACACCGTCGCCATCAGCCACGGCGAGGGCCGCTTTGTCGCCAATGACGAGGTGCTCGCCCAGCTGATCGCCAACGGCCAGGTCGCCACGCAGTACGTGGGTGAAGACGGAAAGCCCAGCATGGATCTTTCCGTCAACCCCAACGGCTCCGCACTCGCCATCGAGGGCATCACGAGCCCCGACGGCCGCGTCCTGGGCAAGATGGGCCATGCCGAGCGTCGCGGCGACAACCTGTACCGCAACGTGCCCGAGCATGTCCCCGGCGATAAGTTCATGCCGATCTTTGAGAGCGGCGTGGCCTACTTCGCTTAAACCTTTCCCATCGGGTACAATCCCCTCGGGTAACAACACCCGCCACCGACACATCCGGTGGCGGGTTCTTTTTTGCTTCGCGCATGCAGGAAGGACATCATGGAAAGCCGCAAGCCGTATCTCGCCACCCTGCCCGGACTCATCCTGGGCTGCCTCGTCTGCTGCGCACTCTGGGGGTCGGCTTTCCCCTGCATCAAGATCGGCTACGAGCTGTTTGGCATCCCCGCGCATGATAGCGCCTCGCAGCTGCTCTTTGCGGGCTTGCGCTTCACGCTTGCCGGCGCCCTGGTTATCGTTGGGATGAGTGCGGCCCAGCGCCGCCCCCTCATTCCGCAGGCTCGCGACATCAAGCCCATCTTTGTCTTGTCGCTCTTCCAGACTATCGGGCAGTACTTCTTTTTCTATCTGGGCCTCTCACGCGCCAGCGCCATGTCGAGCTCCATCATCGAGGCCAGCGCCAACTTCCTCGCAATCCTCTTTGCCGCCCTGGCATTTCACACCGAGAAGCTCAATACGGCCAAGGTGCTTGGCTGTGCGCTGGGCTTTGCCGGCGTCGCGCTCGTCAACCTCTCGGGCGCAGATGGCACCTTTGGCTTCAGGCTCGATGGCGAGGGCTTTATCCTAGCCTCCACTGTCGCGGGTGCTCTTTCGACCTGCCTGATCGGCATCTTCTCGCGCAAGCATGACGGCGTCTTGCTCGCCGGCTGGCAGTTTTTAGTCGGAGGTTTGGTCCTTACCGCCATCGGGTTTTTGATGGGCGGCGCGCTCTCCCCCACCGCGATCATCCCCGCCATCGCACTCATTATCTATATGGCACTCATTTCCGCCGTCGCGTACTCGCTATGGTCGCGTCTGCTTGCCGTCAACCCCGTCAGCCGTGTGTCGGTCTTTGGCTTTATGAATCCAGTCTTTGGCGTACTGTTGAGCGCTCTGCTGCTCGGCGAGGGCGCTGGCACGAGCCCTGTTACCGTACTTGTTGCCCTGCTGTTGGTCTGCGGCGGCATCATCATCGTCAACAGGCCCAAAAAGGTCTAACGAACTACCCCTATTTAGCAGAGGGGGTTCACATGCTTTAGCTTAATGGAGTACATCGGAGAGCCGAGGGCCGCCACGCCCGCCAGCGTGCGCCCTTTTTCTAGCGTATCTGGGCGCCGGCTTTCTTCTTCTCGCGCTTTACGCGGTAGAGCTCCGCGTCGGCAGCACGAAGCAAGTCTTGCCAGGTATCGACGCCATCACCGACCCGTGCGTAGCCGATGGACATCCGCAACAGATACGGAACCTCGGCGCGCGCGAGCTCATCGTTGATTGTCGCGCACAGATGCATGATATCCTGTTCCGCCACTGCCTCTTGGAGCACCACGAACTCATCGCCACCATAACGTGCGATAAAGCCGCCAGACGCCGAGCAGACTTCTTTGAGCGCAGCGGATATGACCTGAAGAGCGTGGTCGCCCTCCACATGCCCATAGCGATCGTTAATCTGCTTAAAGCCGTCGGCGTCCATCATAAGCAGATATACATCTTCGGCCTGATCCACATTTGAGAAGAGCGACAGCATATAGGTCTCAAAACGGTTGCGATTGTTAAGTCCAGTCAACGGGTCGGTCGAGATGAGCTGCTCCTGGTAGATGATGTAGAGCAGCAACATGCTAATCATTATGCCGACACAAAGGCCGGGCACCGAGTATACGACCTGAAAGGTACCGCCCACCAGGGCCGGAATGGCGAAAAATGCCAAGGTTCGATAGATGGCCTTCGTCTGCAGGCTCTCGACCCTGCGAGATTGCACAAATGCATGCAGGGACGTATGTATAACGTAACAGTAGCTGACGATGGGCTGGATCATATAGGCAAAGCCGCGACGATACACGCCCTGCGAATCGATATAGAACAGGGCGTGCGTCCAGTAACTGGTAAACGCCAGCACGACCACCAGAGCCGTAGGCAACGCTACAAGCACCACCCTATAGCGCGAGGTCAAAAGGCGAGAACCCTGCACCGTCTCGGAATAGATAAACCAAATGAGACACGCGATAGCAAAGAGCGAAAACGAAACCGCGTTGGAAATCCAGTTGACAGCAATGCCCAACGTGCCGTCCACACCGTCCGAAAGCGTCCAGATCATATCGAATAATATGTACGCGGCAGAGGTGTAGCCAAGCATGCTAAACAATAGCTGCTGGGTGCTCGAGAACAAGGAGCGACGACTTCGCACGGCAAGCCCGATAAGAACAATCATGCATAGCACGAATATCTCAATCTTGAGTGCCTTAACCACTAGCGCCATCCCTTCAATACCCAAGTGGTCAGAATCGCCCAATTCGAATCAGGGCAATAAACACCCCTTTACTCCACAGGGGTAAAGGGGATAATAGCAGAGCGCCCGAACATCACTGCAAAACAGTTTCTGTTCGGGCGCCCATACGGCGCGAATTGCACACGCCGGCATCATTGATGGGTATCGATTGCTACTCGCCATCGATGTCAGTCGCGACGGCCTCCTCTATGGCCTCGACACCGACAGGCGACAGATCCTCCTTGCCTTGGCAGAACTTCTTGTCGACCCAGCCAGTCAGAATCGGAGCCATGATCGCCGTGATGATAACGGCGGTGGCGATCTGAGCGTACGCGGTGGGCGCAAGCTCGGCGTAACGCGGTGCGACCTCGGCGAGGGCAACCGGTGTGGTCATAGCCGTGCCGGCAATGGTGGAGCAAGCCACAGCGGCAACGACATTACCGTGCGACAGTCGCTGCGAAAAGAGCAGGCAGATAAAGAGCGAGGTGCAGACAAAGGCTGCAATGGCGGTGGGAACATCGACAACGGCGCCGACGATGGCGCCCGTCGTACACGATACGCCCCATGTTGCGATAAGGATCACGTTGAGCACAAAGGACTCGCGCGGGCCCCAATCCTCCCCTTCAACCAACTTGGCAAGCGAGATGCCATATGCCTCCTCGGTAAGTGTCGCGGCAACAGCCAGCGTCTGACGCTTCGAGGCACCCGTCAGATGCGACGTGATCGATGCCGAGCAAAGCGCAAAGCGCGAGGAGATGGCAGCAACGCTCGCGACGATCGACGCCGCAGGCACACCTGCCAGCCACAGATTGCAGATCATAAACTGCCCGCTGCCCGTCACGAACGTGCTGCTCAGAGCAAAGACCATCCAGGGCTCCATTCCCGTCTGCCCCATGATCATTCCGCACGGCGCGCCTATTGCAACATAGGTAAGCATCACTGGCCAGACGATTTTAAAGATCCTAAGGACCATGCCACTCCCATTCTGGTAAGTCGTCTGCAGCGCGCCTTGCAACGCAGCAGAAATATCAACCGGTGGCAATAAAGTTCACCTACAATTGCCACCGGATCGAAAGACACAGAAAGACACAACTTTTTAGGAAGTCATTATGACAGTTATCGATCGAGACCGGGCGCGCGCGGCCTTCAAAAGCTACACCGATGCCTACGACGCCACCAACCCACGCATCGCGCTCAAAATCGAGCATACGTACCACGTGGCCGAGGCATGCGATGCCGTAGCGCGCGAGCAGGGCTGGTCGTCAGAAGATATTGACCTGGCATGGCTTTGCGGCCTGCTACACGATATGGGCCGCTTTGAGCAGTTGCGGCGCTGGGACACCTTTAAGGACGCCGAGAGCATGAGCCATGCAGCGCTGGGCATCGAGGTCCTCTTTGGCGAGAATCCCGCCGATGCACCCGCCGTAACGAGCATCCGCGACTTTATCGATGACCCGGCAGAGGACGAACTGATCCGCGCGAGCATCGCCCACCACAGTGATTTTCGCCTGCCCACGGAACTCGACACCCGTACACGGAGCTTCTGCGAGATCGTGCGCGATGGCGACAAGATTGACATTATGCGCACCATCGCCGACAGCACCGTCGACACCATCCTCAAGGTGGATGAGGACACGTTTCTCGCCAGCCACTTCTCGACACCGGCGCTTACCGCCTTTGACGAGCATCGCTGCGTCGCGCGTGACGAGCGCAACGAGCCGGCGGACTACCTGGTGGGGCTCATCTGCTTTATGTTTGAGCTC
Organism: uncultured Collinsella sp.; assembly: GCA_900548295.1. GTDB lineage: Bacteria > Actinomycetota > Coriobacteriia > Coriobacteriales > Coriobacteriaceae > Collinsella. The sequence continues at coordinate 6,675 of URKC01000101.1, forward strand.
GTCTATCCGGCAAGCCGCGCGCTGGCGCGCGAGCAGGGCGATATCTACCGCCTGTTCGACGCACCTTTTGGCATCGTGCGGCCCTTTACCGACCCCGCCACGCAAGCAACCTGGGAACGCCTAAAGAAAGAGATGCGAGCCTGGCTGGCCGGCGCCTAGCGCTCGAGCTGGGCCA
>URKC01000102.1:0-6813 GCA_900548295.1 uncultured Collinsella sp.
AGAGTTGAGGTTGGTCATGCGGATCTTAACCAGCTCGGTGATCTCACGCATGCCCTCCTTGGCCGGCTTCTTGGGATCGAAGCAGGCGGGGTTCTCGGCCATGTAGGCCATGAAGCCCTTGGTGTAGGCCTGACGCAGCTCGGTGGCGTAGTTAACCTTGCAGATGCCGTTCTTCACGGCCTCGGCAACCTGCTCATCGGGCACACCGGAGGTGCCGTGCAGAACCAGCGGCACGTCGACGGCGTCGCGAATGGCCTTGACCACGGACTGCTCGATGTGCGGATCGCTCGTGTACACGCCGTGGCTGGTGCCAACGCCAATGGCCAGCGAGGTGCAGCCGGTGCGCTCGACGAACTCCTTGGCCTCGGCAGGATCGGTGTAGGGGCTCTCGCCCTCAACCGCGGGACCGTCGTCCTCCTTGCCGCCAACCTTGCCGAGCTCGGCCTCGACGGGCACGCCCATGGCGCGGCCAGCGTCGGCGACGGACTTGGTCAGGGCAATGTTGTCCTCGAAGGACTCGTGCGAGCCGTCAATCATGACAGAAGTGTAGCCGGTGCGGAAAGCCTGCATGCAGCGGTCATAGCCATCGCCGTGATCGAGGTGCAGAGCGACGGGCACGGAAGCGCGCTCGGCGGCAGCCTTGACCATGCCGTAGAAGTAGTCCAGACCAGCGGTCTTGATGGTGCCCGGGGTGGTCTGCATGATGACGGGGGACTTGGTCTCCTCGGCAGCGGCCAGAACGGCCATAACAAACTCGAGGTTCTCGACGTTGAACGCGCCGACGGCGTAGTGGCCGGCCTGAGCGTCCTTGAGCATCTTTTCGGTGGTAACAAGTGCCATGAGCGTTTGCTCCTCTCCCTCGCCCGCATCTGGACATCGGGCGTAGTTGTTCACAAGGCGTTTTACCTTGCGTTTTGCTACGACCATTGTATGAAAATTGACGGCGTCACACGTATGAGATATCAGCGGCGCACAGGTCAAGACGCTTGTTTTTGAAAAGCAAACGGAAGAGATTCGCACCGGATTCCTCTATACGACATTGAAGTTTTCAAGCGAATCATCTTTCTTTTATAGAAAAGATAAGTAATCGAAAGGTGTTTTCTTACTTAAAAAGAAAATGAACGAAAATAGACTCAACACAATTCCTGCAAATTTCAGACGATGATGGAGCGGATATGGCCCATGCAACAACCCGAGCTTTCGCCGATGAGCGTCGTGCCGCCATCATGGAGATGCTTGAACATAACGCCTCGGTGCAGGTGGCAGAAATCGCCCAGACCTTTGGCGTGTCCTCCGTTACCGCCCGCACCGACCTGGATGCGCTCGCCGAGTCCGGCAAGCTGCGCCGCACGCACGGCGGCGCTGTGTCGCTCCAGAAACGACTGACCGTATCCACCCAGGATCGCCGCATCAACGTCAATGTCGCCGCCAAGCAGGCCATCGCACAAAGCGCCATTGAACTCGTCGGCAATGGTGACACCCTGCTCGTCGACTCGGGCACCACCGCTCTCGAGTTTGTCCGGCTCCTCGACCAGCGCGATGGCATCACCGTCATTACCGCCGACATTACCATTGCCGATTACATCGACGAGAGCATGCCCTCGGTCGATGTCGTCATGCTGGGCGGGGCGCTGCGCAAAGGCCATCGTTATCTGTATGGACCGCTCACTATGCAGGCGCTCCAAATGGTCCATGCCGATCTTGCCGTCATGTGCCCCGGCGCTTTTGTTCCCGGCTGCGGCTTTACGACCGACTTTCCGCAGATGGCCGAGACCAAAACGGCCATGATCGCCGCAGCCCATCAAAGCGTCGCCCTCATGGACGCCAGCAAGGTTAACGGACGCGGCATGTACCGCTTTGCCGAGCTGGCAGATGTCGACACCATCGTGATGGACCGCGACCCCGATCATGCCGTTGCTACCTCAATCGCCGAGACCGCCGACAACGCCCGCCCAAATCTCCTCATCGCCGGCGCTTAAACAAAAACCACCGCAAAGGTGCCTGTCCCCTTTGCGGTGGTTGTGGTGGTTGAGCGTCAAAAGTGAACGTGTCGCTACTTGGACAGCTCGTCGGCGAGGGCTTCAATCTGGGCGCGCGAGGCGTCGCCGAGCGAACCTAGCACGGTCACCTTGTTCTGCGTCAGGGTGATGTCCTTCATGCCCTCGAGCTCCTTGGTCATAACCTTGGCAGCGGCGGGCGCCCAGGAACCGGCCTCGACAAGCGCCACCGTGCGGTTCTGGTAGGCATGCTCGGCGAGCGTATGGATGAAGGTACTCATGAACGGGAAAATCTCGCCCTGATAGGTGATGGAAGCGAGTACCAGTCGGTCATAGCGGAACGCATCCTCAACGGCCTCGGCCATGTCGTCGCGAGTCAGGTCAAAGACGGAAACCTTCTGGCCGCGGGCCTCGAGCGCAGATGCAAGCTCCTCAACGGCAGCCTTCAGATGGCCATACACGCTTGCATAGGCAATCGTAATGCCCTCGTCCTCGGGCTGGTAGCTCGACCAGGTGTTGTAGGTGTCAAGGTAATAGCCCAGGTTCTCGGTCAGCACGGGGCCGTGAAGCGGGCAAATGATCTGGATGTCTAGGTCGGCGGCCTTCTTGAGCACGGCCTGCACAAACTTGCCGAACTTGCCCACGATGCCAAAGTAGTAACGGCGCGCCTCACAGGCCCAACCTTCCGGATCCTCGATATCGTTGGCGCCAAACTTGCCAAAGCCGTCGGCGCTAAAGAGCACCTTGTCAGTGGACTCGTAAGAGAAAAGCACCTCGGGCCAATGAACGTTGGGGGCGCCGACAAAGGTTAGGCTGTGGCCGCCCAGGTCGAGCACGTCACCCTCTTTGACGACCATCTTGCGCTCGGGGAAATCGGTGCCAAAGTAGTTGACCATCATGCGGAAAGCGCCCATGCTGGCCACAATCTGGGCCTGGGGATAGCGCTCCATAAAGGCGACGATGCCAGCGGAGTGGTCGGGCTCCATATGATGAACGACCAGGTAATCGGGCGTACGGCCATCGAGCACGGATTCGAGGTTACCGAGCCACTCATCGACAAAACCACCGTCGACCGAATCGGCGACAGCGATCTTGTCGCCCAAGATAACGTAGCTGTTGTATGCCATACCGTTCTCGGACACATCGTACTGGCCCTCGAACAGGTCAATGTCGTGATCGTCGACGCCAACGTAGCGGATATCCTTGGTGATCTCCATCAGGCAAAGCCTCCTAGATAGACAAAAGAGCCCGTCTATCATAGCACTCGGCTGCATCCCAACAGCCATCTGCCGGCATCCTTACCGATTGTTATTGAAATGCGATAAATCGCCGTTTACCAGCACAAACTATGCGGGCGGTGCCGCCGTACTATGCCGAACGATGAGCTGACCGGGAATACGAATGGCAACGGTTTTGCCCGCCGTACCCGCCTCGGGAACCGCATGCTCGAATACCTCGCGCCCACGCTGATGCAAGTCGAATCGAACGGTCGTGAGCTCGTTATGCGCGACAAAGTCGTCGAGTGAGTCATCGACACCCACCACGCTCACGTCCTCGGGCACGCGCAAGCCGCTGTCGCGCAGCGCTGCAATTGCGCCATTTGCCATCTGGTCGTTTGCCGCGTAAATCGCCGTCATGGTGCGATCGTGCTCGGCCAGATATCTGCCGGCCTCGTAACCGCTGTTGGCAGACCAGTCGCCCTCGAGCGGCTCTGCCGGCTCGATGTGTTTACGCTCGAGCGCATCCTGCCAACCGGCGCGACGAAATTGCTCGTCGACCGAGAACGACGGGCCGCCAATATAGCGAATCTGCTCGTGCCCCAGCTCAAACAGATGGTCCATAAGCAACAGCGAGCAGCCGTAATGATCGGAGTCGACCGTAGTCACCCGCGGGTGCGCATACATGGTGACGATAACCGTGCCGATACCCGGTAACGGATCAAACGTCTCAAAATCGGGCGCCATACGGCTCATGCCGATGATGATGCCGTCCACGGGCAGCGCGGCCATACGACGCGTTGCCTCGGCAAGCGAGAATTCCTCGGTCTTGGACATCTCGACCAGCGTGATGGCGCAATTATGCTCGCGAGCTGCGCTGGCGATGCCGTCGATCATTGAGAGGTTCCCAAACTTGGTGACATCGTTGACGCACAGACCGACCGAATGGTAACGGCCGTCGCGCAGCGAGCGACCGGCATAACTCGGACGGAAGCCGAGCTCCTGCATGGCGGCTTGCACGCGCTGGCGCGTCTGCTCGTTGACGTTAGGGAGGCCGTTGGCAACGCGCGAAACCGTCTGCTGCGAAACGCCAGCAGCGCGGGCGACGTCGGCCATGGAGACCGGACGCGTACCTGTATCGTTGGACGGGCGCCTTACCACAGGATCACCTTCACCCTCGCGAGATCTGAATAGCGTGCATGCCGGCCCGGGCAGAAATACGCCCCGCGCCGAAGCCCGCTATCGTCGGACGCATGTTAACGTACTCTACTTTTTCAATCCGCAACTCTTCTGCTCTATAAGTCCATACGGCAATACCGTTCACGGCTGGATTTCTACCGATTACCAGATTCTCAAAAAGTGATAAGTGTTGTGTTATGAGTACGTTAACATAGCCCGTAACGTGCGGCATCGTAGATGCTGAGTTTATGCCACTTCAGATTGTTAACGTACTCACTACGACGGAAAACTCGTCAGTATGCGCCAAGGAAAGGACCCTCATGACCACCCCCGACGAAAAGACACTCGCCACGCTCACCAAGCTGTTTGAGGAGGAGTTTGGCCCCATCGGCGATCGCCAGGTGCTCTATGTGCACGCGCCCGGCCGTTCCGAGATCAGCGGCAACCACACCGATCACGAGGGCGGTCACGTTATCGCCGGCTCGCTCGATGTCGCCGTCGACGGCATTGCCGTGGCGACCGATTCCAACAAGGTTCGCGTCGCCGACGAGGGCTATCCTACGTTTGAGATCACGCTCGACACGCTGGATATTCAAGAGTCCGAGAAGGGCACGTCCGCAAGCCTCGTGCGCGGTATGGCCCACGAAATCGCTGCTCTGGGCGTTGAGCCCCAGGGCTTCGACTTTGCCTTTACCTGCTCCGTCCCCTCGGGTGGCGGCCTTTCTAGCTCCGCCGCTGTCGAGGCGGCTTACGGCCGCGCCATGGAGACGCTCTGGGGCGCGCCCGCCATTGAGCCCGTCGCGCTCGCCCAGATGAGCCAGCGCACCGAGAACAACTATTACGGCAAGCCCTGCGGTCTTATGGATCAGGCGGCTGTGTGCCTGGGCGGCCTCGCCTACATGGACTTTGAGGATCAGGCTCAGCCTAAGACCCAGAAGCTCGAGCTCAACTTTGAGGATCACGGCTATGCGCTCGTGCTCGTTAAGGTTGGCGCCGACCATGTGGCGGCTACCGACGACTACGCCGCCGTTCCGCGCGAGATGCAGGACGTCGCCGCCGAGTTTGGCAAGGCACGCCTGTGCGAGGTCAACGTTGCCGACTTTGACGCCAAGCTCCCCGAGCTGCGCGCCAAGCTGGGCGACCGCGCTTGCCTGCGTGCCGTTCACTACTGGTACGAGAACGGCCTGGTCGACAAGCGCTGGGCAGCCCTGAACGCTGGCGACATTGACCAGTTCCTGGTCCTGACGCGCGAGTCCGGCGCCAGCTCTGCCATGTACCTGCAGAATGTTGTTGCCAAGCTGGGTTCCGAGCAGCCTTCCATGTATGCCCTGGCGCTGGCCGAGCACGTGCTCGACGGCCGCGGCGCCGTCCGTATCCACGGTGGCGGCTTTGGTGGCACCATCCAGGCCTTCGTGCCGCTCGATCTGGTCGACACCTTCATTGCCAAGATGAACGGCTGGCTGGGCGAGGGCTCTGCCCGTCACTACGCCATCTCTGACAAGGGGGCTTACGCGGCATGGCTGTAATGACTGACGTGCGAGAGGCCGCGCAGAACCTGATCGAGTACGCCATCCACCGATCGATGATCGGCCAGGACGACCGGATCTGGGCATACAACACCATTTTGGAGTGCATCGGCGCCACGGGTCCCGCACTCGATATGGCCTGGGCGCTCCAGGTTGAGAAACTCTCGCTCTTGCACCCCAATACCCTGCCCGACTTTGATCTTGAAGGCACGCTTGCCGCGCTTTCCGAGGCCGCCGTTACCAACGGTGCCGCCGAGGACACGGCGTCAGGCCGCGACCGCATCGCCATGCGCATCATGGGTGCGCTCATGCCGAGGCCTTCGGTTGTAAACGAGGAGTTCAACGGACGTATGGGCGTCAACGAGCCCCGCGCCGCGACCGACTGGTTCTACGGCCTGTGCTGCGACGCCGGCTACGTGCGCCGTGCCGCCATCGCGCGCAACATCAAATGGAGCACCCCCACCAACTGGGGCGATCTTGAGATCACCATCAACCTCTCCAAGCCTGAGAAGGACCCACGCGATATCGCCGCGGCTGGTGCCGCAAAGAACACGGGCGAGAAGTATCCCGCCTGCCAGCTCTGCATCGAAAACGAGGGCTATCCCGGACGCTCCGCCGCAGCCGACGGCGGCGCTCACCCCGCTCGCCAGAACCTGCGCATTATCCCCATCCAGCTCAACGGCGAGCGCTGGGGTTTCCAGTACAGCCCGTACGCGTACTTTAACGAGCATTGCATTGCCATGAGCTCCGAGCATCGTCCGATGCACGTCGACCGCAAGGGCCTGACCTGCCTGCTCGACTTTGTGGACCTGTTCCCGCATTACTTCATCGGCTCCAACGCCGACCTGCCTATCGTGGGCGGCTCGATTCTGTCGCACGACCACTTCCAGGGTG
>URKC01000103.1:0-6781 GCA_900548295.1 uncultured Collinsella sp.
GGGGCGCTGGCGGCACGGCTCGCGGCCGAGTTGTTCTGGCCCAGGCCGTTTTGATAGGCGCGCTCTTCTTCGTACAGGCGGCCGAGCGTGGGGGCATCGACGTTCTCGGCAAAGACCGAGAACTTGCCGGCGCGCAGCTGCGGATCGATCATAAAGCGCACGAGGGGCTCGCCGACAAAGACATAGCGGCGCTTTTCGGCCTGCGCTTTCACAAACTCGCGGACCTCGCGCGAAAGCTCGGGGTAGAACGGGGCGAGCATGGGATCGTCGTCGGCGGCGATCAGGATGGTATAGAGTGCCGGCGCCGTGTTGACGCCGTTGATCACCAGAGTCTGATCCTCCATGTCGCGAGCGGCCTGCTTGGCAAGCTTCTTAAAGGAGAACGGGGCACGGGTGGCACCGAAGATGCCGGCCACGTGGTCCTCGAAGATGTTCAGGAAGTTCACGAAAGATCACTCTCCGTATAGGTTCTTTGGTATCCGAGCAAATATAGGCATATCCCAACGATTATAGAGGATAGGGTTCCCGCAACCGCCGCCTTGGCGGCGACCGCGGCTGCAAGGCTGGCAATTTCCATATGGTGTGCAAGACAGGACGCCGCTGCGCAGCCGATGCCGGCGACAGCGATGGCGGCGATTGCGGCAAGGTTTGAGCCCTGATCGGCACGCTTGGCATGGGCATTGAGCAGCGCAGATGACGCCGCGGCAGTTGCCGCTACCAGCACAAAGGCAGCCCAAAGGAGTGGGTCTCCCAGCGCTGCGGCAACGTTACCGAGCCCCAGCACGCCTCCGGCTGAAAGCGCGACCGTGGCCAGACGGGCAAAAAGCACGCCCATGCCCGTTGCCGCGGCGGCGCTTGCCGGGCCAAGCCAAAATGACGCGACGCCGGCGGCGACCCCAGCTGCCAGGAAGGTGTTGCCAGTCAGACAGCCAAGCGCGAGTGCACAGGTGAGCGCGGCGCTCGCGGCAGCCTCGGTGCGACCCCAGGCGATCCACCAACCGGACATGGCGGCGGCAAAGATCACCGCGACGGGCAACATCGACAGGATGCCCTGCGCCTGCATGGTGGCGTTGGCCATGAGCACCAAAAAGCCCACAGCCGAGATGGCCGAGCCGATCTGGGGGGCCAGGCCAGCCGCCGCTCCGATCGCGATGGCCGCAATGACCAGGCCGGGAAGCGCCGCGACCCCGGCCGTTTGCATCAGCAAAAAGCTAAAGGTGCCGCACGTTAGCGCCGAGATAGCGCGCATGGCGTAGTCGCGCGCATGGCTCCAGCGCGTGCCCGCCCAGCCGAGTGCGGGGTCGACCTCGATGGCGTCGTCCTCGTAGTACGACGGCTCGATATCGTCGAGCTCCTGCTCGTCATCCGAAAGCTCGCCAACCATTTGCTCCAGACTGCGACGGCCCTCGCGCACGCTGCCCAGACCGGCAAGGAGTTGGTCGCAAAATGCCTCGATGCTGTTGGGGCGGTCCTGCGGCATGGGGGAGAGCGCGCTCATGAGCGCGGCCTCGGCTCCCGGGGGAAAGTGTGGTATCAGCTCGCTGGGATAGGTGGCGCCGCCGATGATGCGGTCGAGCGAGTCGGCGGGCGTGGCCGCCATAAAGGGAGCGCTGCCGCACAAGCCCTCATAGATAACGCAGGCAAGGGCAAAGACATCGGCGCGTTCGTCGACCGTGCCGGTCTCGATATCGAGCTGCTCGGGCGGCATGTAGCCGATGGTGCCGCCGCGCGAGCCGCCAAAGCCACCGGCGGACGACAGTCGCGCCATGCCAAAGTCGGTGAGCTTTACATTGCCCGAGTGGTCGATGAGCACGTTGGCGGGCTTAATGTCCAGGTGGAGTACGCCATTGCTATGGGCGAAGGTGAGCGCCTGGCCCAGGGCATCGGCAATGGCCGCGGCCTCGTCAAAGGTGAGCGAGTGGCCGTCCACGCGATGCAAAAACTCGGCCAGCGACATACCGTCGACATACTCCATGACCAGGTAGGCATAGGCGGTGTCATGCGTAAAGTCGATGACCTGCACGATATTGGGATGTTGAAGCATGGCGGCAGTGTGCGCCTCGCGCAGGACATCCATGATGTCGCTGGCGGGCATGCCGGCGCCGTTGATAAGGGGGATGCGCTTAATGGCGACGCGGCGGCGCAGGTGCGTGTCGCGGCAAATCTCGATGGAGCCAAAACCGCCGGTCGCAAGTGTCTCGAGCGGCTGGTACCGCTTGAGCAGCTCGCGAGAGCTGGTGCCCTCCAAAGGAACGTCCGGCGAGAACCGGGCGGTATGTTGCGAGAAAAGCGGCATGGCCAACCCTCGTGCGTTTAAAGTTCGTTTGCGAGCGGCGGACGTGGGGCCGAGCCATTCGCGGTGGCATAGATGCTGCTAGTGTAGCACGCTCGGGTGCATGGGGAGGATAGCGGGATGCGAGGCTGTCTGTCTGGTTTGGTCTTAGCGCTTCTTCTTGTTCTTCTTCTGCTTGCGCTGCTTGCCTTTGGTCTCCTGGGGCTTGTCGCCCTGCTTGGCCTCGGCGGCGGCCTTCTCGGCCTTCATCTTCTTGCGTTTGGTCTCGATGCGGAGTTTTTTGTTGATGCGCGCCTTGAGGAAGGGGCCAAACTGCTCGGCATCGCCGCGAACAAAGGTGTCCTTGGGGATCGTCACGCCCTGGTCGGCGAACATAGCCACAAAGATGCGCTCGCCGTCGAGCACGTGGTCGAGCTTCTCAAACGGGAAGAACTGCGACTTGCCGCTCTTGCCCCAGACCATCAGGCCGTCCTCGTTGGCGGCGACGCGGCGGTAGCGGCCGCCCATGGACTCGTCGGCCTCGACGGCATCGATAAAGTCGCGGGCGAGCGTGTGGTGCAGGTTCTTGCTCCACCAGGCCAAAAAGGCGCCGAACACGATCAGCACGACGCCGAACTTGATCCAGCTGCCGCCGGCCACCAGCATGCCGATGCCGATGAGCGCGGCAATCGCGGCGGCGACGTACAGGGAGCCACGGCGCCTGGGCGAGGCGACCAGGCGCGCAAAGTCGGTGACGAGGTCGTTTTCGTACTGATACTCGTTGAGGTACAGGATGCCGTCGTCGGCTGCTGCCTGCGCCTCGAGCGCGACCTCGACCTGGTCGGCTGCTTCGGAGGGAACGAGGTTGCTCTCTGCGTCTGCCATGCTCTTTGGACTCCTATCGCGGCGGGCTCGCCGTACGGGTTATTATGAATGCAGTATGCCGTGCGACCGCATGGCCGTCGCGGCAACAAGTCTCAGTATACCCGGGGGAGCACCCATGGAATCGTTGTACCGAAAGTATCGCCCGCTCACCTTCGACTCCGTGGTGGGCCAGCAGCATATCGTCTCGACGCTCGAGCACGCTATCACCGAGGGACGCCTGTCCCACGCCTACCTGTTCTGCGGACCGCGCGGCACGGGCAAGACCACCATGGCGCGCATTCTGGCCAAGGCGCTGCTGTGCCGCAATGCCGAGGCGGCGCGCGCCGAGGGTGCAAGCGGCTGCATGCCCGACGGTACTTGCGAGGAGTGCGAGCTCATTGCCGAGGGCAACCACCCCGATGTCTACGAGCTCGATGCCGCAAGCCGTACCGGCGTGGACAACGTGCGCGAGGAGATCATCAACTCCGTCAACTTTGCCCCGGTGCGCGGCAAGTACAAGATCTATATCATCGACGAGGTCCACATGCTCACGACGGCGGCGTTCAACGCGCTGCTCAAGACGCTTGAGGAGCCGCCGGCACACGTGATCTTTGTGCTGTGCACCACCGACCCGCAAAAGATTCTGGAGACCATCCTCTCGCGCTGCCAGCGTTTCGATTTCCATCGCATCGGCAACGAGGATATTGAGCATCGCCTGGCATACGTATGCGAGCAGGAGGGCTTCGATTACGACGACGAGGCGCTCGCCATCGTGGCGCGCCATGCCAAGGGCGGCATGCGCGACGCGCTCTCCACGCTGGAGCAGCTGAGCGTTTTTGGCAACGGTTCTGTGCATGCGGACGATGCCCGCTCGCTTTTAGGCGAGGTTTCGGACCAGATTCTGGGCGAGTTTTCCCGCGCCATTGCCGATCGCGATGTTGCCGAGCTCTATGGACTGATCCGTGCACAGGTCGAGGAGGGCAATGACCTGCTTGAGCTGACGCGCGACTTGGTGGCGCATGTGCGCGACGTGTATGTGGCCTGCGTTGCCGGTGCCCGTGCCGAGCTGTTTGAGGGCGGCTCCGAGCAGGCCGAGGCGCTTGCTGCCGAGGCCGCTGCCTTTGGCGAGCATCCTGCCGACCGCCTGGCCCGCGTGCTGACGGTGCTCGACGATGCCGCACTGGAGATGAGGGGCGCGAGCGACGTGCGCCTGGTGCTCGAGATTGCCTGTACGCGTCTGGCACGTCCCGAGGCTGATTTAACGATTGAGGCATTGGCCGAGCGCGTGGCGCGTCTGGAGGCCATGGTTGCCAACGGCGCCGTGCCGGCGAGCGTGGCTGCTGCTCAGGCCACCGCGCCTGCAGCATCCGTACCCGCTGCTGCCCAGCAGCCGACGCTGATCTCGGGTGCCCGAGCCGCTACTCCGGCGGCATTTGCTACCACCGCTGATACGTCCGCGCGCCAGGGCGGTATGCCTTGGGACCGTGGTGCTGCCGCTCCGGCGGCTCAGCCTGCGCCCCGTTCTGCGTCCGTGTCGGCTTCCAAGCCTGCAGCGTCTGCACCTCAGTCTGCGCCGGCTCCGACGCCTCAGCCCGTTGCAGCCCCCGCGCCTGCCACCGCTCCGGCACCTAAGCCCCAGCCCAACACCGCCGCCCAGGTTGCTGCCGCTGGTGCCGCCGAGACCCCCGCGGTCGAGGATGCCGGTGAGCTCCAGCGCAAATGGGCCGAGGTCGTCGAACGCGTCAAGGATCGTCAGGCTTCCTACGCAGGGCTTTTGCTCAATGCCCGCGCCACAGCAGACGACGGCTCCAAGCTCACGGTCTCGTTCCCCGCGGGCTCGACCTTTGCCATCAAGATGCTCGGACGCGCCGACACGCAGTCGGTGGTCCTGCCGACAGTCAGTGCGGTCTTCGGTCGTCGCACCGTCGACTACGTCCTGGATGGAGGTGGCACGCCGGCTCCTCAACATGAGGAGCATTCTCCATCTGCACGGGCTGCGGCATCTGCGGACCCGCAACCCGTGTCCTCGGCGGCCCCTGCATCCTCGAACGTCAGCGCGACGCAGCCAAAAGCGGCACCGGTAGCGGCACCGACCCCGTCGGCGCCTGAACCCGCTGCGCCCAAACAGGCTGCTCCGGTCCCCGCGCCCAAGCCCGCCGCCGCGCCTGCGCCCAAGTCATCCGACCTGGGCAAAGCCCCCTGGCTGCGCTCCGACAACCCCGCTGGCGCTCCTGCCACGGGCAAGCTCCCGACCGAGCCCGCGCCCCGAGCGCCCGAGCGCGCGTCCGCTCCCAAGGCTCAGCCGTCTGCGCAGTCTGCACCGTGGGAATCCGAGCAGGTGCCCTACGATGACGCCATGGTCGGCGGCTTTGCAGGCGATGCGAGCGGGGACGATCTGCCTCCGTTCGACGTGCCGGGTGCGACGCCCGCGCCCAAGCCCGCTGCAACTGCCCCCAAAGAGGAGGACGCTCCTGCAGCTCCCTGGGAGTCCAACCCCAGCGCGGGCAGTCCCTTCGGCCATCAGGGCGCAGCCCCAAGCATCCCGCAGACCGAGGACGAGGCCAAAGCCCTCATCCGCAGCGTCTTCGGTCAGGCCACCATCTTCAAGCCGGTGGAGTAGCTGTACAGGCGGGTATACTGCTCAAGAAGAGACGTCTTTGAACGGAGCGAGCTTATGATGTGGGAATATGTCCGCCTTGAGGACGATACGCAGGTTTCGTATTCCGAAGTCCGTGAGGACAATACGGTGAAGGTCGTTGTGGAGCGCCCACGCGATTGGGGTTTTGACACGGCGGAGTGCATCTTGCCGGCATTCAATTGGGTGTCGCACGAGGGCTTTAGCGAAGCAGACCTCAAAGAACTCGATGATTTCGTGCGTAACAATGCCCCGCTCATCCTGCGTTTTGCCTACGAAGGCGGACGAGTCTATGCCTAGTCTCTTCCGACTCGGCCATATATCACTTTCTTTTGTCCGGGCGCATCTGTATTTCGGACATGTGTAGTGTGGTGCCGCGTATATCGCATTCGAGCAGACAAGCGCGTGACGGTCGGCCTAGGATGCTGAGGTCGATACGATACGTCGCATGGCCGTCCGTGTACTCGACTTGCTCGGCGTTGACGGTTGCTCCGATTGTAAATAAAGAGCCCAGTTCGGCATCGACAATCTTGGAGTCCTTTATCTTGACCTTGAACTCTTGGTAGAGGGACGGGCTGTTGTAGTAAATGGTTCGGGTTCCGTCGGTGCATTCATCGGTCGTCTCCCATTTGACGACGGGCTGGTCCGAGCTGGCTATCAGCAGTTCTGCTCCAAAAGCTATGGCATGGGTGATGACAACCAGCAATGCCCAGCCGACAAAGAGATAGAGAACCACATATGCAACGGGGTGTTTTGAGCGGATGTTTTGGAGCGCGTCGGGGGCATTCATGGGGCACCTCCAAATTGCAATCTATGACAATCAAATTATACCCTGCCGCCATGTGCTCCGCCTCGAGCAGCGGTTTGGCATTTAGCTATTTAGTGGCACCTTGATTCTCATCTTCATTGCAACAGACTCAGGACTCAGCGCAACGCGTTGCGCTGAGTCCTGAGGCGCGAATCCGGGTAGGCAACCCCAGAGGGGCCGGAATCCCCCGGCCCGCGATGGA
>URKC01000104.1:0-6549 GCA_900548295.1 uncultured Collinsella sp.
AGAAGGGGGAGGCCTCGCGGCCTCCCCCTTTTTTTGTATCTCGGGCAATTTGTCTCACATAGTAGCTGTGTTTTATAACCCTCGTTTGTCGCATCTTCTGTGAACGGGCTACAATAACTTAGTCTGTGCGATATGGAGGTGAACATGGCTGAAGCTGGTATCGGCGTTGATATCGTCGAGATTTCCCGCATGAAATCAATTCTTGAAAAGACGCCATCGTTTGCTCGGCGTGTGTTTACCGAAGAAGAGCGTGCGTATTGTGATGCATCATCGCGTCCCGCTGCTCACTATGCCAGCCGCTTTGCTTCGCGCGAGGCGGTACTTAAAGCTCTCGGCACGGGTTTTAGTCAAGGCGTTGGTCGCAAGGATGTTTCGGTTACGCGTGATAAACTCGGCAAACCGAAGGCGCTGCTTTCGGGCCGTGCTCTCGAGATCGCTCAAGAACTGGGTGTTGTTGAGGTCGTTCTTTCCATTACGCTTACGGGAGACTTGGCCGTTGCGAATGCCATCGCGATTACCGAAGATGCTCGGCCTAAGCCAAAAGAGGAAAAGGTGAGTACCAAGAAACGCGTTGCGCAGACATTTAAAGAGGCTCGCTCTGTATTAGATGAGCTCGAGCAGCTGCAGAATTCAGCATTGGCGGAGCACCTGGGCGATGCTTCGCAAGATACGCTAGGAGCATAGATGAAACCGGTTTTGAGTACCGAAGAAGTCGTTCGTCTCGAGGATATCATCGAACGCGAAGGGACTTCGAAGGCCGAGCTTATGGAGCTAGCGGGTGAGTTTGCCGCAAACGAGGTCTTGAAGCTCAATCCCGATCGGGTTCTCGTTTTGGTCGGTTTTGGTAATAATGGCGGCGACGGTTGGGTTGCCGCCGATATCCTGAGCCATAAGGGTGTGGACGTGGATATCGTTTCTCCGGTTGAACCGGATGAGATTCCTGCTGCTCTGGCACGTCATGTTGCTCGTCGTACTGCCGGCCGCGATGTGCACGTTTGCGTCGGCCCCTCGCGTGATGAACTCGAGGTTTTGATCGATAAGGCCGATGTTGTTGTCGATGCCATTTTTGGTACCGGTTTTCACGGGAATCTGCGTGCGCCGTTCTCCATCTGGATTCCTACGGTCAATGAATGCGCCGATTGTGTCGTATCCATTGATGTCCCCTCGGGCCTGAATGCCGAGACGGGCGTTGTTGATGACGACTGCATTCGTGCCGAGCATACGGTGACGATGATTGCGCCCAAGATTGGTTTGTATAGCGCTGATGGCCCTGAGTATGCTGGCGATTTGATCTGCGGCAATCTTTACGACCGTCTTGACGAGGTCATCGATGATGTCGACCACGCCGCCGAGATTGTCGAGCCCGGTGACTTAGTTGATTACTTTGCTCCGCTACCATCGAATATCGATAAGTATTCCCGTGGCTCTGTGCTTATTGTCGCCGGATCTGCGCAATATCCTGGTGCTGCCATTATGGCGGCCAAGTCTGCAGCTCGCGCGGGTGCTGGTTACGTGGCAGTCGCGGCTCCTGACGCCTGCGCCAATCTCATTCGCATGGCACTTCCTTCGATTCCGGTCTTTGCTATTCCGTCTGATTCCCGCGGCTCCTTTGGCGCCGCTGCGCGCATGACGGTGTGCGAGATCGCAAAGAAGTACAGCTGCGTGCTGTGCGGTCCCGGTATGACGACGTCTGCCGGCGCTATGCAGGTGGTTTCGGGCTTGCTCGAGCTTGATGTACCGCTAATTTTGGACGCCGATGCACTCAACTGCCTTGCTAAGATTGCCATTGACGGTATTGATAGTAACCCCGAGATGTATCGCCGCGAGCAGCCGTTGGTTATGACGCCGCACTATCGTGAGCTTTCGCGCCTGGTTGCCGGTGACGAGGTGAACGACCTTGGTACCGCGATTGCGGCCGCGCAGAAGGTTGTCTGGGCTGCAGGCTCCGACAATCTGGTGGTCATAGCCAAGGGGCCGACGACGGCTATCTGTGGCGTTGAGCGCGTGCTGCTGCCACTCTCGGGTCCGGCTTCTCTGGCAACTGCCGGTTCTGGTGATGTTCTCGCGGGTATTTTGGCCGGCACGCTTGCCACCATGCGCGACGAGATGGATCGTTGGGAGCTGCTGTATTCGTACGCCGTCGCACTTCACAGCTACGCCGGTTTTGCCGCGGCGACGGAGTATGGTGAGAAGAGCGTTATCGCGACCGATCTTATCGACTTGATCGGTCCTGCCATGGAGCTGGCGGCAAAGGATGCGCTCGAAGATCTGGGAATCATGGACGAAGGGTCGGATGACTAATCATGAATAAAGCCGATTTGACGCGCTGGTCCTGGGTCGAGATCGACCGCGGGGCGCTCCGTCGCAACACGAGAGCCTATAAGAACTTGTTGAATCCGCGTCAGCGCCTGTGCTGCGTGGTCAAGGCCGATGCTTATGGTCATGGAGCTGTTGAGTGCGCTAAGATCATGTATTCGGCTGGTGCCGACATGTTTGCCGTGGCGACGGTCAACGAGGGCGTTGGGCTCCGTCAGGGCGGAATTACTAAGCCCATCCTGATTCTAAGCGAGCCGCCTATCGAGGCTATTCCTGCATTGCTCGAGTTCGATATCATGCCCTCGGTCTATACGTCCGATTTTGCTCTCGCGTATGGCGAATGCGCCGTCGCGGCGGGCAAGGTGGGCAAGTACCATCTTGCCATCGAGACGGGCATGAATCGTATCGGCGTTCACTACACACAGGTGCTCGACTTTGTCCGCGGCATCAGCTTCCATCGCGGTATTCAGTGCGACGGCGTATTTACGCACTTTGCCACGGCCGATGAACCTTCGGGTTGGGACTACAAGCTGCAGTGCCAGCGTTTTACCGAGGCCGTTCAGGCCATTAAGGACGCAGGTTTTGAATGCGGTATCGTGCATTGTGCCAATACGCCGTCCTCGATGCTCGATTCTTCAATGCACTTTGACATGATTCGTGCCGGCATCGGTTTGTATGGTCTGCAGCCATGTGAGCTGAGTGGTCGTGTGATGCAGCTTGATCCCGTCATGAGCGTCCACGCGCGTGTGACGCGCGTGGCGCATCCTGCGATGGGCGAGGGCGTGGGCTACGGCTTTACCTACCGCGTACCGCGCACGCGCGTTCAGATCTGCACCCTTCCGATCGGTTATGCCGATGGCCTTTCGCGTACGCTTTCCAATCGTATGGACGTGCTGTATCGCGGCGAGCGTGTGCGTCAGGTGGGCAATATCTGCATGGACCAGTTTATGGTCGCCATTCAGTCCAACCCGGCGCATGAGATTCCCGAGGCCGAGTATGGTGACGAGATGATCATTGTCGGCCGCGATGGAGATGCCGAGATTACCATGGACGAGATGGCGCGCCTACGCGGCACGATTAACTACGAGGTCGCTTGCGGCTTTGGTATGCGTCTCGACAAGGTCTACGTGTAGGAGTCGCTATGGGCGTCATGCACATTCCCGGCCATAGCCATCAGGCGCCGCGTGAGGTCGCACTCGAGGAGATCGAGGCCGTTCTGGGCGATTGTCACCTTTGCCAGCTTTACCAGTCGCGCCACAACATCGTGTTTGGCGTGGGAAACCCCCGCGCTCGCGTGATGTTTATTGGCGAGGCGCCGGGCCGCAATGAGGATTTGCAGGGCGAGCCCTTTGTGGGGGCGGCAGGCGAGGACCTCAACAGCATTTTGTCGCTGGCGGGGCTCAAACGCGAAGACGTCTACATTGCCAACGTGCTTAAGTGCCGCCCGCCGGGAAACCGCAATCCGCGCCCCGAGGAAGTGCTGGCTTGCTCACCGTTTTTGCGCGAGCAGATTCGAAGCATCTGGCCCGATATTATCGTGACGCTCGGCAACCCCGCGACGCACTTTGTGCTTAAGACCGAGATTGGCATTACTAAGCTGCGCGGCAGGTTCCACCAGATGGGGCATTTTGTAGTAATGCCCACTTTCCATCCGGCAGCAGCGCTACGCAATCCGGCGTGGCAGGAGCTACTGGAGGAAGACTTTAAGATGCTGGGCGACTATCTGGAGCGACATCCCGCACCAGAGGACGCCTCGGAATAATAAGGAGCATATATGTCCCTGGAGCGCCTGGGGGTAGGTACTTACAAAACGACTTGCGCTGCCGATACGGAGTACTTTGGCGAGCTAATTGCACCGTGCCTTGAGGACGGCGATGTGCTCATCCTGACCGGTGGCCTGGGAGTGGGCAAAACTCACTTTACCAAGGGCGTCTCGCGCGGGCTGGGCGATGGGCATATGGTTACGAGTCCTACGTTTGCGCTCATGGCCGTTCACGATCAAGGTCGTATTCCGCTGTTTCACTTTGATCTATACCGCCTGGAGCATGCCTACGAGCTCGAGGATACGGGCATTTTCGATGTGCTGGGCTATGAGGGTGCTTGCCTGCTGGAATGGGGCGAACAATTCCAGGACGAGCTGACGGATGAGTATCTTTCGGTGACGCTCAGGCGTGATGAGGGCGACAGCGATGTGCGAACGATAACGCTTGAGGCGCACGGTGACCGCGCAATGGAGCTTTCCCATTTGATTGATAAGGCTGTACAAGATGAGCTTGCATAACGACAACGCGCTGGTGGTGGCGCTCGATACCTCGACCGACATGCTTGCCTGCGCGGCAAGCTGGATTGATGGGCAGACGGGTGAGACGAAGCTCGTGAGTGGCGACCACATGTGTCGCCGTCACGCCAACGTTGAGCTCGTGAATACCGTTGATGGCGTGCTGGCTCAAGCCGGTCTGGATCGCAGCGATGTTGGTTGCTATGTGGTCGGCCGCGGCCCGGGGTCCTTTACGGGTGTGCGCATCGGCATCTCCACTGCCAAGGGCCTCGCGCGTGGTGCCAATGTTCCGCTGCTGGGCGTGTCGACGCTCGACGCTTGCGCTTGGACGGCGTGGAAGGCTGGCGTGCGCGGCAAGCTTGGTATCTTGGCCGATGCTATGCGCGGTGAGGTATATCCGGCGCTGTATATGCTGGTCGATGAGGGTCCCGAGCGTCAATTTGAGCGCGAACACGTGGTCAAGGCCGCCGTGGCGCTCGATGAGTGGCGCCAAGCAGCGGACTGGGGCCAGGTTCAGCTGACCGGTGACGGTCTCGTGCGCTATGGCAAGCTGCTGGGTGAGGACGAGGCCGCCCGCTGCGTGGAGCGCGACCTGTGGTGGCCTTCGGGCGAGGGCTTGCTGCTCGCGCACGCTGCGGGTGACGGCGATCCGGCCCGCGTCCTGCCGATTTACACGCGCCTTTCGGATGCCGAGGAAAACGAGCGCAAGCGTCTTGGTCTTGCCGAGAGTGCGCAGAGCGAAATTACGGGCGTTGCCGATGAGCTCGCCGGTCGTCATCTGCAGTTCCGTCCCATGGGCGCGGCGGATGCCGAGGGCGCGAGCGCGCTGGAGGCTGCCTGCTTTGAAGGTGCCGGACACGAGGCGTGGACGCCGGGTATGTTTCTGTCCGAACTGGGCGAGGACGTCGCTGCGCCGCGTAGTTGGTGGGTGGCACACGACGATGGCAAGCTGCTGGGCCTTGCCGGCGGTATGGTCGTGGACGGTGATGTGCAGATTCTGGATGTCGCCGTCGACCCGGCACATCGCCGTGAGGGCATTGCCCGCAAGCTGCTGTCGCATGTGAGCTATGATGCCCAGATGCTCGGCTGCACCACGGCTTCGCTCGAGGTCGAGGACGACAACAGGGGAGCGATCGCGCTTTATAACGCTCTGGGCTTTACCGAGGCAGGATGGCGCCGCGGCTATTATGGTGCCGGCAAGGATGCCATCGTCATGACGGCTCCGCTGCCCCTGGTGCTTCCGGTCGACAATGCCTCGCCCGAGCCGACGGCGGCAGAGCAGCGCGTATGGCCGCTGCCTGCGCCTAGGCGCTCCGAGGGGGAGCGTGCCGAAATTGAGCGCCGCCGCCTAGTGCTTGCCATCGAGAGTTCCTGCGACGAGACGGCGGTGGCGATTATCGATGCGGATGGCAATATGCTGGCCAACCAGGTGTCGACACAGATTGATTTTCACGCCCGCTTTGGCGGCGTGGTGCCCGAGATCGCCTCGCGCAAACACGTTGAGGTGATTGTGAGTGTCGTGGATGCGGCACTCGAGGACGCCGCAGCGTCGCTGGGCCTTACGGGCGGAGCCATTACACCAAGTGAGCTTGCCGCCGTGGGCGTGACGCAGGGTCCGGGCCTGGTGGGTGCCTTGGTGGTGGGTGTCGCCTTTGCCAAGGGCTTTGCGTATGCTGCCGGCAAACCGCTGGTGTGCGTCAATCATCTGGAGGGTCACCTATTTGCCAACCTGTTGGCGCAGCCCGATCTCAGGCCGCCGTTTATCTTCACGCTCGTCTCGGGCGGTCATACCATGCTCGTGCACGTGAAGGCATGGGGCGACTACGAGGTACTTGGTGAGACACTCGACGATGCTGTGGGCGAGGCCTTCGACAAGGTGGCCCGGGCCATCGGTCTCGGCTATCCCGGCGGCCCGAAGATTGATAAGGTTTCTAAAGAGGGAAATCCCAACGCCA
>URKC01000105.1:0-6447 GCA_900548295.1 uncultured Collinsella sp.
TTGCCCGCTCGCTACTCGCTGTAGCGGGTGGCGATGGCTGCTCGCACCATGCCGGTACTCATGAGGTACGTTACCAGGAAGTAGCCGCCGTAGGCTGCCAAGAAAATCGCACAGGTAAGGCCCACCGTGCCGCCGATGCTCATGTTGCCAAACGTGCTCACCAGCTCGATGATCACCTTGAGCGCCACAAAGGAGTGCGCCAGACCCACCGCCAGCGGGAACAGGAAGAACACCGCTTGCTGTGCCATCACCGAATGGCGAATCTGGCGGTCGTCACAGCCGATCTGCGCCAGCACGCGATAGCTGCGGCTGCCATCTGCCACGTTGGAGAGCTGCTGGATCGACAGAATTGCCGCGCATGCAACGACCAGCACAAAGCCAATATAGATGGCTAGGTAGCTAATCATGCCGTTCATCTGCGCCGCCTGCGTATAGATCTCGGAGCGTGTCATGAAGACTCCCCACGACCCCGGCTCCTTGCCGTCAACGAGCAGATTGTCGAGCATGGTGTATTTAATGCTCTCGTCTGCCTTGGTCACATCCATCCCCTGCTTGTAGTTAACGAGCAGATTACTGGAATACGGCTGCAGGTTAAGCTGGGACAGCAGCTCGTCGGCTACGACCACGGTACCGGGATTGCTGCCGAGTGCCGAGTTGGCGATGGCAGCCGTGTCCTCGTCCGACTTATCGGCTGCGGGCTTGAGCTCATGTCCGCCCAAGGTGAGGGTATGGCCCCCAGCCATGTACTTGGTGTACAGGTCGCCCAACTCGCCGCCCATATCGCACGTAAGCAAGTACTGGTCGCGGCCAATGTTCACCGGCTCCTCGCCCATCATCTGGCGCAGTTTGTTGTACTGGCTCGCCGGCGTCACAAACAGGCCCATATCATCGGCATTGCTACCCTCGAGCGCCTTGGGGAGCTTTTCGCCCATGGCCTTGCACATTTCGCCCGCCGTCACCGAAGGATCCGAGCCGCCAAGCGTATAGCTCAGATACGAATCAATCTGCACATGCTCGCCGGCAACATCGGCGATATTGACCTTCTTTCCGGCCTCGTTGCCATTATCTGCCGACTTGCCCTTGATAC
The DNA here is from genome assembly GCA_900548295.1 of uncultured Collinsella sp. Classification (GTDB taxonomy): domain Bacteria; phylum Actinomycetota; class Coriobacteriia; order Coriobacteriales; family Coriobacteriaceae; genus Collinsella. Next base: position 1,088 of record URKC01000105.1, read on the forward strand.
TTTCCGCAACGTTATCGGGATCGATACGGTCACCGTGCCATGCAGAGTACAAATCGACCGTTGCGTCTGCCAGCACCATGCGATCGGCCTCGGAAGGATTGACATACTCCTTGTAGTAGTCGAGCCTATCGGACGCGTAATAGATATACGTCTGCGACATATCCGCCGGCGTATAGCGCTCCAGGTTCTCGTTCATCACGTTGGCGATCGACATGCCGCAGGTCACCGAGGTAATGGCCAGAAACAGGATCATCGCGATAACGCCCATCGAAAAGCACACCGTGTTGACCTTGGCCGCAAGCTGGCGCACGGTAAACATGTTGAGGCCGCGCCAATACACGCTGCGCAGGCTCTGCAGCAGCTTGATAAGCATGCCCGAAAGGCCCCAGAACAGGGCAAAGGTACCCACCGTAACCATGGCCGTGGTGATACCAAACTGGTTCATGGCCTCCTGCAGCTTACCCTCCGTCGCGGTGAGCGGGAACCCATCGCGCAACAGGCGGTAATAGGCCACGCCCACCAGCACCACGCCCACGACAAAGATGGCGATCGCAATCCAGGGGTTGCGCGTCTTGATGCTCTCGTTGCGCCGCTCGGCGCCCATAAGCTCGATGAGCTTGGTACGGCGCACGGCGCGAAGGTTCAGCAGTAGCGTAAGCACAAACATCACGAGCATGCAAGCAAGGGTCAGGTTGAACGCATGCACCGAGAAAAAGAAGTGGAAATTAGCGATCTGTGTCTTAAAGAGCGAGGCCGTAAAGAATGTCATGAGCTGGGAGAGCCCCACGCCCAGCATAATGCCGGCGACAAAAGCGCCGACCGAAACAAATACGGTCTCGAGCGCCATGATCGTGGCGACGCGACCGCGGCGCATGCCGAGCACCTGGTACAGGCCGAACTCCTTTTTGCGGCGCTTCATGATGAAGTTGTTGGCATACACCATCAAAAAGGCCATGACGCCGGCCAAAAAGTACGTCAGGTAGCCGAGCATGCTGCCCATGAGCTCGGACAGTCCCTCCTCCTTGATGCCGGCAATGTCGACCTGCATCGAGACGGTATTGAAGGCATAGAAGACCGTGACGCCCAGGGTGAGCGTCAGCAAGTAGACAAGGTAATCGCGGCCGGCGCGGCGGACGTTGCCCCAAGCGAGTTTACAGAGCATCGGAGCCCTCACCGCCCATCATGGCAACGACCTCCATAATGCGGTCGAAGAACTCTCGGCGGTCGGTGTCGCCGCGGCGCAGCTCGGTGAAGATCTTGCCGTCACGAATAAACAGCACACGGCTCGTGTAGCTGGCAGCAAAGCTGTCGTGCGTGACCATGAGCACCGTGGCGCGCAGGCGGCGGTTGAGGGCCTCTAGGCTCTCGAGCAGCAGGCGGGCGCTTTTGGAGTCGAGGGCGCCGGTGGGCTCGTCGGCCATGATCATGGTGGGGTCGGTGACGAGCGCGCGAGCCGCGGCAACGCGCTGTTGCTGACCGCCGGACATCTGGTAGGGATACTTGTCGAGCACCTGGCTAATGGACAGACGCGCGGCTACATCCTGCACGCGGGTCGAGATCTCTGCCGAGTTTGTGCGGGCGATGGTGAGCGGCAGGGCAATATTCTCGCGTGCCGTGAGCGTATCGAGCAAGTTGGAGTCCTGGAAGATAAAGCCAAGCTCCTCGCGGCGGAACTGCGAAAGTTTGGCCTGCTTCATGCGCGTCACGTCCTGGCCGTTGATGCGAATGGTGCCGCTCGTGGCGCTATCGATGGTCGACACGCAGTTGAGCAGCGTCGACTTGCCCGAGCCCGAGGCGCCCATGATGCCGACGAACTCGCCGCGGCTGACGGTAAAGCTGACGTCGTTGAGCGCGCGGGTCACGTTGCCCAACGCGCCGTATACCTTTTCGAGATGCGCGACCTCCAGTACCGGGGTCGCCGTTTGCGTGGTTTGCATACCGAGTCCTTTCTTGCGATTAGTCTACGGCATCTATAGTCGCAAGAAGCCGAGTCGGCTACCATCGATATGGCTTACGCTTGCCTTACCGTTGCGTAAGGTAAGGGTAGTCCCGTCCCAAAAAGACTACCTTGCCATGTGTTGATGTTGAGAGAGGACTCCTGTTGAAGACTGTTCATGTTGCCGCTGGGATCATTCGCAAGGATGGATCTGACGAGCTGCTTGCCGTGCAGCGCGGCTATGGCGACATGCAGGGACTTTGGGAGTTCCCCGGTGGCAAGCTCATGCGCGGCGAGACGCCCGAGGACGCCGTACGCCGCGAGCTCATGGAAGAGCTACAGGTAAAAGTCACCAACCTGCGCGATTTTTACACCGTTGAGTATGACTACCCCGATTTCCATCTCTCGATGGAGTGTTACTACTGCTCGCTCGCCGATGAATCCGATGAGCCCCAGAAGCACGACCGTCAGCTCGATATCCGTTGGATTCCGCGCACCTCGCTTGCCACCGTTGAATGGATGCCCGCCGACAAAGGGCTCATTGATGCCCTGATTGAGCTGAAGGAAGATCGGCTTGAGGCCAACGGCCCCACTAACGACACCGAGGACGCTACCAAACCAAAGCGCGCACCTAAGCGCCGCAGCAAGAAGCGTCCCAAGCCCGGCCTGTTGGACGGTATCGACACCTCGGACCTTTCCGCCGACGAGCGTGAGCTCGTACGTCGTCGTGCCGCTATTAAAAAGTCCATGAAAGGCAACAAACGCGCCAACACCAAGCCCGAGCTGCTCGTACGTCAGCGCCTGCGGGCAGCAGGTCTCACGGGCTATCGCTTGGAATGGAAGGTGCCCGGCAAACCCGACATTGCCTTCCCCGGGCGCAAGATCGCCATCTTCGTCAACGGTTGTTTTTGGCATCGTTGTCCCAAGTGCAATCCCAGCCAGCCCAAGCGCAACGTTGAGTTTTGGGAGGCAAAGTTTCACCGCAACGTCGAGCGCGACCGCGCTGCCGTGGCAGCACTCACTCAAATGGGCTGGACACCCATAACCATCTGGGAATGCGAGCTCAAAAAAGACCGCATCGACGCCACGATGGAAAAGGTCATCGAACAGGTGCGCGCCGCAGAGCCGCAGCGCTAGGAACGAGCCATCCACACGCCCCACACAGGCGAACCGCATCCACGTCACAAACCTTAGAAAGCCCTTAAGCTCAAAACCTTTCAAGAGTGTTACTCGATACCTCTGACCTGCAGTTTCATCGTAACACCAAACCAGGTTAAGCCTTTCTTTAGCGCTTCTTTGCGGCAGCCGCGGCATAATACTGCCAGCGCACGGGACCTAGCAGCAAACCCCGAGCGCAACCTTTTGGTGGACATCGAGGAGGCCGCATAAGCATGCATTCTTCCAATGACGCAACACAGCAGCCATCCCTAACACATGCAGACCTTTTCTCCTTCCCCCCGACACAGAGAAACGGTCTCCTCGACTCCCCCACCACAAAAACCAAGCGCTCAGCCGATCAGAGCCTCAACTTACGAGCATCCTTCGAAAAGCTCCAAGCATCCCTAGACAAGGCGTTCCCCGAACAGGCAAGAGCAATCTAAGCCCATTGCGCTTTATACTGATGCCATGCGAAACATGGATCACATAGAATTGCACCGCGGAGGACGCGAGGAAGCGTTTCCCGAGACCGCCGAAGACTGGCCCTATATTGCCGAACGCGCAGAATTCGCTCGCTATCCGGGCAATTCCGTCCCCTGGCACTGGCATTCCGAAGTTGAGCTTTTCTACATGGAGCAGGGAGCGATTGACTATCGAACGCACGCGGCTCATGAGCACGTACGCTTTGAGGAAGGGTCCGCCGGCTTTATCAACGGCGGCGTTTTGCACAGCACGCTGCAATCACCCAATTCGGCGCCAGCCATTCAAATGCTGCATATCTTTCAGCCGTCGATGCTCGGCGATCCCGCGGGACGTCTCCAAAAGCGCTACATCAACCCATTGCTTCAATGTCGAGGCGTCGATGTGCTCAAATGGTCGCCCACCAATCCCGACGATATGCCCTTTATCGATTTGCTGAAGAGCTCCTTTAGCCACGACCTTCAACGGCCGCAGAACGAGATGGCGCTTCGAAATAGTTTGTCAGAGCTCTGGATTCAGATTAACGCCAAGGCCGAACCGCTCTTTTCTTCCGACGGCGCCTCTTGGATGACCAGCCGCGACGTACAGTTCAAGGCAATCCTGGACTTTATCCGCGCAAACTATGCAGCCGCTATAGATGTGCCCCAGATGGCATCTGCAGCCGGCGTAAGCGAAAGAGAGTGTTACCGCATTATCGAAACTTGTGCAGGAACGACCCCGGCGGCATATCTACGCGCATACCGCATAAACCGTGCTTGCGAACTTTTGGCACACACCACGCGAACGGTACAGACAGTCGCGCGCCAATGCGGATTTATAACAGCAAGCCATCTTGGCCAGGTATTTAAAGAACAAATGGGGTGCACTCCTTCGAGCTATCGAGCAGCGAGGCAGAATCTCGATAGCACCAGGCAGAAATCCCGCTAACCCTTCTTCTGTCACTGCATCAAACTTGCAGGCAAACAACAGAGAGGAGCAATCATATGAAGCACTTTGACCATATCGTATTTGACGTTGATGGGACATTGGCAGATACAGAAGAAAGCGTTCTGTCATCGCTTGTCCAGATTGTCCAAGAAGAGACCAGCAAAACGCTTCCCCGACACGAGCTTGACTTTGCCCTCGGCATACCCGGCAAGGATGCCCTTGAGAAACTTGGGATCTACTCGCAGGCAACGTTGGATCGCTGGTGCCAAGTTGCCGCCAGCTTTAAAAGCACCATCAGCGTGTTTCCAGGCTTGCTTGAAGTCATCGCAACACTCGCCGATAGCGGCTGCAAACTTGGCATCGTCTCCTCACGTGCGCGCGACGAATACGCAAAAGAAATTGCACCCCTTGGTTTCGATAAGTATTTTGAGCACATCATCCTTGTCGAAGACACAACCGAACATAAACCCGCACCCGCTCCCATGCTCGAATATCTCCGGCGTACGGGCGCGAATCCTGGCAACGTCGTCTACGTTGGCGACACCGTCTACGACGAACAATGCGCAACTTCGGCAGGGGTCAGTTTTGCCCGAGCAGCATGGGGATCACACCAAGATATCCCAAACGCCACCTACAACCTCAAAACCCCCAACGACCTACTAACCCTAACAACCAAATAACCCACGCGTCCCACCCTTTCAGCCCCAACGCCACAAGGGCGATTGAGCAGGACGGTTTGGGCGGGTCCCGTACTTAGTTTCCAAAATCATTCCGCAGCGCGAAGGCCCCCGTTGTCAACGCTTCGAAGAAGCGAGACAACGGGGGCCTTCATGCGCGAGGACGTTTTGGAAACTAAGTA
>URKC01000106.1:0-6260 GCA_900548295.1 uncultured Collinsella sp.
CACCGATTCGGGGCCTGACATGCGGATCTACCTGCGCAATTACAAATTCGTAAACTTTTTTGAAAAAAGTGCTTGCACAGTTCTCGAATCATAGGTTATTATCTTCCTCGTTGAACGCGCGGGTCCAACAAAACGAACCGCGAGTCAACAACATAGCATGTCGGAGTGGCGGAATTGGCAGACGCGCTAGCTTGAGGTGCTAGTGACCGCTTTTTGGTCATGCGGGTTCAAGTCCCGCCTCCGACACCATCGCATCTGAGAAGCCTCTTCGGAGGCTTTTTTGTTACCGATAGACGGTGGGGTCCACGATGGAAACGCTTGAACGCAACGAGTGGGCAGACGTTGCCCAACTAGTCGAGATCACGAGCGATGCTGTCATCATCTGCGAACTCGACGGAACCATTCTGCATGTGAATAATCGCTTACTTGGTTTGATGTGCGAGGAACGCGCCGACGTCATCGGTGGAGATGTTAAAGACGTCCTGTACTCGTCCGCTTTTGAACGTGCGACGGAACATCGTCTGCCATTTGAAACTGATGGCTCCGAGAACGAACTGATGCTCAAGCTGAGTGACGGCTCTTTTATCCCTGTCTTGGTTCGTGCGGGCTCCGTAACGCCTCCACGCATCTTTGGGCGCCGTGCACCACGTGTCCTGGTGGCGCTTCACAGTATCGAGGAACAGTATTCTCACGACCGTCAACTCAAGCGTGCGTTATCGGAGCTTAGAGTGGCGAACAAACGTCTCTCTGGCACGCTCTCGGTCATTATGAGCACTGTGGGCTCCGATGAGTTGCCCAGCCTGCTTGATACCGTTTTGAACCAGCTTGTAGGAACGCTCGATGCTTCGGGTGCCGCTATCTATTTTTCTGAGAGCGGCGGTTTTAAGCTTCGCGGTGTTTCCAAGGAGCTGCACGATAGCTACCTGCCCGAGTTTTTGCCGTATGGCGCTGGCATTCCGACGTATGTTCTTCGCGAGTCGCGTGCCTGTCGCTTGTCGATTCAACAGGACCTTGAGGGCGATAGGGCCGCCTCCGGTATGTTCATGGACTTGGACAATCGTTCTAAGCACCTGTTGCGCGTGCAGGATATGCCTCCGTACCGCAGCGAGATTTGTCTTCCCGTTTTTTACGGTACGCAGATCCTTGGCGTGTTGGAAGTTGGTTGGAAACGCCCCCAGGCACCGCTCGCCTATGACGTTAATGTACTCGAGGTCATTTGCGATTACCTGTCTATCCAGCTGGTTGGCATGGCATCGAGCCTTCGCTCTCGTCGTACGGCCGAGCTCGGCCGCTCGCTCAATGTCTTACGTGATGAGTTGTTTACCTTTCTAGACGATTCCGCCGCGGCTACCCAGGCGGTATCGTCCGAGATCTGCAATATGCTCAACTGCCATTTTTGTCCTGTTGAGTATGACGCCAGTCTGGACTCCTACGTCATAGATTTTGAAGGCGGCAGTCGCGTTGTTTTGCCGGACGATCCCGAGAAGCTATTCTTTTCCACGACGGCGCCGGCGGCACGTCTGGGGGCTGGCCCTGATGGCTTTGAGGCATCTGTTTTGGGCGGCACGAGTGCCGAGGACCTTAAGCACGTCCGTATAACTCGCGTTGACGAATCGATGCCTATGGGAGGCTGGCTTAGGGCGCATGGTCTGCCTTGTCAAGGTCTCTACGTCGACTCCGGCATCGAGGCGGGGCGCCCGCGCTCTGAGGGTGATGGCAAACACAGTAACGACGCGATTGTTCCTGCTTCTGTTGCGAAGAGCCCGACGACGCGTGCGCTGCTGCTTCGTGATGGTAGCCAAGAGCCGATTGATGACCTCGAATATGACTACTTGGTGCACTTGGCGCATGACTTTGAACTGATCTACGAAGGCGAATCTCAAAAGCGCGAGGAGCGCCATATCGCTCAGACCCTTCAGATTGGCATGAGAAATTCCCTGGGGGATGTTCCGGGAATCGCCGCCGATTCGGTGTACCTGTCGGCCACGAACTCGGCGTTGGTCGGCGGCGATTTCTATACGCTCATCCGTCTTCCCGACGACTGCGCCGTCATGATTCTGGGTGATGTGTCTGGCAAAGGCATTGAGGCCGCATCGATGTCCGCGCTCGTCAAGACGGCCCTGACGGCATATGCTTGGGAGGGCGCTGGACCGGCCCGCATGGCACGCTCCCTTAACAGCATGCTCATGGGCTTTTCGAGGGTCGAGACGTTCGTGACGGCCTTTATCGCCAAGATTGACCTTAAAGCCGGACGCGCAACGTATTGTTCGGCGGGCCATCCTCCGACCATGGTCATCAGGCCAGAGTCGATGCCGCTGGGTGGCGGCGAGGCCCGTGGGGGAGAGGTCGAGCTGCTTGGATGCCAATCGGGGGTAATCGGTGCCTTTGAGAGCATGGTGTACGAGACAGGCGTGTTTACGTTCGCTCCTGGTGACATGCTATTTATGTACACCGACGGAACAATCGAAGCGCGTGACCGCTCGGGTGCTTTCTTCGGCGAGCAGCGCCTTCGCGACCTTCTGCTCTCTGTCTCGGGTGAGGGCGTGTCGGGCATTTGCGGCAAGGTCTTGGGCGAGCTTGACCGATTTACCGAATCGGCGCTGGACGATGACATTGCATTAGTGTCCCTTGAGTTTTTACGGGGTCGTTCATAGACGACGCTGGGCGGGCTGAATCCGTACGGTTGGGGAAACGAATGCATCGAGTGGGCTTTTTTGGGGAACCATGGTCGTATGAATGAGTGGAATGACATAGCGGTTTTGACGCCACCAGGCGATATCGACATCGCCACGGTGCCTGCGCTGCGTCGGCGGTTGGATGCTTTGATTGGCCGCGGCGTGCGTCGTGTCGTCATCAACTGTCAGGCTGTTAGCTTTATCGATTCGACGGGCTTGGCATTCCTGCTTACGCGCGCTCGTGAGCTCATGAGGCGAGAAGGCCTGCTTTCGCTCGTCAATGCATCGGGTGAAGTTGTTCGCTTTTTGGAGATTGCTCGTCTTGTCGATATCCTTCATGTCGCGGGGCCGGCACGGGAGTCTATTCCCGCCATTCCGGTGGGGGAGCTGCCTCGCTGGAGTAAGAGCGTCGAGGTCCGTCAGGGTATCGAGAATCTTCCATACTACCGACATCGCATCGCCGAACTCCTTGAATCGCTTCCGTTGCGCCGCGACGAGCGCTACGATGTCGCATTGGCGTCGGGGGAGGCGCTGGGTAATGCCTATGACCATGCGGGCGGTATCGGGTGCGTCCTGACGGTTCAGGCCTATGGCGATCGCGTTGTGGTTGAGGTGCTTGATCGAGGCGCCGGCTATTCTATCGATGAAACGAGCGAACCGGTCGCATCTGAGGAGCGCGGCCGTGGTATCAAGCTTATGCGTATGCTCGTCGATAACGTGGAGGTTGCTCATCGTACGGACGGCGCCGGCACGCGCGTGCAGATGGTGAAGCTGTTTAGCGGAGCGCTGGAATCGTGTGCCTAGCCAATCGCTTTAGCGCGTTTAGCTACTAAGAACATGCGGCAGACAAGTTTTTTGAAAAAAGTACTTGCGTCTTTTGGACAACTCGCGTAAATTAATAACCCGCAAGCGGACATGGCTCAGTTGGTAGAGCACAACCTTGCCAAGGTTGGGGTCGCGGGTTCGAGCCCCGTTGTCCGCTCCATTTGGGCGTTTAGCTCAGGGGGAGAGCGCTTCCCTGACACGGAAGAGGTCAGAAGTTCAAATCTTCTAACGCCCACCAAATGTTCGCAGCTCAGAGGCATCGCCCCTGGGCTGTTTTGTTTTGGTCGCCAAATACGTCACCAAATTTCGAGTTTTTGATCTTCCGGGATGCCTCTCAGTAGTCATCCGAGGAAACTCTCATCTTCTCCGTTTGCATACACATATCTTTCAAGGATTCGTGCCGCGGTTGCATGAGGCTCGGCAAGGCATGACCGCAACATGTTGGTCAAGCATAATCTTTTGGATTCTTTTGGCGTGAGCGGCTTGGTTTTGGTAGGATTTGTTAGCGGCTTGACTAAGGGGGTTTTATAACTGCCATGCAGGTAGCCGTGTTGGTAACGTTTTACCGACTTGTCAAATACCCCTCATTTTTAATGCGTCTGCAAAATGACTAATTGCTTTGACCTGCTGAAACACTATATGTTGTGTTTGATCTAAAAAAAGAATACAGGATATAGATGCCTCTTTGTCGTATGATAGATGGCGGACAGAGAACGAAGACCTTAACTGCCTCTTTTGAACGTATCCTTGAGCCGCTTGATCGGCTCCTGGGAATGTCCGCATGGAGGCTTATGGTTTATCGAGAACACAGATTGCGCGACGGCGCCGCAAGACAGGGGCAAGCCCTGCCGGGCATCGTTTGGCTCTGAAGCGCAATGAGGCTACGATGCGAAAGAGGCAAGAGGATGAAGATCATCAAGCGCAGCGGCACCGAGGTTGTCTTTGACATCGATAAGATCGTCAATGCCATCCGCGCCGCCAACTTGGAGGTCGAGGAGAGCTCTCGTCTAACCGACCGCCAGGTGGTTTACGCGGCACAAAACGTCGCCGAGGCATGTGAGAACGCGGGCCACACCGTTTCGGTCGAGGAGATCCAGGATTTGGTCGAGGACGAGATCATGCGTCTCGACTGCTACGAGGTCGCTCGCCATTACATCATCTATCGCTATGTTCAGAGCCTGAAGCGCCAGAAGAACACGACCGACGACAAGATTCTGTCGCTCATCGAGTGCAACAACGAAGAGGTCAAGCAGGAGAACTCCAACAAGAACCCGACCGTCAATTCCGTTCAGCGTGACTACATGGCCGGCGAGATTTCCAAGGACCTGACTCAGCGTGTGCTGCTGCCCCAGGAGATCGTGGATGCTCACAATGAGGGTCTGATCCACTTCCATGATTCGGACTACTTTGCCCAGCACATGCATAACTGCGACCTGGTGAACCTGGAGGATATGCTCCAGAACGGTACTGTTATCTCGGGTACGCTGATTGAGAAGCCGCACAGCTTCTCGACGGCTTGCAACATCGCGACGCAGATCATCGCCCAGGTTGCTTCCTCCCAGTACGGTGGCCAGTCGATTTCGCTGACCCATCTTGCCCCGTTCGTCGAGGTGAGCCGTCAAAAGATTCGCGGCGAGGTCGCCCGCGAGCTCGAGGAGCTCGGCGTTTCCGCATCTCCCGAAAAGGTCCGCGAGGTTGTTGAGGACCGCCTGCGTGACGAGATCCGTCGCGGCGTCCAGACGATTCAGTATCAGGTCGTGACCCTTATGACCACCAACGGCCAAGCGCCGTTCGTGACGGTCTTCATGTATCTCAACGAGGCTCGCTCAGCGCAGGAGAAGCACGACCTTGCCATGATCGTGGAGGAGACGCTTCGTCAGCGCTACGAGGGCGTTAAGAACGAAGCCGGCGTGTGGATTACCCCGGCATTCCCCAAGCTTATCTACGTGCTCGAGGACGATAACATTCGCGAGGATTCGCCGTACTTCTATCTGACCCAGCTGGCTGCCAAGTGCACCGCCAAGCGCATGGTGCCCGACTACATCTCCGAGAAGAAGATGCGCGAGCTCAAGCTGTCTAAGGGCGAGACCGCCGGCAACGGCGATTGCTACACCTGCATGGGTTGTCGCAGTTTCCTGACGCCCGACCGCTCGGGCAACGGCTTTAACAATGTTGCCAACGCGCTGAACTATGACCCGACCAAACCTAAGTACTATGGCCGCTTTAACCAGGGTGTTGTGACCATCAACCTGCCCGATGTCGCGCTGAGCTCGCATCAGGACATGGACAAGTTCTGGAAGATCTTCGATGAGCGCCTTGAGCTGTGCCATCGTGCCCTGCTGTGCCGTCATGAGCGCCTGATGGGCACACTTTCTGACGCCGCGCCGATTCTTTGGCAGTACGGCGCCCTGGCGCGTCTGAAGAAGGGCGAGACGATCGATAAGCTGCTCGTGGGCGGCTATTCCACCATCAGCCTGGGGTATGCCGGCCTGTATGAGTGCGTCAAGTACATGACGGGCCACAGCCACACCGAGAAGGAGGGCACGCCCTTTGCCATGGCAGTCATGCAGCGCATGAACGACAAGTGCGCCGAGTGGAAGGCCGAAAGCGATATTGACTTCTCGCTGTACGGTACCCCGCTTGAGTCGACGACCTACAAGTTCGCCAAGTGCCTGCAGCGTCGTTTTGGCATCATCCCGGGCGTGACGGACAAGGGCTACATCACCAACAGCTACCACATCCATGTGACCGAGCATATCG
>URKC01000107.1:0-5915 GCA_900548295.1 uncultured Collinsella sp.
ATCGCGGGTGCTCATGCCTTCGCTCCTTTCGGCTGATTGGTGGTTGCAGAAATCGCGGGCAGGTTTTTGACGGCCCCGCGTAACGTATTCGGTGTATGCGCGACATATGCGCCGTCATGGATTCGCCCGTCACGGATGGTTACGGCTCGATCGGCCTCGGCGGCGATGCCGGGGTCATGCGTAATGAGTACGATGGTCTTGCCGCGTTTCTGGAGCTTGTGGAAGGTTTCCATGACGAGCGCCCCGGTTGTCGAGTCTAGATTTCCCGTTGGCTCGTCGGCCAAAATGATGGGCGGGTCGTTGACGAGGGCGCGCGCGATGGCGACGCGCTGCATCTGTCCGCCCGAGAGTTCCGATATGCGGTGGTCCCAATGGTCGACCGGCAGTGTGACGGCTTGCAGCGCGTGCACGGCGCGCATCTCGCGCTGGCTACGCGGCACATTGGTGTAGGACAGCGGCAGCATGACGTTTTCGATCACCGTCAGACGCGGCAGCAAGTTAAAACTCTGAAAGACAAAGCCGATGCTCAGCGCGCGCACCTCGGTGAGCTCATCATCGTCGAGCTCGGCGACGTTGAGCCCTTGCAGGAAATAATCACCCGCCGTCGGCTTGTCCAGGCAGCCCAGGATGTTCATGAGCGTCGACTTGCCCGAGCCCGAGGGGCCGGTGATGGCGACGAACTCACCGGGGTTCACCGCCAGGCTCACGTTGTGCAGGATGTGGGCGCAACCGGCCTCGCTCTCAAAGATGCGGTGCACGTTGCGGATGTCGATGACGGGACGCATTACTTGCCCTCGTCGGCAGACATATTGTCGCCGCCGTCTGCCGTCATGCCTGCGCCGGTATCCGTCACGATGGTGTCGCCGTCGCGTAACTTGGTAACCGGGACGTCTGGGTTGATCTCGTTGCCCTGGTCGTCGCGCTTGACCTGCGTCTTACCGACTACAGCCTCGTTGTCGTTTTGCGTCACGACGGTCACCTTCACGCGGCGCGTCTTCTTGCCTTCCGAATCGGTGGCCAGATTGACGTAATAGTGCTCGCCATCTTCGGTCATCAGCGCCATGGTCGGCACCATAACCACGTCGTCGAGCTTCTCGGTCACTACCGAGACCTCGGCAGTCATACCCGGCTTAAGGCGACTGTCGGGTGCTTCGATGAGGATGTCGACGTTAAAGGTCACGCTGCCGCCGCTACCGGAGCCGGAGTCAGAGTTTGCCACCGAGGCGATAGCCGTGACGGTGCCCTGGCTCACGATATCGGGAAACGCGGGATAGGTCACGTTGGCGCTTTGGCCCACGGCAATTTTGGCGATATCCTTTTCGCCCACCTGAACCGTCACCTTCATCTTGGACAGGTCGGCGATTTGCATGCACTGCTTGCCGCCGCTCGTGTCGCCTTCGCCCATGATCATGCCGCCTGTTACCGTGGCGCCCACCTTGGCGTTGAGCGCCACGATGCTGCCCGAGCTCGGGGCCGTGACCGTACGGCTGGCGGCCTTGGCGTTCGCCTGATCGAGGTTTGCCTGGGCCGATGTGAGGCTGCGCTGCGCGGCCGATACGGCGTTCGTGTCCGCTGATGCGGCGGAGATGCCAGCCGCTGCGGAACCTCCGTCGACGTCCGTCGTTGGGTTGGCCTGCGCGGCAGCTGCGGCTTTCTTCGCGTTGGCGAGGTCTTCTTGAGCGGCTGCAACTGCACGCTGCGCCTCGGCAACGTTGCGATCGAGCTCTTCGTTTTTAATGGTCATAAGCACGTCGCCCTCGTTGACGGATTGGCCTGCCTGCACGTTGATCGTATCGACCGTGCCGTCGACAGAAGGGGAGACCACTGAGGACGAAATGGGTTTGAGCTGGCCTTTTGCCTCGACCGTTGTGCTAAACGTGCCCTCAGTCACCATGTCGGTCGCAGGCCCGCTAGCGCCCTGTGGCTGCGCATTGATAACCAGGGTTGCAACAATAGCAATGAGCGCGATGACACCCACGATGCCGGCGGCAATGCCGCGTCGAATCAGCTTTTTGCGTCGACGTTCGGCACGTTTTGCCTTGAGCTTGGCATATGCCTCTTCATCGGAAATCTCGGCCGTATCGTTCGTGCGTCCGCTCTCCTTGTCGGCATGTACGTCTGTGATCAGAGGAAGCGTTTCGGTGGCACCTTCGGGCGTGTGCTCGGTATCATCCGGGCCCGGGGTGATGTTGGGGACATTCGGCATAGCGTCTCCTTTATAGAAAGAACCTTGATAAGTATATGCGCCCGCCGGTTGGGGCAGGCGCATAGGACGGTATTTTTCGGAATTGTTAGATTGGTCGCAGCAGTTGCATGTTGTATGAATGCGCGCGTTGCACTACGAGTGGACAACCACGCACAGGCCGACTTTGATGCAATCGTGCAGCGCCTTGGCGTCGGCCAGGCGAAGGTTGATGCATCCGTGGCTGCCGCACCACTTGTAGGAGTTGGGATCGTCGAAACTCTTGTCGTTTTGCCACGTTGCATCGTGGAAACCGACCATGTTTCCCTCAAACGGCATCCAATAGCTGACCGGGCTCTCGTATTTGGGCTTGCCGGTCTCGGGGTCCTTGGCACCGATGAGCTTGCTGGCGCCATTGTTGCTGTTGATCTGCCAAACGCCTTCGGGCGTGGCGTCCTCTCCCGGCTTGCCGGAGATAAAGTTGGCCTCCCACACGATATTGCCGCTCTCGTCGTAGTAGCGCGCGTGCTGCTCGGACAGATCGACATCGACGTATGCCTTCCAGTCGGGCTCTCCCTTTGCAGTAAAGGTGTCGGCCTTCTGGGAGTACTTGATCTCGATTTCGCCGGTCTGCTTGTTGTTAATGGCGTCCTCGACCTGCTTGGCGAGCGAGCTGCTGTCGATGGACCAACCAAAGTCGCCGCCTTCGACGGCGCATTGCTTGCCATCGGCGCGCGTCCACCAGCGAGTGGAGCCCACGGTATTGAAGCCGTTGGCGAGCTCGGCTGCCCAGCTGCTGATCTGCGACGTATCGAGCGTGGGGTTGGCCGGATCGGCAAAGCTGATCCACTGCAACACGGAGCTGCCATCAACCTTGCCGGCATCCTCGCCGTTGAGCTTGAGGGTCACGTTGACGCCCAAGAAGTTGTTGGCGGCATCGCATGCAGACTGAATCTGATCATCGGTCAGCGTTCCATTGAGCGGCTCATAGGCATCGTTGCCGAGCTTGGAAAGATCTACGGTCTCGGCCAGCGAGGCAAGCTCGAGCTCGGCATACTTAATGACATGCTCGCGGTTGAGTTTTTCGTTGGAGCGCGCCTTCTCGACGGTAAACTTGCCGGCCTGCTCGTCATAGGAGCTATTGGCCTCGAACGCGCCCGAACGCCCCTCGTTAAACTCGTCGACGGCGGCGCCCAGATCCTTCTCAAACTGCTTTTGGTCAAAGGTGTCGGAGAGCATGGACAGGTCGACGTCTTGATCAAGATCGACTTCGTTGGAGCTAGCGGTTGTTTTGGTCTTGCCGCTTAAGGATTCTACAAGGCGAACCGGCCATACAATGGCTTCGTTGCGGCTGATAATCTCTTTTGCGGCAGCTTCGCCGTCGACAATGGGCTCATCGGACTCGGGCTGATAGGTCCAGCTAAAGTCATCGCCTGTCACGGTGAGCTTATAGTGCTTCCACGCCGAGTTGACCTTGGTGGCGGCAGACGATGCGTTTGAGAACGAGACGTCGACGCCGGCGATGGTGGTGTTGGGGTAGGCTACCTGCGAAAATGCTACGGCGCCTACGATATAGACAATGACGATAAGACCCAGGAGGACAAAGAGCGTCGTCTTTTTGCCCGACTTATTGTTCCCGGTGGGTTTGCGCGCGGGGCCGCGATCGCCTCGACCGTGCGTGGGGGGCTGCTTGGGCGTATTGCCGTTTGCCTGGCGCTGCTGACGTTGCTGGCGCTGCTGGTTCGGGCGTTGCGAAGCGTTTGCCGCACCACGCTGCTGACCGTGGCTCGGCGCGATAGGACGCGGCGACTGAACGCCGCCGGTGTGCCTGCTCGGCTGCTGCGGATCGGGAATCAGTTGAGTTCGATCGTTTTGCGACATCGTATGCATATCCTTCGGATTTTGCCTTGCGGCTCATCGTGTTTTTACTGGGCTTGCATTATAGCGATTACCTAGTTGATTGTGGTATGGAAACGGTGGCATTCAAAAGAGGTGGGACATTTGTCCCACCTTCGAGTCGTTCTTTGTCGCTATCCGCACACACCGCATTTTGCACAGGCCGAAAGTGCGGCCGGAGCCTGCGCGATGCCGCCCTTTGCCGTCTCGCGCAGCGTGGCCGGCAACGCGTGGCCCACCGAGAGCACGACGTGCGCCATCTGGTCAAACGGCACCAGGCTCTTAATGCCGGCGAGGGCAAGCTGTGCGGAGCTAAAGGCGGCTGCCACACCGATGGCGTTGCGGTTTTGGCAGGGCACCTCCACGAGGCCACCGACGGGGTCACAAACGAGGCCCAGCAGATTACTCAGCGCGATGGAACTGGCATCGAGCGCCTGCTCGGGTGTGCCGCCGAGCATCTGCACCAGCGCGGCGGCAGCCATGGCGGCCGCACTTCCTACCTCAGCCTGGCAGCCGCCCTCGGCGCCGGCAACGCAGGCGCTCGTGGTGAGGTTGAGGCCGATGGCGGCGGCGCAATAAAGGGCATCCATGACCTGCTCGTCGTCCAGCTGCAAATGGTCTGCGAGTGCCAGCACACAGCCGGGGACGACGCCCGCTGATCCTGCCGTCGGAGCTGCGACGATTACGCCCATCGTGGCCGAGCGCTCGAGCACGGCCATGGCGCGGGCCACGGCGTCAGTCTGGACGGCGCCCATCAGGCTTATGCTCAGATCGTTTCGGCTGGTGGCATCGACAAGCTTTGCCTCGCCGCCGATGAGGCCGCCGAGCGAGCGCTGTGGATTGGAAATGGGGGCTGTGGTCTCTTCGCGCATGACGTCGAGTACGCGGCGCATGGCGGCGATAGCGTGTGCCTCGCCGGTCAGACGTGCCTCACGCACGGCCATGACGGCGCCGATGTTGAGCCCCAGTTCCTCGCACGCATCGAGCAGCTGCTCGCCGTCGTCGAAGATTTCCTTTGCCGAGACGCCGGGGGAGAGCGACGAGGCAGAACCGGGGAGCTCGATAAAGGTCGCGTAATCGACATTGTCGAGCTTGCGGAGCATGGGGACGACGGTGTCGTCGGGGGCGCCGTCGGTCTCAAAGACGGAGTAGGCCTGGCCGCCCACTTCGGTGCGGTAGGTGCGGCAGAAGGCGATGTTCACATGGGCGTAGGCGAGCAGGTTGGTGAGCGCTGCGAGCACGCCGGGGACGTCCTGGTGCGCCACGAAGAGCGTGGAATACATGCCCGAGATGTCGACGCCGACGCCGTTAATGCGGCTGATGCGCATCTTGCCGCCGCCCAAGCTCTCGCCGCGGACCTGCGCCGTGGCGCCCGTGGCGTCGACCATATCGATGTCGACGGTGTTGGGGTGGATGGAGGCGTCGTCGCCCTTGATGTCAAAGTGATATTCGAGGCCCTGCTCACGTGCGAGGTCAAAGGCCTGCTTGATGTTCTCGTCATCGGTGTCGAGGCCCAGAATGCCCGCGACGAGAGCGCGGTCGGTGCCGTGGCCGCGGTAGGTGTGGGCGAAGGAGTTCCACAGGCCAAAGGTGACTTTGGTGATGCGGCCTTCCAGCAGGCTGGCGGCAACTTGTGCGCAGCGCAGGGCGCCGGCGGTGTGCGATGAGCTGGGGCCGACCATGACGGGGCCCAAGATCTCGAATGCCGAGGTCGTAGCTAGTGTTTGTGGCTTGCCTGCCATATGCGCTCCTGTTCTATCCCGTCGTCCCGAGGGGCGGGGCATAAGGTCGCCTGCTCGGACAGTCCTGACTCGCACGGAGAGCACATTAAGTGCTC
>URKC01000108.1:0-5883 GCA_900548295.1 uncultured Collinsella sp.
CAAAGAAGGCCACATAACGTGGCCTTCAACTTATATGCCTCCGCCTGGACAGACGTTTCAGTTGTGGCTCAGCAGCTAGCAGCTACTTAATCTTGGTCGTACCCGGTGCCAGGTTGGGGTCGGTCTCGTTGGCCTCGGTCTGGAAGTGCTCGGTGTAGACGTTCTTGCCGTCGCGGAACATTTCGTAATACTGCATCTTGGCGTAATCCTCGCGTGCCTTGGTGGCGGCTGCGGCAGCGGCGTCGTCACCGGTGACGTTGGAGGAGAGCGCCCAGCGCAGGCTGGCGTCCTCGTAGCCCACCGAGTTGATGGCGGGCAGCGACTCGCGCAGCGTCATGTGCGCCTTCTGGTAGTCGGTCAGCGGTGCGCCGATCAGCTGCATGAGCTGCGTGGACAGGTAGTTGGTGGACAGGTCGTCAACCTCGCTCGTCTGGTCGCAGCCGGCAACGTCGTAGTTGGCCCAGATGATGTAGTCGGTCTGCCACAAACGCTCCTGGTGGGTGGCGTCGTCCTCGCCGGTAAACCACTTGTCGTTGAACTTGGACGGGAAGAACGGCTGATGGTCGCCCCAGAACACCACGACCACCTTGCGGTCGAGCTTGCTCAAGGCGTTGAGGAAGTAGCGCAGCGCCTGATCAGACTGCTCGATGCACGAGACGTACTCGTCAACATCGGAGAGCGTGCCGTCCTCGACGGTCTTAGCGTCCAGGTCGGTCGTGTCGATGTTGAGGTGCATCTGCTTATCTGCCGGCAGCAGACCCGTGTCGTAGCCCGAGTGGTTCTGCATGGTCACATCGAAGATAAACTGCGGATCGGCGTTCTGGTCGAGCAGCTCCAGAATCTTGTCGTAGGTTGCCTGGTCGGTCACCATGCCGCGCAGGGTATCGGCGCCTTGGAAATCGTTGATGGACAGGAACTGGTCAAAGCCAAAGTCCTTGTAGACGTTCTCGCGGTTCCAGTTGGTCGCGTGGTTGGGGTGCATGGCCGTGGTGGAATATCCGAGCGATTTGAACTGCTCTGCCAGGTTCCCGGTCGTCTCCATGTTGTAGATGGTGTAGGGGTACACGCCCGAGCCCAGGTTGGCCATGGAGTTGCCGGTCATAAACTCAAACTCGGTATTGGCGGTACCGCCGCCGTAGGCGCTCACGTAGAGCTTGCCGCGGCTGAGGCAGTTGGACAGGTTCTTAAAGTACTGCGGGCCCTCGTAGCCGGCGCGCATGTTCTGGTAGATGGACAGATCCGAGAAGGTCTCGTTCATGATGGCGATGACCGTGGGCTTCTCGCTGTCGAATTGCTCCTTTGCGGCGGTGCGCTCGTCACTCTTGGCGGCATCGGACTTGTCGTAGGCCTTGGCGTACTTTTTGAGCGTGGCCTTGGCGTCGTCGACGGAGTAGTCGGCGGGTTTGGGCGGCTTGATGGACTGTGCTGCACTAATAAAGGCAGGTAGATAGCCCTCGCGCCAGTAGCTCTCGAGCGGGCGCCAGGTGTAGACGGTGATGCCGAGGGTGTTGTAGTAGTCGATGAGCGTGACATGCGCGGTCACGCCGCCCAGGCACAGCACCGCCACGAGCAGGTTGATGAGCAGCATGCGCTTGGCGTTGGCGGCACCCTTTTGACGGTGCGGTGCCACCAGGCCGGCGTACTCGCATAGCAGCATGGCGATGGCGGTAAAGCCCATGGACAGCACGCAGAACAGCGAGATGGAGAAGGTGTAGCCGTTGCCGGCGACTGCGGCGGCGGTGGAGATGGCCGAAAGGTCGCCCGGCTGGATGGGCATGGATTTAAACGTGATGACAAAGAACTCGGCAATGCCCAGGACAAAGAGGGCAAAGGCCAGGACCGCGGGAGCCGCGCCGTGGCGCTGGAACAGGAAGAACAGGCCGACTATGAGCGTGGTGATGATGGCCCACTCGAGCAGGATGCACAGGGGGTAGACCCAGGTAAAGTCGTGGTTGGACGAGACCTCCATGCCCAGCAGCGCAAAGACGCCGGCGAGCAGCAGGCACAGGACGGCGGCGACGAGCGATTTGCCCACAAAGGCGCCGCGCAGACGGGCGAGCTTGCCGGTGGGAGCGGGGGCATCGGGCGCGGCGAACGCAAAGACGCGCGGGGCGATGCGGTCGCGGGCGATGCTGGCCCAAGCGCAGCCGGTGAGGATGGCGTTGGTCAGGATGAGCATCACAAAGGCGAGCGGCTCGTTTTGGGCGACGAGGCCAATAGCGCCCCAGACGGTCAAAAAGAGCTGGAACAGGCCGAAGGCGACGCTCCACCCAAGAGCGCTTTTAGCAACGGTGCCCGACTTTGCGCAAATGGCCTTGGCCTCGCGCAAGACAAGGTAGACGGTCGCCGCAAGACCGACGAGCGAGATGGCGGCAGCGAACATGCTGAGACTCCTCACAAACTAAAACCTACGAAAGCGGGGGTTTACCCGATTGTTACCAAGATATGCGCTGCATTTGGTGACTGCGCACAACAACCAGCCATAATAACGCGCGTGCGTGGCGGTGTTGCGCAATGTAGCGGCGACCTGCGCGATAATGGACGGGAATTACACGGAAACGTAAAGGCTTCTTAAAGAATTAGCGAGGATGAGGCGATGAACGAGCAGGTTTGCACCAAGGCTGTGGATACGTGTGGCTATCCGGTCGAGACGACGGGCAATGCGGTGCTGGACACGTTGGAGCACCGTTCCTCCACGCGTGCCTTCGCGCGTGATGACGACGACCGTCCCGTAGCGGTGACCGATGAGCAGAGGGCGGCGATTTTGCATGCGGCGAGTCGCGCGCCGTCGGCAGGCGCCATGATGATGTATTCCATCGTGAGCATTCGTGAGCAGGCTACGCTGGACCGTCTTGCCGACCTGTGCGACCACCAGCCCATGATCGCCAAGGCGCCCTGGGCACTTATATTTGTGGTCGACTATGCCAAGTGGATCGATCTGTTTGAGCACGTGGGCTGCTTTGAATCCGAGTTTGTCGAGCGCACGGGCAAGGCGCCCCGCCGCGCGCCGGGTTTGGGCGACTTTGCCATCGCGGCGCAGGATGCCGTGATCGCCGCTCAAAACGCCGTGGTCGCCGCCGAATCTCTGGGGCTGGGGAGCTGCTATATCGGCGATATCGTCGAGAACGCCGAGGAAGTTGCCGCACTGCTTGACTTGCCTGCCTATACCATGCCGCTGTCGATGCTCATCATCGGCACGCCCCGTAAGGAGCGCCCGGCGATCGCGCATCCCGTGGTGAACCTGGTGCACGAGGAGCGTTATTGCCGTGCCGACGCTGCGACCATGGATGCGCAGGTGGCCGAGATGGACGCGATGTTTCGCCCGCACGCCCGCGAGGTGGGCGAGCGCGTCGTCGACATCTACACCCGCAAACACACGAGTCCCTTTATGGCCGAGATGAGCCGCTCCATGGAGTGGTGGTTCAAAAACTGGCTCGGCAAATGACGGATGTGACAAGGGAGCAGTCCCTTTGTCACATTCCATATAGCCGTGGTGGCCTAAAGGCCGTATAAATGTTTATCTAGCTGGGAAAACGGCGCCATTCAAACATGGGTCGATTACCTATAATCCCCTCGAACGTTAAAAATGGGAGGAAACTGGCTTATGGAACAAAAGGCCAAGGAGGCAGCTTCGCACGCTGCGATTCCTGTGAGCATCTCGGCGATGCTCGTCACGCTGGGCGTGGTGTACGGCGATATCGGCACCAGCCCCATGTATGTAACCAAGGCGCTCGTTGCCGGCAACGGCGGCATCGGAAGCGTCACGCAGGAGTTCGTGCTCGGCGCGCTCTCCCTTGTCGTGTGGACGGTCACGCTGCTAACGACCGTCAAGTACGTGCTGATCTCGCTGCGCGCCGACAACCACGGCGAGGGCGGCATCTTTGCCCTGTACAGCCTGGTCAAGCGCTGCGGCAAGTGGCTCATCATCCCCGCCATGCTGGGCGGCGCGGCGCTCCTCGCCGACGGCATCCTGACGCCTGCCGTTACCGTCACCACGGCCATCGAGGGCCTGCGCACCATCCCGGCGGTCCATGCCGTGCTCGGTGACGACCAGGGTCGTGTCGTCGCCATCACGCTTGCCATCATCATCGCGCTCTTCTTGGTGCAGCGCATCGGCACGGCCAAGATCGGTCACGCCTTCGGCCCCATCATGACGCTGTGGTTTTTGTTCCTGGGCGGCACGGGCCTGTTCTTTGTCTGCCAGTATCCCGCGGTGCTGCTGTGCCTCAACCCGTTGCGTGGCATCGCTTTTCTGCTGAGCCCCAACAACCATGCGGGCATCATGATTTTGGGCAGCTGCTTCCTCGCTACCACCGGTGCCGAGGCGCTCTATTCCGACATGGGCCATGTGGGCCGCGGCAACATCTATGCCACCTGGCCGTTCGTTAAGTGCTGCCTGCTGCTGTCCTACATGGGCCAGGGCGCGTGGCTTATCAACAACGCCGGCAACCCGGAGCTCATGGGTATCGCCGACCTCAACCCCTTCTACCAGATGCTCGCCCCGGGTCTGCGCCCCTTTGCCGTCGGCCTTTCCACCGTCGCGGCCATCATCGCCTCGCAGGCGCTCATCACCGGCGCATTCTCGCTGGTGTCCGAGGCCAGCCGCCTGGACCTCATGCCGCATATGCAGGTCTTCTATCCTGCCGAGACCAAGGGCCAGCTCTACATCCCCATGGTCAACAACGTCATGCTCGTGGGCTGCGTCGTCGTGGTGCTGCTGTTCCAGAACTCGGCGCACATGGAGGCCGCGTACGGCCTGGCCATTACCCTGACCATGATGTGTACGACAATGCTGCTCTTCTTCTATCTGCACGTGGAGCGCAATCTCAAGGTCGCGCCGTGGATCTTTGCCGCCTTCTTCCTTATGCTCGAGGGCTTCTTCTTTGTGAGCTCGCTCACCAAGTTCTTCCACGGCGGCTATTTCACCATCCTTATGGCCGCGCTCATTATGGGCATCATGGTGTGCTGGTACAACGGCACGGCGGTCGAGCGGCGTCAGTTTACGCTGCTGCCGCTGCGCAGCTATCTACCGCAGCTCAAGCGCCTGCGCGACGACGATCGCTACGAGCCTATGAGCGACAACATCGTGTACCTGACCAAGGACACCAACACCGACTATATCGACCGCGATATCGTCTACTCGATTTTGGACAAGCACCCCAAGCGCGCTCGTGCCTGGTGGTTCGTGAATGTCGAGACCATGGACGAGCCGCATACCTTTGCCTACTCGGTCGAGACGTTCGGCACCGACTACGTATTCCGCGTGCATCTGTACCTGGGCTATAAGATCAACCAGCGCGTCAATGCTTACCTGCGCCAGGTTGTTCAGGACCTGGCCGCCAGCGGCGAGCTGCCGGCGCAGACGCACGACTACTCGGTCTACAAGGATCCGGGCAACATCGGTACGTTTAAGTTCGTCATGATCCGCAAGCTGCTGGCGCCCGAAAGCGACGTGGAGCCCAGCGAGCGTACGGCCATCACGCTCAAGTACATCATCCGCCGTGCTGCCGGCACCCCCGCGCGCTGGTACGGCCTGGAGAACTCCAACGTGAGCTTTGAGTACGTGCCGCTGTTCACCAAGTTTAAGGCCGTGAGCAAGATGCAGCGCCTGGCTCCCGACGAGCGCCCGTAGACTGCAAGGCTATACACTTGGAACCACCACAAGGGGAAACCACCACAAAGGTGCCTGTCCCCTTTGTGGTGGTTTTTGTTTTTGAGAGAGGGGCGGGGCGCTGATGGACGTCCATGCGGACGGCGATATTGCCGAGAACTTTTGGTGGCGGCGCACAACGCTGACGCGTCGCAGCCCTCTGTATGACGCCTGCGTATCGGCGGGGCTGCTGGCCGCGGCGACGATTGTGGGCGCGCTGCTCGACCATCCGG
>URKC01000109.1:0-5758 GCA_900548295.1 uncultured Collinsella sp.
TGATGACCTGAAGAAGGGGGAGGCCTCGCGGCCTCCCCCTTTTTTGCGTTTTATAAAGAGCTGTAATACAAGAACTCGCCTTCTTTTAGCTTGTCTTACTGTTTGGCTGTATTTTGAGTCCTTCTTTTGTATTTGCGCGATAATAACTCCCATTGGCGTTAGGGAGGACTTGATGTTTACCGTTTTTGTCTTGGGCAATATTGCTTCGGGTAAGTCGACTGCCTGCCGCTATCTCGAATCTCATGGCGCCATGCTTATCGATCTGGACGAGCTTGCCAAATCGCTGTATGTGCCAGGCTCCGATATCGTCAATGCCCTCGCGGAAGAATTTGGCTGGGATATTTTGGATGAGGAGGGCGGCATTCGCCGCAGCATCCTCGCTTCTCGAGCTTTCGCTTCTCCTGATTCGGTCGCACGGCTCAATGGCCTTGTGCACCCCGTTCTCATTGAACAGCTTTCGCTTAGGATTCTCGATCCGGTTTGTTGTACGGTTTCGTCCCCCCGTTATCCCTTTGCGGTTGTCGAGGTTTCTGCCCCGACTGGTTTTGAGGATGCTTTTGGCCTGGCTGATGAAATTCTGGTTATCAGTGCTCCTTTGGCAGTTCGTCGCGAGCGTGCCATTCATCGTGGTATGGAGTCCTCTGATTTTGATGCTCGCTCTGCATGCCAACCTGATGAGGCTTCGCTTTGCAATCTCGCTACGACGGTAATCGATAATGCGGGAGGCGATAATTCGCTCTTTGAACAACTGGACGCATGGCTTGTGCGCCATGGCTTCGGGGATGTAACGGATAAGGAGGAGGCCGATGCCTAAGACACGTTTCTTTACGTGGTATCGCGTTGCGCCACTTGCCGTTGTGCTCGTCTTCGGCTTTATTTCGCTCGTCTACTCGTATGCTCCTGCCGCCTTCTTTAAGCCTTTGTATCCAATTGACTACGAGGCGTATGTAAAGCAATCGAGCATTTCGCACAATCTTGATCCATATCTGGTGTGTGCTGTCATAAAGTCGGAATCGAATTGGGATCCCGAGGCTGAGTCGAATCAAGGCGCTCGGGGATTGATGCAGCTGATGCCCGAGACTGCCCAGGATATGATTGCCAAGGGTCTTGTCGATGGTAGCGAGTATTCCGCCGACAACCTTAACGATCCCGCTACGAACATCGAGTTTGGCTGTGCGTATCTTTCGTATCTTCTAACGTATTTTAACGGGTCGACTGACAGCGCCATTGCCGCCTATAACGCCGGCATGGGCAATGTCGACGGATGGGCGCAGCAGAGCACGTCGCTTCATAATGCAATCACCTTTCCCGAGACGCAGGCGTATCTGATTCGTGTCAATAATGCCTGGGTTCGCTACAAGACCCTCTATCCCGATCGGTTCGTATAGGACTATGCCTGCCGCCTGCGTATACTGCAGATATATGAGTTAGGAGTATCCATGGCGGAATTTGAAGTTGAGCGTGTTGGAGGAGAGCTCAAACGTTTTGGCGTTGAGGGCTCTGAGGTGCCGTTTGAGGTCGTGTCTCCCTATGAGCCTGCAGGTTCTCAGCCTAAGGCCATTGAGTCGCTTGTGCAGGGTGTGAGGGACGGAGATCGCTATCAGGTTTTGCTGGGCGTGACTGGTTCGGGCAAGACCTTCACGATGGCTAAGACTATTGAGGCCCTGGGGAAGCCGACGCTGGTCATGGCTCCCAATAAAACGCTCGCCGCTCAGCTTGCGAGCGAGCTCAAAGAGTTCTTTCCCAACAACGCTGTGGTCTACTTTGTCTCGTACTACGACTACTATCAGCCCGAGGCGTATGTGCCGCAAAGCGATACATATATCGAGAAAGACTCCTCGATTAACGAAGAGGTCGAGATGCTGCGCCATCAGGCGACCGCGTCACTGCTCTCTCGACGCGATGTGATCGTTGTCGCATCGGTCTCGTGTATCTATGGCATTGGCTCTCCTGAGGACTATGCGGGTCTGGCTCCAAACGTCGACAAGAAGGTGCCGCTCGAGCGCGATGACTTTATCCATGCACTTATCGACATTCAATATGATCGCAATGACTATGACCTAGCGCGCGGCACGTTCCGCGTGCGCGGCGATGTTGTCGACGTGTATCCGCCTTATGCCGAGCATCCGTTGCGGTTTGAGTTCTTTGGCGACGAGGTTGAGCTTATTGCCGAGATCGATGAGGTTACCGGTGAGATGCTTCGTGAGTACGAGGCCATCCCCGTATGGCCGGCATCGCACTACGTGACCGAGAAGCCGAAGGTCAAGGCGGCTCTGAAATCAATCAGTGAAGAGTGCGAGAAGCGTGTGGCCGAGCTCAAGGCGACCGACAAGTTGCTCGAGGCACAGCGTCTGCAGCAGCGCACCGACTATGATCTCGAGATGCTCGAGACCATGGGTTTTTGTAACGGTATCGAGAACTACTCGCGTCATCTGGACGGTCGAAAACCGGGCGAGCCGCCGTTTACCCTGATCGATTACTTCCCTAAGGACATGCTCTGCATTATCGATGAGAGCCATGTGACGGTGCCGCAGATTCGCGGCATGCACGAAGGTGACCGCTCGCGTAAGGTGACGCTGGTGGAACACGGTTTTCGCCTTCCTTCGGCACTCGATAACCGCCCGCTTCGTTTCGATGAGTTTGAGGCAAGGATCCCCCAGTTCATCTACGTTTCGGCCACGCCGGGCGACTACGAGCTGCGAGTGAGCCAGAACGATGTTGAGCAGATTATTCGTCCGACCGGCCTGCTCGATCCCAAGATCGATGTGCGTCCGGTTCGCGGTCAGATTGACGATCTTGAGGACGAGATTCGCGAGCGCGTTGCCCGCAAGGAGCGCGTGCTGGTGACCACGTTGACCAAGCGCATGGCCGAGGACCTGACCGACCATCTGCTTGATGCGGGCATTAAGGTCAATTACATGCATTCTGATACGGCGACAATGGACCGTGTCGAGATCCTGCGAACGCTGCGCGAGGGCAAGATCGATGTTCTCGTTGGCATCAACCTGCTTCGCGAGGGCTTGGATCTTCCCGAGGTCTCACTGGTGGCAATTCTCGATGCCGATAAGGAAGGCTTCTTGCGCAACCGCCGTTCGCTGATTCAGACGATTGGCCGCGCGGCCCGTAACGCCGATGGCGAAGTCATCATGTATGCTGACGTTGTGACCGATTCGATGAAAGAGGCCATCGAGGAGACGCAGCGCCGTCGCGAGATTCAGATGGCATATAACGAAGAGCATGGCATTGTGCCCAAGACGGTGCGCAAGGCCATCAACGACATCTCAAGTTTTATTGCCGAGGCCGAAAAAACCGTGGGTTCCAAGGGACGCTCGAAGGGCGACTCTCTTGGCCATGGCGCATTCTATACGCCCGATGAGTCGGGCGAGGGTGGCGTGCCGGAAACGGTGGCGCCCGAGCAGACACTTGCGGAGCAGTTGGAAGAACTGCCGCATGACGAGCTCGTGCGGATCGTCGAAACCATGGAAGAGGATATGCGTAACGCTTCTGCCGCCATGGACTTTGAGGAGGCGGCGCGCCTGCGCGATGCCGTCGTTCAGATTCGGGCGATGCTCGAGGGTGCGTCTGAGGACGAGACGATCGAGCGCTTACGTTCGCAGGCTCGCAAGGGTTCCACGTTCGCATCGGGCAGAAAACGCCAGGGTGCACGGTTTAAGAAATAGCGAACATGCCCCGAGTTCCCTGCGGAGCTCGGGGCATGCGTCTTTTGCGCGCTGGAATTCGTGCGTTAGAGGTCTGCGATCAGGGCTTCGGCACAACGGATGCCGTCGGTGGCGGCGCTCATGATGCCGCCGGCATATCCAGCTCCCTCACCGCAAGGGTAGAGGCCCGGGGTCGACACGGCATGGCATGTTCGGTCTCGGGTGACGGTGACCGGTGAGCTCGAGCGAGTCTCCACGCCGGTAAGGACAGCATCGGAGCGGTCGTAGCCTCGTAGCTTTTTTCCAAGTAGGGGAAGTCCCAGGCGGAGCGACTCGACGATATGCTGCGGCAGGGCTTCGTCAATTGCCGTCCAGGTCACACCGAGCGGATAGGTGGGCTTTACCTTTCCGGGCGCCTTGCTGGCGCGTCCTGCGAGGAAATCTCCGACGAGCTGTGCCGGTGCGTTCCAGTTGGAACCGCCCAGGCGGTAGGCGGCCGCCTCGCAGGCGCGCTGGAGCTCGATGCCGGCGAGTGGGTCATCGTTGGGAAGGTCCTCAGGCGTGACGTTAACGAGCAGGGCGGCATTTGCGTTGCGTCCGTCGCGGGCATTGAGACTGGCGCCGTTGACGCACAAGTGGCCCTGCTCGGAAGAGGCGGCGACAACCTGCCCGCCGGGACACATGCAAAACGAGAACACGCTGCGGCCGTTGGGAAGATGGGCGACGAGCTTGTAGGGGGCTGCTCCGAGGGCAGGATGTCCCGCCGAGGCTCCGAATTGGGCTCGGTCGATGTCGCGCTGCGGATGCTCGATGCGAACGCCCATGGCAAAGGTCTTTTGTGCGAGGACCACGTTGTGGTCCTTAAGGAGCTCAAAAATATCGCGAGCAGAATGCCCGCAGGCGAGGATGAGGTGCTTTGTCTCGATTGGCTCGCAAGCGGTGTCTTGGGACGATTGGACATCAATACCGGTGATGGCGCCAGACGCGTCGATGCGAATGTCGACGAGCTTCGTTCGATAACGGACGACACCTCCGAGCTGCTCGATGCGCTGGGATATAGCGGTGACGACCGTGGGAAGGATGTCGGAGCCAATGTGCGGCTTGGCATCCCACAGAATATCGCGGGGCGCACCCGCCTCGACGAAGGTTTCGAGGATAAGGCGATGGGCGGGATTTTTGGTTCCCGTATTGAGCTTGCCGTCCGAGAAGGTCCCCGCGCCGCCCAGGCCAAACTGGATATTGCTCTCGGGGTCGAGGATGCGCTCCTTTAGAAAGAGGTCGATCGCCTGCGAGCGGCGAAATGCCGGGTCGCCGCGCGGTTGCCACGCGTTTTAAACGCCAGCAACTTCAGGTCAAAGAAATGAATGTCCTCTTTTGCCAGCCGTCTCAGCTCGATAAAGGCAGGTATGAGAAGCAGGAGAAGCCAGTAAAAACGTGACCAGACGGCCGCCAGGGTAAGGATGCACAGGGTGAACAGCAGGGGGACAAGCGGGACCCCCCACAGCGCCGCCGGTCGGGTCAGCGCCTTGTTGAGGATGGTCATGCTGCCTCCTTAGGCGGCGAAGTAGGCACCGAACCCGGACGCCCCGGCGAGCAGGACACCCGCCCAGAACACGCGCTGGAGATCGTGCCAGGCCTTGCCGTCAACAAGCATCTTGTAGGCGATAAAGGCCACCGCACAGCTGATAGTGACGACTGACATACCAGTTAGGCCGAGGAAGACCCAGTTAATGGCGTCACTGCCTTTCTGAAATGCCTGGTCAGCGCTGGCCGCCATTGCTGGAACAGCAGACAGGGCGGAAAATGCGGCAATCAGGCGGGTTGCAGCGGTTTTGATAGTACGTAAAGTCATGATCTCTTCCTTAATCAGAAGACACAGCGAGGCCGCCGCGCACGACATGTGGCGGATAAGCAGCGATGCTGGTTGGGGTGGTGTCGGGTGCCGGAATTACGCCGCGTATGACGCTATCCGGGTAAACAGTGTTGTCGGACGGGACGGCAGGCGCTTCCCCGGATGAGGGAGATGCTGTCTGCTGTTCTGCCCGCGTTGAGGGCACAACGTAGCCAATACGCTGTACGTAGCTTGTGTTGCCGAACGC
>URKC01000110.1:0-5673 GCA_900548295.1 uncultured Collinsella sp.
CTTGGGTCAGGAGGTGCGATTTAAACAGGCTTCGCGATCCGGATTGTGCCCGAGTGAATACAAGCCTGTGAAGCGGTGTGTGAAGCAGGTCTTTTACAACTGCATGACTTCCGAGGCCGCAACATCTGCGATCCATATTGCCAAGGCTAATGGCGGGGTAAAGGCCTAATACCTGCGGCGGGATACGGTGATAGTAAAAAGCGGATTGACCGCATAGCGTCAGGTCCATGATATCCTCCTGGTCGAAATGTGCTTTTGGACCGTGCGATGCCAGCGTCAATCCGGAAGTATGCGGCAAAATCTGAATCCTATGAGCAGACCTGGCTTTTAAGGCCAGTTTATCAGGCATTTTGTTGCGAAAAAACAGGGCGTGCTTGGGGGTCTCAGAATTTGCCGCATACTTCCGAAAACCAGGTCGATCTGGCTCCTGCTAAAACGATTTAGCAGCGTCGGGTAAGGTGTGGTTTCGCCATCGGGCGAACATTTCCGCAGCAAGAAAGTTCATTTTTAGGGCTTGGAGGGGCGATTTGGACTCATTTGGTAAAGAAATGAGTGCGTGTCATGCTGTGCAGTGGGCACTGGCACAGAAAAAGGGCCCGGAAGGCGAAGCCTTCCGGGCCCTTTGCAATGCAGTGTGCTTGCAAGTGTGATTTAGCGCACCTGAGCGACGTAAGCGACGTTGGTCGAGGAGACCTTGTCCTCGAGCTGGACGCTCATGCGGGGATCGCCGGCGGTGGCGACGGTCAAATCGCCGGCCTCGACGTAGCCGAGCTCCTTAGCGGTTTCAATCGCCTTGACGATCGTGCCGTTGACGGTGCCCTGGGTAATCTCGGCCTGATGCGGGATAACGCCCCAGTACATGATCATCTGCTGGACGGCCCACTCGTGGCGGGAGAACGCGCAGATCGGCATGTTGGGACGGAAGTGCGAGATCAGGCGAGCGGTACGACCGGTGGTCGTCGGCACGGTGATGCACTTGGCGCCAACGGTGGTAGCCATGTTCACAGCGGACATACCCACAACGTTGTTGACGACGCGGGTGCCGTGAGCATCGGCCGGAACCTCGAGCGGAGCGTGGGCCGGGAGGTACTTCTCGGTCTCGAGAGCAATGCTGGCCTGCATCTTAACGGCCTCGACCGGGTACTTACCGGCAGCGGACTCGCCAGAGAGCATAACGGCGTCGGTGCCGTCGTAGATGGCGTTAGCAACGTCGGCAACCTCGGCGCGCGTCGGGCGCGGGTTCTGCTGCATGGAGTCGAGCATCTGCGTAGCAGTGATGACGGGCTTGTAGGCCGCGTTGCACTTGGCGATGATTTCCTTCTGGATGTGGGGAACGAGCTCGGGCTTGATCTCGATGCCCAGGTCGCCACGGGCGACCATGATGCCGTCGGAAGCCTCGAGGATCTCGTCGAAGTTCTCGACGCCCAGGGCGCACTCGATCTTCGGGAAGATCGTCACGTGCTCGCCGCCGTTCTCGCGGCAAAGCTTGCGGATGCCACGGACGGACTCGCCGTCACGGATGAAGGAAGCGGCGATGTAGTCGATGTTCTCGGTCAGGCCAAAGAGGATGTCCTGACGATCGCGCTCGGTGATGGCGGGCAGCGAGATGTTGACGTTGGGCATGTTGACGCCCTTGCGCTCGCCGATCAGGCCGTCATTCTTGACGACGCAGGTCATGTCCTGGCCGTCGACGGACTCGACCTCGAGGGCAACCAGGCCGTCATCGATCAGGATGAGGGAGCCCTTCTCGACCTCGGAGGGCAGAGCCAGGTAGTCGAGGGAGATGTGCTCAGCGGTGCCGTGGAAATCCTCGGACGTGGGCTGAGCGGTGACGACGATCTTGTCGCCGGTCTTGACGGCAACCTTCTTGCCGTCGACCAGAAGGCCGGTGCGGACCTCGGGGCCCTTGGTGTCGAGCAGGATGCCGACGGGCAGACCGAGCTCCTTGGAAATACGGCGGACGCGCTCGATGCGACCGTGGTGCTCGTCGTAGGAGCCGTGCGAGAAGTTAAAACGGGCGACGTTCATGCCCGCCTTGATCATCTCGCGGATGGTCTCGTCGCTATCGCAGGCGGGACCCATGGTGCATACAATCTTAGTGCGCTTGTACATTCAGACCTCCATCTGACATCGTCTTGCGCTGATAGATAAACCATAAGAAATAAAACCGTGTTGATTATAACGAAATGCTGACCGAATACCCCATAAAATCGACCGTATGCCGAATTAGAAGTTCATTTTTTGCGGGATAAACGGTATATGAAAAAATTTACCAACCGCTCTAACCGCTGCTATCTGGGCGATATGTCAGTTTGGCGATGTGCCGAAGAAAAAACGTTTTACCAATGTTGAGCATCACACGGTCTGCACCGTTGCGTGCGGACCATATTTCCAAACCGATTGTTTTGGCTAGACGCGTCGCTTTGGGGTACCATAGCTCCACTATCAACTGCCGCTCAGCACGGCAGCCTTGATGAGCCCTTGCCCTTCTCCTGGGAATTATGATCGGGCATCAATCTGCTGAGTGGCCCGAATCCCAGGAGGGGACTCTATATGCAAAAGGAATACCTGTCCGCCGCGGCGGAGGTGCTCAGCGACCAAGGTGTCGATGAGAACCTCGGCCTGAGCAACGACGAGGCGTCTTCGCGCCTCGCCAAGACAGGCCCTAACAAGCTCGAGGAAGCTGAGAAGACGCCGCTGTGGAGGCGTTTCTTTGAACAGATGGCTGACCCTATGGTCATCATGCTGATCGTTGCCGCCGTCATCAGTGCGCTCACGGGCATGGTCAAGGGCGAGCCCGACTTTGCCGATGTTGCCATCATCATGTTCGTCGTTATCGTCAACTCGGTGCTGGGCGTGGTCCAGGAAGCCAAGAGCGAGGAGGCCCTCGAGGCCCTGCAGGAGATGAGTGCGGCGCAGTCCAAGGTGCTACGCGACGGCAAGCTCGTGCACCTGCCGAGCGCCGAGCTCGTGCCCGGCGACGTGATCATGCTCGAGGCGGGCGACTCCGTCCCGGCCGACTGCCGCGTGCTCGAGAGCGCCACGATGAAGATCGAAGAGGCCGCGCTCACCGGCGAGTCCGTGCCCGTCGAGAAGCATGCCAACGTGATCGAGCTCGCCGCCGGCACCGACGACGTGCCGCTCGGCGACCGTAAGAACATGTGCTATATGGGCTCCACCGTCGTGTACGGCCGTGGTCGCGCCGTCGTGGTCGGCACCGGCATGAACACCGAGATGGGCAAGATCGCCGGCGCCCTGGCCGAGGCCAAGGAAGAGCTCACGCCGCTGCAGGTGAAGCTCGCCGAGCTCAGCCGCATCCTCACCATCATGGTGATCGTCATCTGCGTCGTCATCTTTGGCGTTGACATTCTCCGCCACGGCGTGGGCAACGTCCTTACCGATCCGACTGCCCTGCTCGACACCTTTATGGTTGCCGTCTCGCTCGCCGTCGCCGCCATCCCCGAGGGCCTTGTTGCCGTCGTGACCATCGTCCTTTCGCTTGGCGTGACCAAGATGGCCAAGCGCCAGGCGATTATCCGCAAGCTCTCTGCTGTCGAGACCCTTGGCTGCACACAGACCATCTGCTCCGACAAGACCGGTACCCTTACCCAGAACAAGATGACCGTCGTCAAGCACGAGCTCGCTGCGCCCAAGGAGAAGTTCCTGGCCGGCATGGCGCTGTGCTCCGATGCTCAGTGGGACGAGGAGCTGGGCGAGGCCGTGGGCGAGCCGACCGAGTGCGCGCTCGTCAACGACGCCGGCAAGGCTGGCCTCACCGGCCTGACTGCCGAGCATCCGCGCGTGGGCGAGGCCCCGTTCGACTCGGGCCGCAAGATGATGTCCGTGATCGTCGAGACCTTGGATGGCGAGTACGAGCAGTACACCAAGGGCGCGCCCGACGTGGTGATCGGCCTGTGCACCCATATCTACGAGGGCGAAAAGGTCGTCCCGCTGACCGAGGAGCGTCGCGCCGAGCTCGTGGCCGCCAACAAGGCCATGGCCGACGAGGCTCTGCGCGTGCTGGCGCTGGCAAGCCGCACCTACACCGAGGTCCCGAGCGACTGCAGCCCCGCTGCGCTCGAGCACGACTTGGTCTTCTGCGGCCTGTCCGGCATGATCGACCCGGTCCGCCCCGAGGTCGCCGAAGCCATCCGCGAGGCCCACGACGCTGGCATTCGCACCGTCATGATCACGGGCGACCACATCGACACCGCCGTGGCCATCGCCAAGCAGCTGGGCATCGTCACCGATCGCAGCCATGCCATCACCGGTGCCGACCTCGATCGCATGAGCGACGAGGAGCTCGACGCGCACATCGAGGACTACGGCGTGTACGCCCGCGTCCAGCCCGAGCACAAGACACGCATCGTCGAGGCTTGGAAGTCGCGCGACCAGATCGTGGCCATGACGGGCGATGGCGTCAACGACGCCCCGTCCATCAAGCGCGCCGACATTGGCGTTGGTATGGGCATCACCGGTACCGACGTCACCAAGAACGTCGCCGACATGGTACTTGCCGATGACAACTTCGCTACCATCATCGGCGCCTGCGAAGAGGGTCGTCGCATCTACGACAACATCCGCAAGGTCATCCAGTTCCTGCTTTCGGCCAACCTTGCCGAGGTGTTCTCGGTGTTTATCGCCACGCTCATCGGCTTTACCATCTTCCAGCCGGTGCAGCTGCTGTGGGTGAACCTGGTCACCGACTGCTTCCCCGCGCTTGCGCTGGGCATGGAGGATGCCGAGGGCGACATCATGAAGCGCAAGCCGCGCAACGCCAAGGACGGTGTCTTTGCCGGACATATGGGTCTGGACTGCGTGGTCCAGGGCCTAATCATCACCGCGCTGGTGCTGGCGAGCTT
Source organism: uncultured Collinsella sp. (assembly GCA_900548295.1). Classification (GTDB taxonomy): domain Bacteria; phylum Actinomycetota; class Coriobacteriia; order Coriobacteriales; family Coriobacteriaceae; genus Collinsella. The sequence goes on from URKC01000110.1 coordinate 4,863, forward strand.
CTTTGTGGGCGTGTACTTTGACATGGGCTACATCCACATCGCCGATATGATCGCCGGCAATGCCGACGAGGAAGGCGTGATGATGGCGTTCATCACGCTCAACATGGTCGAGATTTTCCACTGCTTCAATATGCGCAGCCGTCGTGCGTCGCTGTTCACCATGAAGAAGCAGAACAAGTGGCTGTGGGCTTCCGCCGCGCTGGCACTGGTGCTGACGGTGATCGTGACCGTGCAGCCGACGCTTGCCGAGATGTTCTTTGGCCCCGTGACGCTTGAGCTCAAGGGCGTTGTCGCTGCCCTGGGCCTGGCCTTCCTGATCATCCCGCTGATGGAGATCTACAAGGCGATCATGCGCGCGGTCGAGAAGGAGTAGGTCGAAAGTCCATCCTTCCCACCGGCCCGACCGCCTGCGGGGTTTCTTCCTCGCTGGTCCTCGCGCTTCGCGCTGCGGGATCGCTCGGAAGAAACCCCTCCCGGCGGGCGGGCCTTCGGATAACCTCTCGGGACCATTGGCTGAGGGAAAGTTTGTGAGCTGGTCGGGCTTTGCCCGGCCAGCTCTTTTTGATTTAAAATACCTGCTCAGTTGTGTGGTTTTGTGCTGGGAGGCATCTGTGGGCAAGGCTAAGGCTAAGGCGAAGAAAAAGACGACGGGGGCGCGGGCTAAGCGCGATCGTCGTCGGAAGCTTGCGACCGAAGCCCCCGCGTCTGCCGAGGAGCTGCTGGCAAGTGTGCCGGGACTCGACGCGCTGCGGGATGTTCCGGCGTTCGACGACCTGCCGATCGATGGTGCTCAGCGGGCTGCCTTCGATGA
>URKC01000111.1:0-5657 GCA_900548295.1 uncultured Collinsella sp.
AGGGTGCTGCCGACAAGATCTTGATCAGCGGCCACAATGGCGGCTCGGGTGCCGCTGCGCGCGACTCTATCTGGCACGCGGGTCTGCCGCTGGAGCTTGGCCTTGCCGAGGCCCAGCAGACGCTGCTGCAAAACGGTCTGCGCTCACGCGTGGTGCTCGAGGCCGACGGCAAGCTCATGGACGGCACCGATGTTGCCGTCGCCTGCCTGTTGGGCGCCGAGGAGTTTGGCTTTGCGACCATGCCGCTCATCTCCATGGGCTGCCTCATGCAGCGCGACTGCCAGCAGGACACCTGCCCGGCCGGCATCGCCACGCAAAATTGCCGTCTGCGTCGCGGCTTCCGCGGCAAGCCCGAGCACGTTGAGCACTTCATGCTCTTTGTTGCCGAGCAGCTGCGCGAGGTCATGGCGAGCCTGGGCTTCCGCACCGTCGACGAGATGGTCGGCCATCCCGAGTGCTTGCGCCAGATCGAGGTCCCGGGCAACCGCAAGGCCAACCTGCTCGATCTGACGCCCGTGCTGGCGAGCGCGACCTGCGAGTTCGGTGCCCATATTCCGGGCGCTGACGGTCGTCACTTCCTGCCGCAGATGGCCGCGGACAGCGAGCTCGACAAGACACTCGACTCCACGTTGTTTGTGCCCTATACGGCCGATGCCCGCGCGCACCTGCGTCCGATTCGCTTCCGTGCCGATATCGCCAACGTCAACCGCTGCGTGGGCACCATCCTGGGCAACGCGGTGACCAAGGCGCATCCCGAGGGCCTGCCCGCCGGCTCCATCACCATCGATTGCGATGGTTCGGCCGGTCAGAGCTTTGGAGCCTTCCTGCCGCGCGGCATTACGCTCAACGTGTGCGGCGATGCCAACGACTACTTTGGCAAGGGCCTTTCGGGCGGCGAGGTGTCGGTGCGCCCCAACCCGCATGCGACCTACAAGTTCGACGAGAACATCATCGTGGGCAACGTTGCGTTCTTTGGTGCCACGAGCGGCCGCGGCTTCATTAACGGCCTTGCCGGCCAGCGTTTTGCCGTGCGCAACTCCGGTGCCACCGTGGTGGTCGAGGGCTGCGGCAACCATGGCTGCGAGTACATGACGGGCGGTCTGGCGCTCATCCTGGGCGAGGTCGGGCAGAATTTTGCCGCCGGCATGACAGGCGGCATGGCCTACGTCTTTGACCAGTACGGTACACTCAATGCCCGCGTGAACCACGAGAGCGTTGAGCTCAAGGCCCCGTCGGCCGGCGAGCTGGCGCAGATTCGCGAGCTCATCCAGGAGCACGTGGACGCTACGCAGAGCCCGCGCGGCATCAAGCTGCTCTACAGCTTTGAAACGATGAGCAAGCACTTTGTGAAGGTCATTCCGACCGAGTACGAGCGCGTGCTGGCGATTGTCGCCGCGGGCGAGGCTGCCGGGAAGACGCATGCTCAGGCCGAGGAGCTGGCGTTTGACATCGTGACCGGTCGCGCGAGTGCCGCGGATGTTGCTCGCTTCGATGCTGCGGGCGCTGCGTTCGTGGCTGCCAGCTCTGTTGCTTCGACCAAGAAGGAGGCGTAAGTGCCATGGGTAAGCCCGGTGCTTTTCTTGATATCGATCGCGTGACCCACGAGCTTCGCCCCGTGGAGGAGCGCAGCCATGATTTCGATCCGCTGTACGTGGAGCTCGACGACGATGCGCGTCGCGCCCAAGCGAGCCGCTGCATGATGTGCGGTGTGGCGTTTTGCCAGATGGGCGCGAGCTTTGGCAAGGCACGCCCGAGCGGCTGCCCGCTGCATAACCTGATTCCCGAGTGGAACGAGCTGGTGTACCGCGGCCGCTGGGACGAGGCGGCCGAGCGCCTGTCGCTCACCTCGCCCATGCCCGAGTTTACGAGCCGCGTGTGTCCGGCGCTGTGCGAAGCCGCGTGCAACCTGGGTTCGGTCGACGGCCAGCCCACGACGATTCACGATAACGAGCGCGCGATTAGCGACCATGAGTGGGCCAACGGCGGTCCGCGCCGCTTTGAGCCGGCGGGGGAGGATGCGCCCACGGTCGCCGTGGTTGGTTCTGGACCGGCTGGTCTGGTGGCTGCATGGGAGCTTGCGCGTCGCGGCGCCCGTGTGACGGTGTTTGAGCGCGATGACCGCCCGGGCGGTCTGCTCATGTATGGCATTCCCAACATGAAGCTCGAGAAGTCCGTGGTCGAGCGTCGCGTGGCGCTCATGCGTGAGTTGGGCATTGTGTTTGAGCTGAGCGCCGATGTGACGGACCCTGCGGTGGCAGCCAAGCTCGATGGCTTTGACGCTGTCGTGGTGGCTGCTGGTGCCCGTGCCCCGCGCGGGCTTTCGGCTGCGAACATCGAAGCGCCCGGCGTGGTGTATGCCGTGGACTACCTGACGGCTTCGACCGTCTCGCTGCTCGATGGTGGCGAGCTCGCGGTGGACGCTCGCGGCCTGGACGTCGTGGTCATTGGCGGCGGCGATACCGGCAACGACTGCGTGGGTACCGCCGTGCGCCAGGGTGCGCGCAGTGTGCGCCAGTTTGAGTTTTTGCCGGCCGCGCCCGATAAGCGCGCGGCGAGCAACCCCTGGCCGCAGTGGCCCAACGTTAAGAAGACCGACTACGGCCAGCAGGAGGCTATCGCTGCGATGGGTGGCGAGATGCGTGCCTGGGGCGTGGATACGCTCGAGGTGCTGCTGGACAAGAAGGGTGCGGCTGCGGGCCTGCGCGTGGTCGATCTGGATTGGTCGGCGGGAAAGCCCGAGCACATCGCGGGCTCCGAGCACGAGGTGCCGGCGCAGCTGGTGCTCATCGCCTGCGGCTTTACGGGTCCGGAGCACAGCGTGTTCGAAGCTGTCGGCGTGCCTGTTGCCACGGCCGGGCGACCTCTGCCCGTAATGGCTGCCGAGGGTTCGCATCGTGCAGCTCGCGTGGATGGCGTTGCTGCGGATGCCGCGCCGGTGTTTGTTGCCGGCGACGCCCGCAACGGCAGCTCGCTCGTGGTGAACGCCATGGCCGACGCCCTGGCCTGTGCTGCCGAAGTTGCAGACGCGCTGGAGCTGTAAGGTAGTCGCCCACAATCGAATCAACAAGGGCTGTCCCCAACTGCCGGCACAAAAGGAACGTCCCTAAGTGCCGGCAGTTGGGGACGTTCCTTTTCTGTCGGCATTCGGGGACACTCCTTGCGGATTTGCGAGCGATTTGTTCGTTTGCTGACGTACGGGTGTTCATTTGTCGACTTTTTGGGCTGTGGTCACCTGTTGTTTCTGTGGTGGCTGCGGGCATCTGGCTCAAAAGGGCGGGTTGGCTGTCTATGTCTACCTGCGGTTTCTTTGCGGTGCGCTCATTCGGTCAAGCTTTTCGTCAAGTGTTTGGTCAGCATCTGGTTTGCAGCCGGAGGCCTATTTTGCCCGCGCTTGCCTCGGCTGCTCACCCTCCTCGTAAGCTCAAATTGAGGTCCATCAGTTTGAGGAGGATGCCATGACTGACCAAGTTTTTGACCGAGCAGAGCTGGCCGAAGCCGTCGGCAACGATATTGCCGACATGGCTCACTTTTGGATGCTGCGGAAGTTTCAATTCCTGGAGCCGGCGCGCGAGCAGTTCGAGATTATTGTCGATCCGTGGCTCAGCTATTGCGAGGAGCCTTCTCAAAACGAAATCATGGCCTACAACATGGCGTTTACCGATTGGCTGCTGTTTGAGCGCCCCTATCGCCATGGCAAGACGCTGCTCGAGCTATATGTGGATGAGCCGCCAGCATCGATTTTGCCAGCCTCGCTCAAGCGGCTCGAGCAGGTGCGCGACACGCAGTACTTCTCTCGCTTTGGCATTTTGGACAAGGATCCTGCGTCCGGCATGGTCGCGCTGAAGGACACACGCACCGATCATCGCTTTGATGTCTACGATCCCCATATCGTGCAAAAGGAGCATTGGAATGACGGCGCGATCGCGGTGCGCATCGCGTGCGTTGACGATGTCTGGCTTGCGGTGGGACAGCTCTACCTATATGACATCGCGCGCCTGAACGACACGGCGGTCGACGGGCCGGGTGCGGTGCATCCCGAGGATCTGCAGGACGGCTTTGACACCTCGTGCATCAGCTTCTTCTTGCGTCTGGTCCGCGACATCATGGGCGCCCAGGGGCGGTACGTAAAGTCCCTCAACATCTACGAGCAAGAGTGGGAGTAGGGGATGGGCAGCTGTCGCCTGCCTTGCCCTCTGTCTTTATGTCTCGATCAGTAACGTTTAGGGACAAAAAACCGGTCTACCTGTTACAGATCGAGACGAATGCTTGGGCGCCGCTGGTTTGTCTAAATCTGTAACGTTTAGGGGCCTGGAGAACGTCTAACTGTTACAGATCGAGACGTTTGGCACCTGGCTGGGGGAATGTCTCAATCTGTAACATCTACAGGCTGAAAGTCGACCTTACTGTTACAGATTGAGACAAAGGTTGGACGCACGACTGAAAATCTCGATCTGTAACAACTAGAGGCTCAAAGACTGTCTTCCTGTTACAGATCAAGACATTAGTCAGCGGAGGCAACGGTGACGATGGTCCAGTTGTCCGATGTGGTGGTGATGGAAGTGTCTAATACCGTTTTCAAACACAAGCATACGACTCGCAACACGTTGGCACGGAACAGGATGCTCGCGCGGCTCACGGAGGCGACCGAGCAAGGTGCACTGCTCGCAACGCATGACAATGCCGAGCTCATGTGGCTGCGACGCCATGTTGGAACCGACGATATCGCGGAACCCGAGTCGTATCTGTTCTGTTTTCAACATGATTGGGATACGTTGACACCGGCGGAGCGAGCGCTGCGTACCATCAAAGGGCTTGCGAAGTTTCATCCAGATTGGGCGTTTTGGGGTTATGACGCGGCACTTTTGTGGGGTTTGGAGGTGCCGAATGATCTGCTCGGGCCGCGTTTTCTTGTTAAGACGGGTTGTTCAGTGACGTTGAGCAGCGGGTGCAGGTTGTTGCGTCCACAGGTGGCGGGCACGCTCGAGCGTGTTGATGGCGTGCGGGTGACGTCGTTTTGGCGCACGGTGGAGGATTGCTTGCTGCGTGCGCCGTTCTCCTACGGGTTGGCGATTGCCGATTCTGCACTGCGGGCGAAAAGTGTATCACGTGGGGATTTGTGCGAGCGCCTCCGCGCCGATTGCGAGGGCAGGCGAGGGTATCGCAGGGCACAGGTGATCGCGTCGTATGCGGACGGGCTGTCCGAAAACGGCGGCGAGTCGCGGTTCCGAGCGTTCTTTATTGCGTACGGCTTTCCGGTTCCGGAGCTGCAGGTGGAGTTTCGCGACCCGCTCGATCCGAGCCAGGTGTTTCGGGTTGATTATTTCTGGAAGCTCGAGGACGGGACATGTGTCATCGGCGAGCTCGACGGGAAGGGAAAGTATACCCTGCAGGATGGTGGGGATCGGGAGTCGGTCGACCCATTCGTGGCAGAACGTCAGCGAGAGTCTCATCTGACGATGCTCGGGCACAAGGTGCTTCGGTTTACGTTTGATGAACTCAAGAACCCGGGGAAACTGGCTGAAAAGATGAGACTGGCGGGAATTCAACAGCGGGCCGATCTGGCTGAGGAATGGAGACGCCAGTGGTATGGGTGCTAAGGGGTGCAACTGACGCGAATGTGGTTGTTCCTGCCGAGTTTGTCTCGATCTGTAACAACA
>URKC01000112.1:0-5611 GCA_900548295.1 uncultured Collinsella sp.
CTCTTTGCCGAGATGGGCTTTAAGACCTTCCGCATGAGCCTGGCGTGGACCCGCATCTTCCCCAACGGTGACGAGACCGAGCCCAACGAGGCCGGCCTGGCCTTCTACGAGGACGTGTTCCGCGAGTGCCAGGCGCACGGCATCGAGCCGCTCGTGACCATCACGCACTTCGACTGCCCCGTCCACCTCATCAAGGAGTACGGAGGCTGGCGCAACCGCAAGCTCATCGACTTCTACAAGAACCTCGCGACCACGATCTTCACCCGCTACAAGGGCCTGGTAAAGTACTGGCTCACCTTTAACGAGATCAATATGATCTTGCATCTGCCGTTTATGGGTGCCGGTCTGGTCTTTGAGGAGGGCGAGAACAAGGAGGCCGTCGAGTACCTGGCCGCCCACAACGAGCTCGTCGCCAGCGCTTGGGCAACCAAGATCGCCCACGAAATCGACCCTGAGGTCAAGATCGGCTGCATGCTCGCCGCAGGTAGCTACTACCCCTACAGCTGCCGTCCGGGCGATGTGCGCCAGGCGCAGATTGACAACCAGAGCAACTATTTCTTTGTCGACGTCCAGAGCCGCGGCTACTATCCGGCCTATGCCGTCAAGAAGCTCGAGCGTCTAGGCATCGATGTGGGTATGACGGACGAGGACCGCGAGATCCTGGCCGCCAACACCGTCGACTTCATCAGCTTTAGCTATTACAGCACCCGTTGCTCCGCCGGTGCCGATAACCCCGATGTCGAGCGCACCCAGGGCAACGCCTTCGCCGGCGCCAAGAATCCCTACCTGCAGGAGAGCCAGTGGGGCTGGGCCATCGATCCGCTGGGCTTCCGCATCACCCTTAACGACCTGTACGACCGTTATCAGAAGCCGCTGTTTGTGGTCGAGAACGGCCTGGGCGCCAAGGACGTTGTCGAGGAGGACGGCTCCATCAACGACGACTACCGTATCGACTTCCTGCGCCAGCATATTGCCGCGATGCGCGATGCGGTGACCGAGGACGGCGTTGACCTGCTGGGCTACACCACCTGGGGCCCGATCGACCTGGTGTCTGCCGGCACGGGCGAGATGTCCAAGCGCTACGGCTTTATCTATGTCGACCGCGATGATGCGGGCAACGGCACCCTCAAGCGTTCCAAAAAGAAGAGCTTTGACTGGTACAAACACGTCATCGAGACGAACGGCGAGGACCTGGCCTAAGGCTTCCCAACAACCATAGCCTCCTAACCAAAACGCCCGGCGAGCAGTTAATGCCCGCCGGGCGTTTTGTTAAAAGAAGTGAAAGCACTCATTGGGGACGTACTTAAATGAGTGCCCGCAGAATGAGAGTGGATAATCTCCCGTTTTTAGCCTGTTTGTGGGCTCAAAGTGGGAGATTATCCACTCTCGCCATTTGGGCGTCCAAAAATCCTCGCTCGTTTTGTCTTAGTCATTGGGGACGTTCTTAAACGACTAGTCGCTGGCGACGTCCCTCGCCGTCGGCGGATTTTGGGACATGTGGCCCGCTTTTTGGGCCTGCCTGTCGGTACACTAAAAGCACTATGGGTACCCGCGCACGACATATCGGCCACGCGGCCGTCCGATCCGCGCCCGTAGCGGATCCCAGGGGCGGCAGGCTCTTCGCTATGCCGCGATTCCTTGTTGGCATAACACATCAGGTGTACCGTCACCGCGTCTTTGCTATCGCCGGCGCCATCACCGCGCTGTTCCTCATGCTTTTGGCGGTCTTGCCGGCGCTGTTTGCCTCCGACCCCAAGCTTTCCAACGCCGTGCCCGCCTATAGCGAGGTGTCCAAAGAGGTCGTGGATGCGCTCGTCCACTCGAGCTCTCTCCCGCTGCTTGTCGCCGCAATTATATTTTCGATCTGGGGCGTATCGGTCTATCTGCGCTGTTTGGACTATGTGTTGCGCCGCCGCCTTGTTGCCGTCGCCACCATCTGCGCCCTCTGGATGATTGAGGTCATCCTCAAATACAAGTCGTTCACACCGGTTTACGCCACGATCCTGTGGTACCTGTACTACGTGCCCATGACGCTCATTCCGCTGCTCTACCAGCTGTGCGGCCTGCGCCTCGCGGGCGTGGAACAGCACCGTATGGGGCGTCGCTATCGCAGCATCCTGTGGGTCGTGGCCATCCTACTTATCGGTTTTGTGCTCACCAACGATTTCCACCGGCAGGTATTCCACTTTGACCGTGCAAGCGACACCTGGAGCAACGATTACACATATGGCTGGGGCTATTTCGCTGTCTTGGTGTGGACGGCCTTTAACTTCGCGGCCTTTTTTATCCTGGTGGGTCGGTCCTCGTCCTTTCGCATTCAGCGCTTTTCGGGCACGGCGGCGCTTGTTTTGTTGGGTGCTGCGTTCTTTGCCATCTCGTATGCTCTGCGTGTGCCCTGGGCATGGAGGCTCAACTTCTCGCTCGTCTATTGCGTCTTGTGCGTGGTGGCGATGGAAATCTGTCTCGATTGCGGTGTCATTCCGTCATATCACGACATCGCCGGCATCTTCGACACCTTGCCGCTCGACCTCAAAGTTCTAACGCGCGACCTGCAGGAAGTCTATGTCACGCCGGTGTCAAAGCCAATGCCGGTAGGCGTGCGTGAGGAGTTGCGGGTCCAAGAGCACGGGCACGCTCACGCCTTTGCCGTGGCGTCCGATCCCGATGTAATGTACCGTGCCTTTCCGCTGCTGGGCGGATCGGCCCTGCTTGCCCAAGACGTGTCGGAACTTAACGAGCTTAACCGTGAACTGGCACATCGTCGTATGGAGCTGCAGCGCCAAAATGAGCTGCTCACGGCCGATTACGATCTTAAGACGCATCTGGCAGATCAAGAGGCCGAGACCTTGCTGGTCCAAGACGTGGACCAGGCGCTTGCCCGTGCGTTCGATGAGATGTACGACCTGCTGAGCTCGCTGCCACCGTTGACCGACGAGGCGTCTTCGCGCGAGCGTTACCGCATGCTGCAGCGCGCCAAGATGCTCGTTGCCTATTGCAAGCGCAAAGGGTCGCTCACGTTGGCACAACACGGGAAGAGCGGTTTTGATCGCGACCGCATTCAGCTCATTGCCAATGAGCTCGCAAGCGACCTGCGCACCATCGATGTCGATTGCGCTTCGATTATCGCCATACGGCGCCCGATGCACGCCGGTACGGTAAGTGCCCTGTACGACTGCGTGTATGACTTTGCGTTTTTTGCCTACACCACCGACCATCCAGCGCTTATGTATCACTTGGGCGACCATGACCGGTGCAGTGTCGAGCTGCGCGCCACGCTTTTTTCCAACGATGATGAAGATCTTTCGCAGACGCCCGCTGCGCAAGAGCTCGAAAGCGCTCTGCAAGGGCGCAACGTGGCATACCGCCTTGAGGGCGAGTCCGGCCAGCTGCGCATGATCGTCTTGATGCCGAGGGCGGGTGAGTGACGATGCAGATTTCGTTCATCCTTCCCCAAATCGTTGCGCTCGATGTTGTCTTTGCCCTGGCTGCGTGTCTGCAGACGATCCACGTCCCGCTCATCGCATCGCGCCGCTCGTCCTATAACCGTAAGGTGATTTGCGCCTACGAGGCGAGCCTTGTGCTTCACCTGATGATTTCGGCGCTCATCTTATTCGCGTCGTCTGGCTCGTATCTGGTGGCGCCGCTCAATGTTTGCGCCAGGGCAATGGGCGGAGTGCTGTGGCTCGATGCCGCGATCTTTGCCTACGGCGTGGTGCTTATGGTGCACTATCGTCGCCCCGTCATGCTGGCCGAGCTGCTACTCATTGCCGCCGTGACACCGCCGGTGGTTTTTGCCATGGGCTCGGCGTGGGCCGTTGTCCTTATCGCAGAGGGAGCGTTCTTCCTGTTCCGCTCCATCGCGGCGCTCTTGATGGACGTCCGTAACCGCCAGGAAGATATCACTGCGTTCTCGACGATTGAAACCATCAACGTGATTCCCGTGGGCATCCTGTATCTGGACCCGAGGGGCCGTCCGCTGCTCATGAACCGCTGCATGCGAAAAAACCTGGTGGAGCTTCATATGCCCACCGACCTAGGCGATATGAGCGGTACATGGAACGACCTGCGCAAACTCAGTATGCAAATGCCCGAAAGCAGCAGGAACCGCGTGCGCATCAATCTGGACCGCTTTGGTGAGGCGCGCGTTGTGGTTGAGGTTTCTCCCGCCGAGATTCGCTTGTTTGTGCACGATGACGTTATGGTTTCGGGCCGTTCGTTCGAGCGCATTATCGGCCTGGATGTGACAGAGTATGCGCACGCGCATGACCGTCTGGCGCAAGCCAACCACCTGCTTGAGCTTGCGGGCCAAGAGCTCCAGGCCCAGATCGAAGAAGTCAAAAAAGTTGCCGACAACGCGGCCTATCTGCGCATGCGTGCCCGCGTTCACGATGTGATCGGCCAGCGCCTGTCAATCCTTCATCGCTATTTGGAGGAGGGGCGCTTGGACGACGAGTCGCTCGAGCAGATCGACCCGTTGTTGCGCTCGATCGCCGCCGATCTGCGCAGCGGGGGCGACGCCGAACCGACAGAGCAACTGGGCGATATCGTCCATGCTTTTGGCCTGGTGAGTGTGCAGATCGATGTTGAGGGCGCGCTGCCCGAGGACGTGCGTGTCGCGGCAGCCTTTCTGCAGATTATCCGCGAAGCCTCGACCAATGCCACCAAGCATGCGCAGGCGCATCGGGTCCATGTGCGCTTGTGGCAGGAGATGTCGGAAGACGGCGCTGTTGCGCGGATGACCGTTTCTAACGACGGCGCGCCTGCACCCGTATCGTATCGCGAGGGAACGGGTATCCCTGGTATGAGGCATGTCGCACAGAATCTGGGCGGCAGCCTGGAAGTCCACGCCGCCCCGCCCTTTACGCTTGCGGTGTCCATCCCGCTCGCCTCCAACGCCACGGTCCAAAGGAGAAGCTCATGATCCGCGTGTTAATCGTCGAAGACCAGGCTATCTTGCGCGAGAGCCTGGCGCGTTCCGTGGGCGACCAGCCCGACATGACCGTTATCGCCGCGATCGCCGACGCCTCGGATGCCTTGGACGTTGTGCTCAAGGAGCGTCCGGACATGATACTGATGGATGTGTGCACCGAGCACGATTCCAACGGCATCGTGGCGGCGGCGCGCATCAAAGAACAACTGCCCGAGTGTCGCATCATCATCATGACGGGTATGCCCGAGATCACCTTTGTGGACCAGGCGCGCGAGGCGGGCGTCGACAGCTTTGTGTACAAGAACGTCGGTATCGACGAGCTATTCGCCGTGATGCGCTCCACGCTGGCGGGTTACTGCACGTTTCCCAAGCCGCCCGAGAGCATCTTCTCCGGCACGGCGGCCCTCGACGATGTCGAGCTGTCGATCTTGCGCCTTGCCTGCGAGGGTAAAAGCCGCCGCGAGATTGCGGCCGAGCTGTTTATGAGCGAGGGCACCATCAAACGCCGCATCTCGGAGATTCTCAACAAGACCGGCTACGACAACATCATGCGCCTGGCCGTGCGCGCGGTGACCGAGGGCAGCATCGTTCCCAACATGGAGCGCCCGTAATCGACGCGCTCACCCGTGTTCCGGCGCCGCAAAGATAGGCCGCCCACCGTTTCGCATCTAAAAACGGCGG
>URKC01000113.1:0-5488 GCA_900548295.1 uncultured Collinsella sp.
ACCAACTTGGCCCTCCCCGCCGTATCTAGTCTGCCCTCAGGCACTCGGGCAAGACGCTTGCAACTGCATCCATCGCCGGCGGCTTTAGGTACTGCTCGTTGAGTTTCGCCTTTCTGTAGGCGTAGCGAGTGTCTGCCGAGTACTTGATCAATACGTCGGTGAAGAATCGCTCCCAGCTTAGGTAGTCGCGGCTTTCGATATAGCTCGAAGGATCCTTGAGAATTTTTGGAATGTCGTTACTGGGAATGAGGTCAGATTGCAGAAGTGTCCACTCAAATGATTCCGGGAGGAACAAGCGAACGTTCTTGTAAACGCGCTGTCCGATCACCTTTTCGATGTAGGGACCAAATGCTGCGCCGTCTCCAATGGCAAGAACGTTTTGCTCGGGGCATTCGTGAATTGTCCGCTTTAGATTTGCTACGCCGGTGGCGGTATAGCAGGGGATCCCGAGCCGGTTGCAAAGAGCGTCGTAGAATTGATAGCCAGATTTGCTATCCTCGACAACTACGGCGTCGGGTACCTCGAATCCAACATTTAGATCCTGATACAGCATACTTGCTGTGTGGTCATATAGCGGTTTGGTCACCGAGTAGAAGCGCCTGTCGCTCTTGCGGCCATTGATTGTTTTACTTGTCGTGTTGACTAACTTCAGGATCTCATCAACGCTGTAGGGGAGCTCGTTGGCATCGCGACGAGATATCAGAACAAAATAGTTGGACGAGCCGTTTACGGCTTTGGCGAAGTCCTCTGAGTAGATAAACTCGTTGCCCTCATCTAGAAAGACGATTGAATCTTCGATGATCGACAGCTCGCGCTCCCAGCGTCTGCCGGAAAGCGTTTCGCAAGGTACGTCGCAGCTGAGTGCAACGCCGCTTTCCGGTCCTCGGTCGTTGTAGTCGCGAATCATCGAGATGAGCGTCGTTTTGCCCGTGCCGCTGTTGCCGCGTATAAAGGAAATATTGCGCTTAAACGTGAGTGTGTATTTGACCTTTGCACGCTCTACGACAACGGTATGCGTTCCCTTCATTACTCATCAACATCCAAAAAGTCATTCGTGGCGCCGACAAACTCCTGCATGTTTCTAACGATGCGGCCATCGTTATTGATGCGAATCTCAAAGCTCTTCCAGGGGAATTTCATGATGTGGTATAAGGTCACCAGCACATCCTGCTCTTTGCCGATCTTGAGTAGCCAGCGGGCACAGTTGTCTCCGCAGGTGGATGCGTTGAACACCATATTTGGGAGATTGCGCACCAGCAGCAGCGTCTTAACGCCGCCGGACAGTTCGAGTGGAGTGATTGAGCCCAGCTGCTTGCTTACGATGTTGTGGGGACCGATGAGCTCTGATCCGTCCACGCTTTTAATAATCTGTGCGGCCATAGGGTCTTCGAACCATGAGTCCAAGTATGAGTTCCTAAAATAGGTTTCGGTATCGTAGATGGAACCGGGGTAATCCCCCAGGTGAATGCTCAGCATGTGGGTCTCCAGACGTAGTGTGACTGCAACGATTATATGCCAGTAACAAAATGCCGGCAGCAGCGAGGTGCTGCCGGCGCTGGAGTTTTGTTCGTGTGAATCGGTGCTAATGTATTGATCCGCGAGGCTTACTTTTCGAGATGCTCTTTCAGCAGCTCCAACGCGTGGGCGTAGCCCTTCAGGCCCTCGCCGGTGATGGTGGCAAAGCAGGCTAGGCGTGCATAGCTCACCTGACGGAAGTCCTCGCGGGTCTCGACAGCGCTGATGTGGACCTCCACAGCCGGGATGGCGACGGCCTTGAGGGCGTCAAGGATTGCCACGCTGGTGTGCGTGTAGGCTGCCGGGTTGATGACGATGCCGTCTACCTTGCCGTAGGCCTCCTGGATCTTGTCGACGATGCTGCCCTCGTGGTTGGACTGGAAGACCTCGACCTCGTCGAAGCCCTGCGCGGCACCTGCCTCCTGGCAGATCTGGACCAGGCGGTCGTAGTTGTCACTGCCATAGATGCCCGGCTCGCGAATGCCGAGCATGTTGAGGTTGGGGCCGTTGATGACGAGTGCTTTCATGGTTGCTTCCTTTGCGGTTGGAAAACCACCACAAAGGTGCCTGTCCCCTTTGTGGTGGTTTTGGTTAGAGAGCGGATGGGAGGGTGTCGAGGAGGGCTTGGGCGGTGTTGGCGGCGCAATCGCGTGAGTCGATGATGTAGTCGGCCCAGGCGCGGTAGCGTGGCATGCGCTGCTTGGCCAGCTTGTCGATGCCATCGCGGGCGGTGATGGGGCGACCCTTGTGGGCGAGTTCGTCGAGCTTACGGTTGAGCATCGCGATCTGGCTGTTCTGGTGCAGCAGCGGGTAGTTCTCGTCGCGTGTGACCACGCCGCCGCCGGTGGAGAGCACCAGGCCGCTGCGCTTGGAGATGTCGGCCAGCGCAGCCGTCTCCTGTTCGCGGAAGGCCGCCTCGCCGCGCTCGACGATAAAGTCGGCACAGGGCATGCCCAGACGCTCCTCGAGCGCGCGATCCAAGTCGATGTGCTCGCGACCCGTGAGCTGGGCGATCTGCTCGCCCACGCGGGTCTTGCCCGAGCCCGGCATGCCAATCAGCGCGATGTTCTGCTCGCGGCGGGACAGACGCTCCGTTACGTCCAAGATACGCTTGCGCGGGGTAGCTTGGCCGGTGTAACGCTCTACAGCCTGTGCCGCCTGGGCAACAAGCATGAGCAGGCCGCCGATGCAGGGGATGCCGCGGCGCTCGGCCTCGAGCATCAGACCCGTGCGGGCGGGGTTGTAGACAATGTCGATGACGCCCTCGAGCGCATCGAGGCCTTCGAGCGTGCAGGGAGCGTCGGGGCAGTGGGGGAACATACCGGCGGGCGTGCAGTTGACGAGCAGCGTTGCATCGGACTGCTGAGCGATGTTGCTGTAATTGACCTCGCTCGTGCGACCCACGGGTACGACGATGGCACCCAGATCTCCGAGCACCATACTGGCCGTAGTACCCGCGCCACCGGTGGCACCGAGCACGAGGGCCTTCTTGCCGGCAACCTCTACGCCCAACTCCTCAACTAGGCACTGAAAACCGAAATAGTCAGTGTTGTCACCGCGCAGGCGGCCGTCGGGCAAGCGTGTGATGGTGTTAACGTTGCCCATGCGCTCGGCCAGCGGGCTCAGCTCGTCCAGGTATTCCATGACGGCGCGTTTGTAGGGGATGGTCACGTTGGTGCCTTCCCATTCGTTACCCGTCATAAAAGCCTCAAGATCTTCGGGCTCGCGCTCAAATCGCACGTACTCAAGCCCAGCGAGCTCTTTGTAGATGGTCGGGGTGTAGCTGTGGCCCAGCACACGGCCCAGCACGCCGTAGGGACGGGTTGCGGCGGTATCGGTCATCTAGAGCACCTCCGTGTAGCTGCCAAAGTAGGTGAAGCTCTCGCACACGTCATCGATGGAGTCGAGCAAGTCGTCGAGGGCCTTGCTACCAAAGGGGCAGTCCAGGTCAAAGTAGAACATAAACTCAAAGTCATGCCCGGGGATGGGACGGCTCTCGAGCTTGATGAGGTTGATATTGAGCGCGTAGAAACGCTCGAGTACGCGATAGAGCGCGCCCGGCTCGTTGGCCGTGGTAATCATAAGCGAGGTGCGGTTGGCACCGGGGTAGACGCGTGGCTCGCGGCTGATGACGACAAAGCGCGTGTAGTTGTTGTCCGAGTCCTGGATGTTGGGCTCCAGCACCTCCAGACCATAGAGTGCCGCGCAGCTGCGCGATGCGATGGCGGCAACATCGGTGCGCTCGGAGCTGGCGACCATCTCGGCCGACATGGCGGTGTTGGGGTACTTGGTGGCGTGCAGGCCGTGCGCCTCGATAAAGCTAGCGCACTGCGCGATGGCCTGACCGTGGCTGTAGACCTCGCGTATGCCCGCGAGCTTGGTGCCGGGCTTGACGAGCAAGTTGTGGTCGATCTTGAGGCGCAGCGAGCGCACGATATGGAAGTCGAACTGGGCGAGCAGGTCGTAGACGGCGTTGACCGAGCCGGCGGTGGAGTTCTCGATGGGCAGCACGCCAAACTCGCAGAAGCCGTCGCGCACGGCGCGCATGACGCCTTCGAAGGTCTCGAAAAACGCGATGTCGGGCACGTCGAAGAGCTTGCACGCGGCTATCTGGCTATAGGCACCTTCCACACCCTGGCAGGCAACGGTGGCCGTTTGAGGGAAGGGCGTGTCGAAGGCTGCAGCCGTGGCGTGGGCCTTTTGCGAGACGGTGATGCCCTTGAGTTCGTTGATGTAGCGCTGCTGCTCGGCCTTGCTCATGCTCATGAGGAGACGGAACAGGGTGATGGTCTGCGCCTCGTAGCGCTCGGGCGCGCGGCTGGCGAGGTTGTTGAGTTTGGAGCGCTCACGGGCGGGGTCGAAGACGGCCTTGCCCATCTCGATTTTTGACTTGGCGACCTCGGTGGCAATGTCCATGCGCTCGACAAAGCTGTTGAGGAGCGTGGTGTCGATGCCATCTATGGCCTGGCGGATGTCAGCAAGGTCCATGGAGACCCCTTTCACGTGTCGGGGGATGTTGAGGGGTGGGTAGTTAGCGCTGGGCGGCGTCTTCGAGGAGGGCGTCCCAGATGGCGAGGGCGGCTGCTGCTTCGGCTACGGGGACGGCTCGGGGGACGATGCAGGGATCGTGGCGGCCGTGGACCGAGAGCTCGGCATTTTCCATAGCGTCCATGTCCACCGTCTGCTGCTCGCGGCCAATCGAGGGCGTCGGCTTTACGGCCATGCGCCACATGACGGGCGCGCCGGTCGAAATACCGCCCAGGATGCCGCCGGCGTTGTTGGACTCGACCTCGATCTCGCCGGTCTCGGCATCGATGCGATACGGATCATTGTTCTCGCTGCCGCGCATGGCGGCCACGGCAAAGCCCATGCCAAACTCCACGCCCTTTACGGCGGGAATGCCAAACGCGATCTGCGCGATGCGGTTCTCGATGCCGTCGAACATGGGGTCGCCGATGCCCGCGGGAAGCCCGTAAATGCCGCACTCCACGATGCCGCCGATGCTGTCGAGTTCGTCGCGCGCGGCTAGGATTTCCTCGCGCATGCGGCCGGCTGCGGCGGCGTCAATGCACGGCAGATCGTTCGTAAGGATCGCCTTGCGGTCGGCCTCGCGATAGACTATGTCGTCCATCGGCAGGTCTGAGATGCCGCCGATCTGCGCCACATGCGCCATCACGTTAATGCCGCGGGCCTCGAGTGCCTGCAGCGCAATGCCGCCGGCGATGCACAGGGGTGCCGTTAGGCGGCCGGAGAAATGCCCGCCACCGGCGACATCGTGCATGTTGTGATACTTCATGCGCGCAGGGAAGTCCGCATGTCCCGGACGGGGCTTGCGGCGCAGCTCGGAGTAATCCTTGGAGCGCGTGTTGGTGTTCTCGATAATCGCGGCAATGGGCGCGCCGGTGGTGTGCCCATCGACCACGCCGGCGATGATTTGGGCGGCGTCGGCCTCGCGGCGCTTGGTCGCGGCCTC
>URKC01000114.1:0-5299 GCA_900548295.1 uncultured Collinsella sp.
TGCTCGTAAACGTTAAACGCATGATAGACGCTGCGCTGATCAAACCCGCGACCCGCTGCCAACTCGGGCACGGCGGCGCAGATGAGCTCGGGGTAGCGCAGCATGGCGTCTCCCCCGTGGCCGGTCGAAAGGATACCCTCGAGCTCAATGCCCACGCGCTCGCGCGCCACAGCATCGAGCAGCGGCGCGCATTCGGCAAGAGCCTGTTTAGTCTTAGGCTCGATCATAAAATCCAGACGGCAGGCAAAACGCACCGCGCGCAGCATGCGAAGCGCGTCCTCGTTAAAACGACGCTTGGGATCTCCAACGGCGCGGATGAGCTTGCGGTCTAGGTCGCCCTGACCATCGTAGCGGTCGACAAGACCACGCTCGGGATGCCAGGCCATAGCGTTAACGGTAAAGTCACGACGCGCCAGATCGTCCTCAAGCGACGCCGCACGCTCCACACTCTGGGGATGGCGGCCGTCGGTGTAAAAGCCGTCTAGGCGGTAGGTGGTGACCTCAATGCGCTCATCATCGCAAATAGCCGTGATGCCGCCAAATTTTATGCCCGACTCAACCACGGCAATATCAGCCGCTTCGAGCGCCTCTTTGGACTCCTGCCACAGGCCGCTGCAGCACATGTCAACATCGTGGCTGGGGCGTCCCATCAGGGCATCACGTACCCAACCGCCCACGTACCAAGCCTCAAGACCTGCTGCCTCAAGCGCACGCAGGACACGGATAGAGGCATCGGTCGGCTGCGTACCGTTGAGCGAAACATTGCACATGCCTATGGCCTCCTGCGACTATCAAATTGGCTATCGATTGCGTCTGCAAGAAGTCTAGCAAGAAACAGCCTCCACTGCACACGCAAGTCCGATAAACAAAAACGCATCCGTCCTGGTCTAAGACGGATGCGAAATAATTGAACTATTCAGGCAAGGTGCCGGAACTAGCAAACCTGACGGATTGCAATACCCTTCTGATACTCATCGACCTTGGCAAAATCGCCCAGACCCGGGCACTCGACCACGTTGGCGCCGGTGGCCATCGAGAGGCGCAGGGCATCCTCGACGCGCTCGGGGGCGTCGTGCCACACGGACAGGAAGGCGGCCAGCGAGGAGTCGCCCGCGCAGACGGTCGACAGCAGCTTGACGTCGAAGGTGCGGTTGGCAAACCAGATGTGCTCGCCGTTGGAGAAGTACGCGCCGTCGCCGCCGAGCGTCAGCAGTACATTCTTAGCGCCCTTGGCGTGCAGCTCGGCCATGGCGCCCTTGACGGACTCGTCGTCGCCACCGCTCACCTTAATGCCAAAGATGTCGAGCAGCTCGTCGTCGTTAGGCTTAATGAGCAACGGCTCCATAGCAATGAGGTCGGCCAGCTGATGGCTCGAAATATCGAGCACGAACTCGGCGCCCTTCGCCTTCACGCGACGCAGGACCTCTGCCAGGAAGCTCTCGGAGGTGTTGGGGGGCAGCGAGCCGCTGATAACCAGGCAGGTCATGTCATCGAGCAAATCGATAAGCTCAAACATCTCCTGCTCGTTGGCTTCGTTGATGGCGGCACCGGCGTTGACCATGTTGTACTCGGTGTCGGGACCGGCGTTGAGGAACACGTTAACACGCGTGATGCCGTCAGTCCACACGGGCTTGACGGGCACGCCCAGGGCATCGGCGCCCTTAACGATATACTCACCCGAGAAGCCGGCGAAGAAGCCCAGGATCGTGGTGTCGACGCCGTAGTGGTCGAGCGTAAACGAAACGTTGAGACCCTTGCCGTTGGGGGTGTAGACAGCGTTACGGGTGCGGGTAACGGTGTTGGCGGACAAGCCATCGCAGGAGATGTTGTAGTCAATAGCGGGATTTGCAGTAAGCGTGTAAATCATAAATGTTCCTTTCACGAAGCAACGTGTTAATGAAAGTATATTCCACGCTTCGGCAAAAGGCTACAACAACTCGGTGAACGGTGTGGAACGCGTGAAGCGCGGCTCCGAGGTTCGAGTGGGACAAAAAACGGCGCCCCGGTCGAAACCGGGGCGCCGCATGCGCACGAATATGTCGCGTTTCGATTACTGACGATCGAGCTTGCGGACAGCAACGCGCTTGCTGTACTCGTCGACGTGACCAAAGTCGCCGATGCCGACGGACTCAGCAACGTTGGCGCCGGTGGCCATAGCGAGCTTCATGGCCTCCTCGACGTTGTCGCGATCCCTGTACCACTTGTGCAGGAACGCAGCGAGGGTGCAGTCGCCGGCGCAGACGGAAGAGACAAGCTTGATGTTGAACTCACGCTTGGCATACCAGATGTCCTCGCCGTTGGAGAAGTAAGCGTCACCGCGGCTACCACGGGTGAGCAGCACGTTCTGGACGCCGGCCTCGTGAGCCAGCTTCATGGCAACGCGGACCTCGTCGTCGGTGTCGACCGGCACGCCGAAGATAGCCTTCATCTCGTGATGGTTCGGCTTAATGAGCAGCGGCTTCTTGTGAGCGAGCTCCTTGAGCTTGTCGGAGGACAGGTCCAGGACGACGTCGGCGCCACGGGCCTGAGCGTGCTCCATGACCTGAGCCAGGAAGTCGGGCGTAGCTTTGGGAGGCACGGAGCCGGAGACGATCAGGCACTCAAGGTCGCCCGCGGTGTCCAGGATGTTGTAGAGCTCCTCCTGATGCTGCGGCGTGATCGGAGCACCGGGGTTCAGGATGCCGTACTCGTGCTGGCCATCGTTGACGTAGGTGTTGATGCGCGTGATACCGTCGGTCCAGACCGGGCGGCAGAGGCAACCCAGGTTCATGACCTCCTCGACGATGAACTTGCCCGTGAAGCCAGCGAAGAAGCCGAGCGCGACGGTGTCGACGCCCATCTTCTTAAAGGCGAAGGACACGTCGAGGCCCTTGCCGTTAGCCGTGTAGCTGGCCGAGCCGGTGCGGACGTTCTCGTCGGGCTCGAGCGGAGAGCTCGAAACCGTCATGTCGACAGCCGGGTTAGCGGTTAGCGTGTAGAACATTTACAGTACCCCCTGTATATGTGAGGGCCGCGTGGCCGGCCCATTCCAACCACGCGGTTACCTCTGATACCAAATTAGCGAGCTGCGGACTCGAGCAGTGCCTTAACCTCGGCGGCGGTGTTGCAGGCGAGCGCCTTCTCGGCGAGCTCGTCGCACTCGGCCTTGGTCCACTGGCTGATGGTCTTGCGGGCGCGCAGGATGGACGGAGCGCTCATCGAGAACTCCTCCAGGCCCCAGCTGATCAGCAGCGGCTCGAGCAACGGATCGGCAGCGGCCTCGCCGCACATACCGACCATGATGCCGGCCTTCACGCCGCTCTCGATGATGTTCTTGAGCGAGCGGAGCACGGCGGGATAGTACACCTGGTACAGGTTGGAGATGGTGTCGTTGCCACGGTCGGCGCACATGGTGTAGCCGATCAGGTCGTTGGTGCCGATGGAGAAGAAGTCGGCGACCTCGGCCAGGCGGTCAGCGAGCAGCGAGGCGGCAGGCGTCTCGACCATGATGCCAACCTCGATGTTCTCGTTGAACTTGCGACCCTCTTCGGTCAGCTCGGCCTTGCACTGCTCGACGAGCTCCTTGACAGCCAAGACTTCCTCGACGCAGGTGACGAGCGGGATCATGATCTTGACGTCACCGAAGGCGCTGGCGCGCAGCAGGGCGCGGAGCTGGACCTTGTACTGGTCGGGGTTGGCCAGGCAGTAACGCACGGCGCGGAAGCCCATGAAGGGGTTCTCTTCCTTGACCATGTGCAGGTACGGAATCTCCTTGTCGCCACCCACATCGAGCGTGCGGATGATGACCGGAGCGCCCTTGAGCGCGCTGGCGACCTTACGGTAGGCGTTGAACTGCTCCTCCTCGGAAGGAAGCTCAGCAGAGTCCATGAACAGGAACTCGGAACGGAACAGGCCGATAGCCTCGGCGTCGTGATCGAGCGCGTTGGGCACGTCATCGGGGTTGCCGATGTTGCAGGCAATGATCTTCTTGATGCCGTCGGCAGTCACGGACGGCTTGCCGCGGAAGGCCTCGAGAGCCGCCTTCTCGGCAGCGAAAGCCTCGGCCTTGGCAGTGTAAGCGGCGAGCGTCTCCTCATCGGGATCGGCCTCGACGATACCCTTGCCACCGTCGACGACAACGGTCATGCCGTTGCGCAGTGCGGTGCAGCTGTTGGAAACCGAAAGGACAGCCGGGATCTCGAGGGCGCGCGCAATGATTGCGGAGTGCGACGTGCGGCCACCAGTCTCGGTGACGATACCGGCAACGTGCGCCTTATCGATCGTGGCGGTCATGGACGGCGTGAGGTCGTGCACGACAACGACGGTGTTCTCGGGCAGGACGGAGAGGTCGACGACCTCCTTACCCAGCAACTCGGCCAGAATGCCGGTACGGATGTCGGCGATGTCGGCCGCGCGCAGACGGAACATCTCGTCGTCCATGGACAGGAACATGTTCTCGAACATGGTCGAGGTGTCCATGAGCGCCTGCTCGGCGCAGGTGCCGCCGTCAATGGCGGCGTTGATGGCGTCGGTCATGCCCGGATCCTGAGCCAGGACAATGTGTCCGCTCATGATCTCGGCCTCGGCCTCGCCCACCGTCTCCTTCATGTGGTCGGCCTGAGCCTGAGTCTTCTCGCAGAAGACCGAAAGAGCGGTCTGATAGCGTTCCTTCTCTGCTGCCGAATCAGCAACCTCGTGCGGCTCAAACGTCAAGTCGGGATCGACGGCGACCATAACGGTGCCGATACCGATGCCCTCGGAAGCGTTGACTCCCTGATACATTCCCATTCCTCTCTCCGTGTCATGTGATAAAGCGTTTTGCCATATCCATGACAAAAGAGCGCAGCTACCTTAAGACAGGTCACTGCGCCCCCAAATATGAACTTAGTTGTTCAACATGCGACCCGTTTGAGTTCTACTCGCCAAGACCGCTCTTGATGAGCTCGATGGCAGCAGCCAGAGCCTCGGCCTCGTCGGCGCCGTCGCACTTGACCTCGACCTCGGTGCCGCAGGGGATACCAGCAGCCATGAGGGCCATCGGGGACTTGCCGTTGACCTCCTTCTCGGGGGTGACGACCGTCACGTCACAGGCGTACTTGCCCATGGTGGAGGCGAACAGACCAGCCGGACGCATGTGTAGACCCTGAGGATTAACGAGGGTAGCCTTCTCAGAAACCATAGTTGACTCCTTTTTTGTGTTTAACCCCTGTCATGCATGTGGCAGGAGTCAGATTCACGACGTTGTTTATATTAACTCACATCAAACTGTTTTTCATTGTGTTTCGCACGAATTGTTGGACAGTTGTCTGTCCTGTCCGCT
>URKC01000115.1:0-5286 GCA_900548295.1 uncultured Collinsella sp.
ATGCTGCTCTTTGCGGAAACTCTCCGCAGGTTTTCCACGTTTTCCGGTATCGGCATAAGCTCTCCCCATCCCAAATCTGCTGTTCTTTTTACTCTACCATTATATATCACAAGCCCTTTGGTTTTGCAATCATTTCGGCCGGACGGCGCATTCCGCACCGGAGATTCAAAAAAATTTTTAGGTTTTCTCATTTTTTGTTTGACATCCTGTTTTCTTATGCTATGATAGGGATAGGTAAGCCAATCCGTGATGTGGAAATGACGGGATTCCAAACATTGATATGGAGGTCAGCGATATGGATTTTGAAGCGATCAAAGCGGCGGCCCAAGGCTATCAGGCCGACATGACCCGGTTCCTGCGAGAGATGATCTCTCACCCCAGCGAGAGCTGTGAGGAGAAGGAGGTTGTCCACTGCATCAAGGCGGAGATGGAGAAGCTGGGCTATGACAAGGTGGAGATCGACGGCCTGGGCAACGTCATCGGCTGGATGGGCGACGGCGACAAGATCATCGCCTTCGACTCCCACATCGACACCGTGGGCATCGGCAACATCAACAACTGGGAGGCCGACCCCTATCAGGGCTATGAGGACGACGCCGTCATCTTCGGCCGGGGCGGCAGCGATCAGGAGGGCGGCATGGCCTCCGCCGTGTACGGCGCCAAGATCATGAAGGATCTGGGCCTGATCCCCGCCGGCTACAAGATCATGGTGGTGGGTTCCGTCCAGGAAGAGGACTGCGACGGCATGTGCTGGCAGTACATCGTCAACAAGGACTTCCAGGGTCAGGAGGACGCCCGCAGCAAGATCGAGTTCGTGGTGTCTACCGAACCCACCGACGGCGGCATCTACCGGGGCCACCGGGGCCGCATGGAGATCCGGGTGGACGTCAAGGGTGTCAGCTGCCACGGCAGCGCGCCGGAGCGGGGCGACAACGCCATCTACAAGATGGCCGACATCATCGCCGACGTCCGCGCCCTCAACAACAACGGCTGCGACGAGTC
Source organism: uncultured Collinsella sp. (assembly GCA_900548295.1). Classification (GTDB taxonomy): domain Bacteria; phylum Actinomycetota; class Coriobacteriia; order Coriobacteriales; family Coriobacteriaceae; genus Collinsella. The sequence goes on from URKC01000115.1 coordinate 1,003, forward strand.
GACCGACATCAAGGGCCTCGTCAAGATGCTCGACCCCAAGTACAACCCCGAGCACTTCGAGGACGCCCGCTTCCTGGGCCGCGGCACCTGCACCGTCAGCCAGGTCTTCTACACCAGCCCCAGCCGCTGCGCTGTCGCTGACTCCTGCGCCATCTCCATCGACCGTCGCATGACCGCCGGCGAGACCTGGGAGTCCTGCCTGGACGAGATCCGCAACCTGCCGGCCGCCAAGAAGTACGGCGACGACGTGAAGGTCTCCATGTACATGTACGACCGTCCGTCCTGGACCGGCGAGGTCTACGAGACCGAGGCTTACTTCCCCACGTGGATCAACAAGGAGACCGCTCCGCACGTCAAGGCCCTCGTCGACGCCCACAAGGCCATGTTCGGTGACGAGCGCATCGGCTGCGAGCCCAGCATGGACAAGCGCACCGGTCGTCCGCTGTGCGACAAGTGGACCTTCTCCACGAACTGCGTTTCCATCCAGGGCCGCTATGGCATCCCCTGCGTCGGCTTTGGCCCGGGTGCCGAGTCTCAGGCTCACGCTCCCAACGAGGTCACCTACAAGGACGACCTGGTCACCGCTGCCGCCATGTATGTGGCTGCCCTGAACCTCTACGATCCGAGCCAGGCCGATGGCGACGCTACCGTGTTCCGCGCCGGTCTGACCAACAACAAGATCGACTAGTCCCATTCCTTGATCTTGTTGAGCCGGGGGCCGCTCGTGTCCCCGGCACCCCCTGTTGACTTGGGGCCCGCGGTCGTTATCTCCCATGCTTCCTCAACGGTAGCGGGTCCTCGTCATAGCGCTCTGCATGTTCTAGCCACACGCGCATGCCGGAGCACATCTACTCATTGCGATCGTTTCATCTATGGAAAGGATATTTACATGGACGCCAAGTTTACCGAGCTCGTCGAGCAGCTGAACGGCCTCGATTTTAAGGGCATGTACGGCAGCGACTTCCTGCACACCTGGGATAAGACCACCGATGAGCTCAAGGCTCTCTACATCGTTGCCGACGCCCTGCGCGAGCTGCGTGAGAACAACGTTTCGTCCAAGATCTTCGACTCGGGCCTGGCCGTCTCCCTGTTCCGCGACAACTCCACCCGTACGCGCTTCTCCTTCTCTAAGGCCGCCAACCTGCTCGGCCTCGAGCTGCAGGACCTGGACGAGAAGAAGTCCCAGATCGCTCACGGCGAGACCGTCCGCGAGACCGCTACCATGATCTCCTTCATGGCCGACGTCATCGGCATCCGCGACGACATGTACATCGGCAAGGGCGACGCCTACATGGCCGAGGTCTCCGAGTCTGTCCAGCAGGCCTACGAGGACGGCGTTCTGGATCACCGTCCCACGCTCATCTCCCTGCAGTCCGACTCCGATCACCCCACGCAGTCCTCTGCCGACATGCTCTACCTCATCAACGAGTTTGGCGGCCTCGAGAACCTCAAGGGCAAGAAGGTTGCCGTCACCTGGGCCTATTCGCCTTCTTACGGCAAGCCGCTGTCCTGCCCGCAGTCGCTGATCAGCCTGCTGCCCCGTTTTGGCATGGACGTCACCCTGGCCCACCCCGAGGGCTACGATCTCATGCCCGAGGTCGTCGAGCGCGCCAAGGGCTATGCCGCCGAGTCCGGCACCACCTTTAAGCAGGTCAACACCATGGCCGAGGCCTTCGAAGGCGCCGACATCGTGATCCCCAAGAGCTGGGCTCCGTTTGCCGCCATGGAGAAGCGCACCAACCTGTACGCCGAGGGCGACGACGCCGGCATCGCTGCGCTCGAGAAGGAGCTGCTCGCTCAGAACGCCACCCATCAGGATTGGTGCTCCACGACCGAGCTCATGGAGAAGACCGCCAACGGCCAGGACACCATCTTTATGCATCCGCTGCCCGCCGACATCTCTGGTGTCTCTTGCGAGCACGGCGAGGTCAACGCCGACGTCTTCGACATGCACCGTGTGGGCATGTACAAGGAGGCCAGCTACAAGCCGTATGCCATCGCAGCCATGATGTTCCTGCAGAAGGTTGCCGATCCCGCCGCTACCCTCAAGGCCCTCGACGAGCGCAACACCGCCCGTTGGTTCCAGGCCTAAAGCTGGGTTGAGGTAAGCCATGTAAAGGGGGCGCTCTGCCAACCGGCGGGGTGCCCCTTTTTGCATCGTGGGCGTGCGGGATAAGCGCTTTCGATGTAGATGCCCCGCGACGCGAGTTATGGGTACGATGGTTTCAGGGGAGGTATCGCCATGAAACTTGGTTGCGTGATTATGGCTTCGGGCGAGGGCAAGCGATTTGGCTCTAACAAGATGCTCGCCGATATCTATGACGAGCCGCTGATTGCCCGGACCATTGATTCGGTTCCCCGGGGCTTTGACGTTGTGGTTTCGACGCGTTGGCCCGAGGTCGCTCGGATTTGCGAGGATAAGCATTGCCCGTGTGTGCTGCACGATGGCGAGCTGCGCAGCGAAAGCGTCCGTGCGGGGCTTTCGTGGGGAGTCGAACGCAACTGGAAAGGTTGCCTCTTTTTGCCGGGCGACCAGCCGCTCGTGAGTTCGGATTCTTTTGAGGCTATGGTTCGTGCATTTGACGAGCGTGGCCGCAAGCATCCGGTGCGCCTTGCGTGCAACGGTGAGCCTTCGAGCCCGGTGATCTTTCCGGCGGAACTGTTCGATGCACTTATGTGTCTTGAGGGTAAGGACGGCGGCGGTTCGATCCTCAAGGACCGTGCCGACGTGGTGCTGGTCGAGGCGCGTGCCTACGAGCTGTGGGACGTCGATACCGTCAAAGGACAGCGACGCATAACGGAGCATATCGCCGCCTGCTCGTATTTTGATCGCGTGGCCAACTGCATCAATCAATAAGGAGCAATTATGATCATCATCAAAAACGGCGCACTCGTGACGCCCCAGGGGCTTCGCCGCGCCGATCTTGCCATGGAGGGCGACAAGATTGTGCGGATTGCCGCGGCAATCGAGCCGGGCGAGGGCGATACCGTCGAGGACGCCACCGACTGTTGGGTGTTTCCCGGCTTTATCGACGGCCACACGCACATGCAGTGCTGGACCGGCATGGATTGGACAGCCGATAGCTTTGAGACCGGCACGCGCGCGGCTGCCTGCGGCGGCACGACGACCATTGTGGACTACGCGACGGCCGATCGCGGCGTGACCATGCCCGATGCCTTGGTCGAGTGGCATCATCGCGCCGACGGCACCTGCACCGCCAACTATGCCTTCCATATGGCGCTTGCCGAGTGGAATGAGCGCAACCGCGCCGATCTTTCGGCCATGCGCGAGGCGGGCGTGTCGTCGTTTAAGACCTACTTTGCCTACGACCATCTGCGCCTGGACGATGCCGAGACGCTCGAGGTGCTGGAGGAGCTCAAGCGCGTGGGCGGTATCCTGTGCGTGCATTGCGAGAACGGCACGTTGGTCAACGCGCTGCAGAAGCGCGTGTTTGAGCAGGGTATCCACGGGCCCGAGGGCCATGCGCTCAGCCGTCCAGACGTGTGTGAGGCCGAGGCCGTGAGCCGCCTGCTGTATCTGGCGCACTTGGCCGGGGACGCTCCGGTCAACGTGGTGCACCTTTCGACCAAGCTGGGGCTCGAGGCCATTCGCGCTGCCAAAGCGCGCGGGCAGAAGAACATCTATGTCGAGACATGCCCTCAGTATCTGATGCTCGACGACACGTGCTACTTGGAGCAGGGCGAGGACGGCTTTGCGGGCGCCAAGTACGTGATGAGTCCGCCGCTGCGCCATGCCGGCGACCGTGCGGCACTGCGCGAGGCGCTTGTGGCCGGCGAGATCGATACGATTGCGACCGACCACTGTAGCTTTAACCTGCACGGGCAAAAGGACCGCGGGCGCGACGACTTCCGCGCGATTCCCAACGGCGGACCCGGCGTGGAGCATCGTCCCGTCGCGATCGCTACGAGCTTTGAGGGACAGCTGGGTCCCGAGGATCTGTGCCGCCTGATGAGCGAGAACCCGGCGCGCGTCTTTGGCATGTATCCGCACAAGGGCTGTCTTGCCGAGGGCGCCGATGCCGACGTGTGCGTGTGGGATCCCAAGGCGCGCTGGACGATTAGCGCCGCGACGCAGCATCAGGCCGTGGACTACACGCCGCTCGAGGGCTTTGAGGCGCACGGCCGCGCCAAGGCCGTGTTTGTGAACGGCGTACTGGCTGCGCGCGACGGCGAGCCCACCGGAGCCCAACCCGGCCGCTACGTCCCCCGCTAGCGGGAAGGGCGTCCTCCGCAGTTGCGGTGAAATACGGACTGTTTGCCCGC
>URKC01000116.1:0-5245 GCA_900548295.1 uncultured Collinsella sp.
AGCGGGGGCTTCTCGCATGTCCGAGGACGTTTTGGAAAATAACCCAAAACCGGCCTTGTGGGGTCCTTTGGAGTCACCCTTTAGGCGGAACTCTCCTAAGGGATTGAGCGTTCGGGTAACTTTTTTGGTGGCTACCGTTTATCGCATATAGCTACCGTTTGCGGAGTAAGTAACACTCTGTAGTAAAGCGTGTAGAATCTCAGATAAGCACGGAGTTTTCCAGGGAGACGCTGTCCTTTGTTGTGGGCGAAGGGCGGCGTCTCTTTGGCGCTTGGGCGTCGTTGCGCAACAGCGTGGCAGGCGTGTGCTTGGTATTGAAAAGCCGACGTCGAGATGGGTCGTGATAGTTATGGGCAAGTACGTAATCGTGGTTGAGTCTGGGTCGGATGTGACGCCGGAGCTTTGCGAGCGCTATGGCATCGTGCGCGTGCCCATGCATGTTACGATTGGCGATGAGACCGTCGAAGACGGCTCGATCGATCCGCTCGAGATTTATTCGCGCTGCAACGAGTTTGGTGTGATGCCCAAGACCAGCGGTTGCTCGCCGGCGGATTTTGCGCATGTGTACGACCGCATCCACGCCGAGCGGCCCGATGCGACCATTTTGCATCTTGCGTATTCCGAGGTTACGACCTGCTCGCATTAGTCGTCGAAGATTGCGGCAAAGGGCCGCGATTACGTCTTCTCCATGGATACGCGCTTTGTGTCGGTGGGCCAGTCGCTTGTCGCCGTTGAGACCGCCAAGTATATCGAAGCCCATCCGGATGCCACCGTCGACGAGATTTTCGCCTTTACCAATTCGGTGATGGACCGCGTGCTGCTGGGCTTTGTTCCTACGGACCTTGCCTTCCTTAAGGCGGGTGGTCGCTTGTCCAACGTCGCGTTTCTTGGCGCCCATCTGCTCAAGATTAAGCCCTGCATTGAGGTAACGGGTGGCAAATTCGTGGCGACCAAGAAGCTCCGCGGCTCTATGCTCAAATGTGCCCGTGCCTTTATTGACCACATGGTTGCGAAGGGCGATATTGATTACTCGCACATTGGTTTGGCGTATTCAGTGGGCCTTTCCGAGGAGCTGCGCGACGATATGGAAGTCTATGCGCACGACCTGGGCTTTAAGGACGTTACCTGGACTCAGGTCGGCGGCGTCATCTCGAGCCACTGCGGCCCGACCGCCTTCGGTGCGGTGGTCACGCTTAAGGCGTAAAGGCCGCAGGCGAGCGTTCTCCAGCCTGACATCTCGACGTAGCCCCCAGCCTTGGTGATGGGGGATAGATTAAAACGTGCCGTTCTAGTCCGAGGCGTTTAAACGCAAACGCATGGGCTAGAATGACTCTGGCATTTTAATTGGTTGCATCCAGGGAGAGGCAAGGTAGCGCGAATGGCAGAAATGACGCTTGAGGGTGTGGACGCTCGTCCCGAGGACTCTGCGTTTGCCCTTGGCCGCGTGCATTCGATCGAGACGATGGGAACGGTCGACGGACCCGGCATCCGCTTTGTGGTGTTTGTTCAGGGCTGTCCCATGCGCTGCGCGTATTGCCACAATCCCGATACCTGGTCGGTCAACGGCGGCACCATGGTGACCGTCGAGCACCTGATGGATGAGTTCCAGAGTAACCACGAGTTCTATCGCAGCGGTGGCATTACGGTGTCCGGTGGCGAGCCGCTCCTGCAGCCCGAGTTTTTGGCCGACCTGTTCCGTGCAATGCACAACAACCCCGATGGCCGTGTACATACCTGCCTAGATAGCTGTGGCTATGCATTTGACCCCAAGCATCCGGAGAAGTTCGATGCTGTTCTCAACGAGACCGATATGGTGCTGCTCGACATCAAGCATGCCGATCCGGTTGAGCATAAAAAGCTGACCGGCTGCGATCCTGCGCGCATCCTGGCGTTTGGCGATGAGCTTGCCCATCGCAAGATTAAGGTTGTTATTCGCCATGTGGTGGTGCCGGGTATCACCGACACGGCGGAGGAATGCGAGAAGCTCGGTCGCCTGATCGCTCCATGGCACAACGTGGTGGGCCTGGAAATGCTGCCGTATCACACGATGGGTGTCGTCAAGTACGAGCAGCTGGGTATTCCCTATAAGCTCGAGGGCGTGCCCCAGATGGATACCGCGCGCATGCCCGAGCTGCGCAACGCCGTCATGGCCGGCATGAAAAAGCGCCGTGCGGAACTCAAAAACGCCATCGGCTAGCGAGCCATTTTCGCTCCCCAAGGGCACTCATTGGGGACAGACATAAATGAGTGCGCGATGGCATTGCGGACGACCAAGCTTTGGTGCGCAACAAGGCCGGCTGGATCAGCGAGGCAGGTTGCAATGCGACGTGCGATGCTGGCCTCATTGATGTTGACGGCGACACCTACATTATGAGCATCATGACATCGATGCCATGGAGCGACCATTCGAGTGAGGTTGTGACTGCCATCGCCAAGGCGCTCTATGATACCCGCGCTACGCTGGCTTAGCGTGTTCGTTTGGCGAGGTCAAACAAAATGCTGGTACCATACCGTGGTTGAGTATTTCGTATAGGTTTGGGGAATGGCATGGCTACCATCGCGATTATCGGTGCGCTCGAAAAAGAGATCATGCAGATTAAGGAAGAGTTGAGTAACGTTTGCATGGTACAGGAGGCGGGCTTGAACGTTGTGGCCGGCGGGCTCGACGGACTGACAGTTGTCGCCACAACGGCGGGCATGGGTACCGTGAACGCTGCCGCCGCAACACAGCACCTCATTAGCAAGTATGCTCCGCAGGCTGTTGTGTTTTCGGGCATTGCAGGCGGTTTGAACCCCAAGCTCCATATCGACGACGTAGTCATTGGCAAACGCCTGCGCTATCTGGATACCGATACCGCGCTTATCGCCGAGTCTGCACCGGGGCTCGAGGAGTTTGGCTCGACGCCTGCGCTGGTCGATATTGCTGCCGATGTGCTTGCTGAGCGTGGCTTTGTCAATGCTTCGACAAATGCAGCCGCTTCGAACGAGGGCACCAAGCAGTTCCTGGTCGGCACGATTGCCACGGGCAACCGTTTTGTGACGGGTGCCGCCATGCGCAACGACGCTATCGAGGCGACGCATGCCGATTGTGTTGGCATGGAGGGCGCGGCGATTGCCCATGTCGCAACTAAAAATGGTGTCGATTGCCTGGTGTTGCGCGCTATCAGCGATAATTGTGACGAGGCGTACGATGCGATTTGCGACCGTGAGTTCGACCTGTTCGAGTATGCCCGTACCGCGAGTGGCATTACGCTCGATATCGTCCGCCGTATCGCTGCTATCTATTAGCGCGCTCTTTTGTAAGAACCTACGACCAAGGAGTGTCCATGGCCGATTCCATTAACTACCAGCTTGCCAAGTTCGTTGCCAGCTATGGCAAGGTTTCGCAGATTCCCGAGTCCACCTGCCCCGAGGTGAGCTTTGTCGGCCGCTCCAACGTGGGCAAGTCGTCGATTATGAACAAGCTTTTTGGCCGCAAGAACCTGGTCAAGGTTTCCAGCACGCCGGGCAAGACGAGCAACATCAACTTCTTTGAGGCCGACGACGTGCATTTCGTGGACCTGCCGGGTTACGGTTTCGCCCGTCGTTCCAAGGCCGAGCGCGACCGCTGGGCAGAGCTTATCGGCGACTTCTTCGACTCGGAGCGCAGCTTTAACTTGGTCGTCTCGCTGGTGGACATTCGTCACGACCCCAGCAAGCTCGATCACGACATGATCGACTATCTGCAGGGCAACGAGTTCAACTTTATCGTCTGTCTCACCAAGGCCGACAAGCTCAGCCGCACCCAGCAGGCCCGCCAGGCAGCAGCCATCAAAAAGCAGCTCAATGTCCCGGCCGAGAACGTAATCATCACAAGCTCCCAGACCGGTGTGGGCATCGACGAGCTCAAGCGCCGCATCGCTGAGGCTTGCCTCTAATCAGGTTAACCCCCCAAAGCTCCTATCTATATCACCTCAGTGATAGTTATTGGTAAACTATCACTGAGGTGATATTTTTTGGAGGTCGCTATGGAGCTATGGCACGGGTCGGAGGTTGTTGTCGAACATCCATCGCTGGATAGATGTAGACAGTTCAACGACTATGGGCGTGGGTTTTATTGCACGCCACATGAGGAAATGGCGATGGAATGGGCATGTCGGACCGAGTCTGATGGCATTGCGAATCGATATGAGCTTGATTTAGATGGTCTTGCGATTTTGGATTTGGAATCAGGTGAGTACTCGATTCTCAACTGGCTTGCAATTCTGGCGAATAACAGAGAGTTCAATGTCTCGACGCCATTGGCGCGCGAAGGGCTACGATTTCTACTTGATAACTGCCTGATTGATATTTCTTCATATGACGTTATTCGGGGCTATCGCGCTGACGACTCCTATTTTTCGTTTGCAAGACAGTTTGTCAGCGGCATGATATCGCTCAGACAGCTGCAACGTATCATGCGCTTGGGTGATTTGGGTATTCAATATGCTCTTATGAGCGAGCGCGCTTTTTCGGTGATTAGATTCTGCGATTGGAAGCAGGCTTCGGGGTCTGAGTTTTATCCCAAGCGTTTTGAGCGTGAGCAGAATGCTCGACGCAAATACTTGGATACGGTTAACGGGTTCGATTCCGAAGGTATCGACATTAGGGATTTAATGGCAGGGAGGGTTGATTTAAATGATCCAAGAGTTAACGGATTGTGGGCCGAGTAGGACATACCCCGTCTACTACCTCGAGGATGCAATGAACAACCTCGGTGACTGCTTTGACTATGCCGTCAATGACTATGGAGCAGAAGGATCTGAAGTTGCTGAACTCTTTTGTCTGAGCGGGGTTGCCCGCGAGTTTGAGCGTGGCAACGCATGGGTCGTATCGGGAAAATCGGGCGTTGAGCTGTTCACACTGATCGCCGAAAGGTCGGGCTATGAAGCCAGGTCTATGCCGGACCGCACCTATCGATTTGAGAAAACACCGGAATACTGGACGGGCTGGATATTGGCGTATCTGCAGTGGCGCCTGGGAGAGTCTTTTGAAGACCTGCTGCATGTCGCTCCGTTTGATGTGCTGCATAACCTGTATCATCCCTGGCACGAAGCCTCGGAGGAACGTGTGACGCGTCTTATTTGCGACATGGCGAAGAAAACACCTCGTCAAACCAAACTGGCGCTAGCAAGAAAGCGGCTCAAGAAAACCCAACAAGACCTGGCATACGAATCGGGCGTATCACTCCGCTCAATCCAAATGTACGAGCAGCGCCAGAGAAACA
>URKC01000117.1:0-5145 GCA_900548295.1 uncultured Collinsella sp.
GGGATGCCCTTCCCGTCGGCGGGTTCGCTCCGGTCAGTCCTCGAACTGTGCCCACTTATGCGGGTCGTAGATCTTTACTTGCTTGTTGGGCTTGCCGCTCCAGTACTCCTCGTCCATAAAGGGCAGATATGCCTGAACGCCGGGGCAGATAAAGGGAATCCGCTGTTGTTGCAGTCGCTCGCGCTGTCGCTGCTCCAGGTGCGCCTCGGATATGACGGTCGGCATATCGGACAGCTCGACGAGGCTTGCCTGGATGCGCTTGAGGTCGGGGAGCGCCGCATGCCATGACGTCCGCATGATCAAAAATGAGGCGCGGCGGTAGTTTGCCTGCATCACCGTGATGGCGGGACGCAGTGTGGGATGGATTTTGTCCCGTTCGGGCCAAAGGTCAGCAGTGATCTCGAGGCCCAGGGTCTCCCATAGGTAATCAAGCTCTTCGTCCATGGCGCCTCGATATCTACGCGATCATTGATACTTCGATTGTGTTGCTTGGTGCTATCGTTTTCGCGGTAGAATCTGCCAACGGTTGACGGCTACCGCTCGCGGTGTTTTGCCCTTCGTGTACAGCGGTCGGCTTCACAGGTCCTTCACGGGTTGGAGTAAATTAGACCAATTTGGCTGAATTTTAAAAAAGTCATAATTGGGGCTTGCGTCACGGCGGTACTTCCCGTATATTTCTTTCTTGCGCAAAGGCACAGCCGAGCGCAGCGATGCAGTCATTGGGATGTCGTCTAATGGCAGGACAGCGGATTCTGGTTCCGTCAATGGGGGTTCGACTCCCTCCATCCCAGCCATTGCATTTGCTACATATGGCCCGTTCGTCTAGCGGTTTAGGACGCCGCCCTCTCAAGGCGGAGATCACCAGTTCGAATCTGGTACGGGCTACCAAAATTGAACGCCCGGGCCTCGTAAGAGACCCGGGTTTTGTGTATTGACCGATATTTAAGGCGCGCGTTGAGTCTGCTGCCCGGACCGAGGAGTTGTCATGGACCTGCCTATCAGCTTGGAAGACATCACGTATGCCGAGAACTATCTGGCGCAGGGCGACCTGGCTACGGCGACGCCGCTGCTTGAGCGTCTGGTGGAGCTCGCCGAGGAGTATATCGACGCTGAGTGCAAGACGGAGGAGAAGCGCCAGTACTTTAGCTTCGACAGCAAGTTTGAGCGCCTGGCCTATCGCCGCGTGGAGAAGGATCCGCGCGAGCTGGTGCAGGTCGAGGTTCCCTTTGACCGCCTGTACTCCGACATGGCGTTTGCCTACATTCGCCAGCAGGATTATGTGAGTGCTCGGAATGCCCTGATGCAGGCCGTGCGTTGGGATCCCATGAACTGCAACTATCGCTTGGACTTGGCCGAGCTGTTCCGCGCGCTCGAGGACAAGCAGGAGTGGGCATCGCTCTCGTTCTCGGTGCTGGAGCGCGCGAGCGACGGTAAGTGCGCCGCACGCGCCTACACCAATTTGGGTCAGTACTTCTTGGAGCCCGAGACCGAGAACATTTCGGCTGCCGTGGGCTGCGCGCGTCTGGCGCTGCGCCTGGCGCCCAATGATGCGCATACGACACGCCTGCTCAACAAGATCCATACTACCTATCCGGATGCCACGGACGAGAGTGACGACCATGTGATGGGTGAGCTCGCCCTGCAGGGCGTGCCGACCTCGCCTTCGGCCGAGATCGCCATCTGCCTGATCATGTGCGCGACCGACGCTGCGAGCGACGGCGACAAGCAGGAGGCTACGCGCCTGACGGTCCGTGCCCGCGACCTGGTGGGCGAAGAGGCGTGCGCGGCGATTATCAAGCTGGTGCGCGAGAGTGATGCCGAGCTTAACGCCGAGCGCAAGGCAAAGCGCGAGGCTGCGGGCTCAAACGCCGATGGCGCCAAGGAGGCCGGCGATGCCCAGTAAGCGCGAGCGCAAGCTCATTTCCAAGAATCGCTCGGCACATCACGAGTACTTTATCGATGAGACGTTTGAGTGCGGTATTGAGCTGAGCGGTACCGAGGTCAAGTCGATTCGCGAGCGCGCGTGCCAGATTACCGATACCTTTGCACTGATTCGTGGCGGGGAGTGCTGGCTCGTCGGCCTACATATCCACCCTTATAGCCATGGTGGCGTGTGGAATCGCGATCCCGACCGTCGGCGCCGTCTGCTGCTGCACCGCAAGGAGATCGACTTTCTTGACGGCAAACTTCGCAACCGTGGTTATGCGCTGGTTCCGTTGGAGCTCTACTTTAATACCGACGGTCGCGTAAAACTGCTGCTGGGCCTGGGTCGCGGCAAGAAGCTCTACGACAAGCGCGAGGACATGGCCAAGCGTGATGTCCAACGCGAGATCGACCGCGCCCTCAAGGAACGCAACCGCTAGGAGCGAGTTCACGGGAAGGTGCCCTACCGCGCCCGCCCCGTCTTCCTTGCTGTTTTGCCATATATTTCCAAAAAACGGCGTCCGTTATGGGCGCCGCTTTTTATGGGTACATACAGCCTTAAGGTTCAATCCCGGGTTAGGGGAGTACTTGTTATGGACAAAACTGCATTCTTTACCATGCCGAGCGGTCTGTATGTGGTGAGCGCCGCGGCAGACGGGCTGCGCGCCGGCTGCGTCATCAACACGGCGGTGCAGGTGACGGCAGCACCACCTCGCATCTCGGTTGCCGTAAACAAGGAAAATGTGACCGCTGGCGTGATCGAGACTGCCAAGGCCTTTGCGCTGACCGTGATCGACCAGACGGCGGATATGCTCTACATTGGCAACTTTGGATTTCGCACCAGCAGCAACTATGACAAGTTTGCCAAATACGAGACCCGCGAGACGGCTCTGGGCATGCCTTATGTGTCCGAGCACGCGGCGGCTCTGTTTAGCTGCCGTTTGATCGACACTGTGGATGTGGGTACGCATCTACTGTTTATCGGCGAGGTCGAGGACGCCGAGCGCCTGAGCGACGAGACGCCGTTGACCTACGACTACTACCATAAGGTCCTGAAGGGCAAGACGCCTCCGAAGGCGTCCTCGTATCAAGGCTAGAAATGTTTTAAAAACACTTGCATTATATTATTGAGAACATATACTAATAAGCGAAGTACATCACCAGTCACGTTCGAGAGGAGAACATCATGGCTGAGGAGAAGAAGACGTATAAGTTCGTGTGCGTCGTTTGCGGTTACGAGGTTGAGGTCGATACGCCCGAGCTGCCCGAGGATTATGTGTGCCCGGTGTGCGGCGTCGGTCCCGATCAGTTTGAGCTCGTCGAGGAGTAGCTCGCAGGCACACGGCGATTAGCCATACAGAGCTCTGTCCAAGGGCCCCGGTCGAATTCTCGGCCGGGGCCCTTTTCCTCCGTCCCCAAGGGATCACGGCTGCTGTTAGCCGATCCTGTCTGACGTGAGTCCGGCCGACCGTTTGTCTCAATCTGTAACAAGTGGCGGCTCAAAACGGGCCTATCTGTTACAGATTGAGATAAAAGGTTGGAGCTGAAGAAATGTCTCGATCTGTAACATCTAGAAGCGGAAATTGGGTCCACTTGTTACAGATTGAGACAAACGGAGCTGTCCCTCGGAATGATCTTGATCTGTAACATCTAACGGCTCAAAACGGGTCTAGATGTTACAGATCAAGACGTTTGCCTGGGCAGGTGCCCTGCTCCATTACATCCCTGTCAACAACACGACATCGAGAATCGTCACGATGGCACCGATCCCTACGAGCAGCGCGTTGAGCGGGCGCGAGTTGGCGTATTTGCCCATGACGCGGCGTGAGCTGGTGAGCCGTATGAGTACAAAGACCGTAATCGGCAGCTGAAGCGACAGCAGCGCCTGACTCCAGATGAGACCTTCAAAAGGATTTGGGACGACCAGGCACGCCGCCACTGAGCCGACGAAACAGGCCGCCACCCCGATCGAGGAATGTCGGTCGTGGATGTCGTATTCCTCGTCGAACATGCCCGCGGTGATGGTGCCCGCCGCCATGCCCGCCGTCACACTACTCGAGAGGCCCGCAAACAGCAGCGCCACGGCAAAGATGGTCGAGCTTGCCGGGCCCAGAATGGGGGAGAGCGTGGCCGCTGCGACGGCGAGGTCGTCTACGACAATGCCGTGCGCAAAGAAGGTCGTTGCGGCCAGGATGACCATGGCCGAGTTGATCGCCCAGCCCACGCCCATCGAAAAGAGCGTGTCGAAGAGCTCGTAGTGCAGACGCTCTTCGATAACCTGCTCGCCTTGGCCTTCGAAGTGCATGGATTGGATGACCTCGGAGTGCAGGAAGAGATTGTGTGGCATAACGACCGCACCCAGGACACTCACGATGATCGCGGCAGAGCCAGTGGGCATACTGGGCGTGATCCAGCTTGCGGTTGCTTGCGGCCAGTCGACTTTGACCAGCGCGAGCTCTGCTAAAAACGAGAGTCCTACCACACCCACGAAGGCGATGATCCAGCGTTCGGCGCGCTTGTAGGAGCTCGTCATGAGCATCGCCATCGATACTGCCGCCACGATGACGCAACCCGCGCGCACGGGCAGCCCAAAGAGCATTTGAAGGGCAATCGCGCCACCCAGGACTTCGGCCATGGCGGTGGCGACAGTCGCGAGATAGGCACTGGCGAGTACCGTGCGTCCAACGAAGCGGGGGAGGTAACGTGTCGTGGCCTCGGCAAGGCAGGTGCCCGTGGCGATACCCAGGTGCGCCGCGTTGTGCTGCAGCACAATGAGCATAATCGTGGACAGCGTGACGATCCACAGCAGCGCGTAGCCAAACTGCGAGCCCGCGGCCATATTGGAGGCCCAGTTGCCCGGGTCGATAAAGCCGACGGTCACGAGCAGCCCGGGGCCGATATGCCGCGCGATGTCTAGACCTCCGTGACCGCCGGTGCGTCGGGAGCCAAAATGATGTTTGAGATGGTTGAGCATGGTGCGCTCCTGTGTGCCGTTTGCTTGACGCCGCAAAGGATACCCGTTTTAAGCTTAAAAGTTAACCAAGACTAATAAAATTGTTGTATTTGAATGGGATGGTGAAAGGGGGCTGCCGAAATGTCTCGATCTGTAACAACTAGGGATGGAAATTGGGCCTAGGTGTTACAGATCGAGACAGGAAGAAATGGTCCTATGTAATCTCTCGATCTGTAACAGTTTGCCGCCAAAACCGGCCCTTCGTGTTA
>URKC01000118.1:0-5026 GCA_900548295.1 uncultured Collinsella sp.
ACCGATTCTCGATCGCCATCAGCTTTGCGATGCGCTTCTCGTGGCGGCCGCCCTCGAACTCGGCGTCGAGCCACTCGTCGACGATCATCTTAGCGAGCTCGGAGCCCACGACGCGGGCGCCAAAGGCGAGCACGTTGGTGTTGTTGTGCATGCGGGAGAGCTTGGCGCTGAAGGGCTCGGAGCACACGACGGCGCGTACGCCCTCGACCTTGTTGGCAGCCAGGCTGATCCCGACGCCGGTACCGCAGATCAGGATGCCCAGGTCGACGTCGCCGTTGGCAACGGCCTTACCCACCTTGTAGCCGGCGATGGGGTAGTCAAAGCTCTCGGAGGTGTCGGTGCCAAAGTTCACGACCTCGCAGCCGCGCTCCTTCAGGTGCTCGGAAATGATGTTCTTGAGCTCGACGGCGGCGTGGTCGTTACCGATACCGATCTTCATAGATGGTTCCTCTCTGGTCTGTGCGGCGCAAATGCTAAAGGTGTTTACCGCGTTCGACTGCATGATAGCGCGACTTTTGTGTAAACGCTCGGGCGTTTTTTGATCAAACGCTTTAGCAGGCAACAAGACCCGCTTTTCATGAATGAATGCCGCCAGTTTGTGCTTGAGCGCCGTCCGCCGGAACCATGGTTGCGGTTTTTGATGCATTGTTATCAAATAGAAGAGCTAATTATTTTTGAGAGACCAGCCCGTTATGCAAGCAGGAGATACCTATGCCTACCGATTCCCTTCGTGATGCCGCGTTTTGCGATGTTTTGAACCGCGAGCTTGTCTGTGCGCTCGGCTGCACCGAGCCTATTGCCGTTGCCTATGCAGCGGCGTTGGCGAGCCAGACGCTCGGTTGCGAACCCGATCATATGGACGTTGCCTGCTCGGGCAACATCATCAAGAACGTTAAGAGCGTGACCGTGCCCAACTCGGGCGGTATGCACGGTATTGAAGCTGCAGCCGTGCTGGGTGCCGTGGGCGGTGACGCCAAGAGCGCGCTTGAGGTGCTCGAGAGCGTTAACGATAAAGACCGTGCTCGTGTGGCCGAGCTCCTCGCCGATGCCGGCTACTGCGACGTGTCGCTTGTCGAGGGCGTGCCCAACCTCTACATCAAGGTGACTGCGACGGCCGGGGGCCATACCGCGGTCGTCGAGATTACCGATCACCACACCAATGTCACGTGCCATACGCTCGATGGTATTCCGGTATGCGGCAAGTCGGCGGGGGAGTGCGCCGCCTGCGCCGAGCGCGTGGTGGCCGAGCGTGCGGCAGATAACGCCGATACGCCCATGTCCATTGATTCCATCATCGACTTTATCGAGGACGGTCACATTGAGGGCGCCCGCGCTGCCGTTGAGCGTCAGATTGAGCTGAATGGCGCAATCAGTGCCGAGGGCCTTGCGCACGCTTGGGGCGCCGAGGTGGGTCGTACGCTGCTGGGTGCTCGTGCCGATGACGTTGCCTGTCGTGCCCGTGCCCGTGCGGCCGCCGGGTCCGACGCCCGCATGAACGGTTGCGCGCTGCCGGTCGCCATTGTGTGCGGCTCGGGCAATCAAGGCATTACCTGCGCATTGCCCGTCATGGAGTATGCCGAGTACCTGCGTTGCGACCATGAGCGTCTGGTGCGCGCCGTGATGCTGTCCGATCTTATCGCCGTGCATATCAAGAGCTATATTGGTGCGCTTTCGGCGTTTTGCGGTGCTATTTGCGCTGCGTGCGGTGCCGGTGCTGCGATTACCTGGCTGTGCGGTGGCACGCGCGAGCAGATTGGCTCGACGGTTTCGAACACGCTCGGTAACGTTGGCGGCATCGTGTGCGATGGCGCCAAGGCGAGCTGTGCCGCCAAGATTTCGGCTGCCGTCGATGCGGCGATTCTGGGACATGACATGGCCATGCAGGGGCGTGGCTTCCGTGCCGGCGAGGGTTTGATCCAGGATACCGTCGAGCAGACGATTGCCAGCATGGGCTACGTGGGCCGTGTGGGCATGAAGGACACCGACGTCGAGATCCTCAACATCATGATCGGCAAAACCCAAGTGTGCTAGGACAGTTCGTCGGCTACTTGGTGTTCGTAGAAGGCTTCTACTACGGCGTTAAAGTCGCGGGCGAAGCCTTCCATGGTTCCGCGCCAGGTGACTCGGTTGGGCTTGCCCTGGCCTACATAGGCAGTCTGAATGCCGCAGGCGGGGCTAGGGAAGTCGCGTTTGGGATCGTTGCCCACCATAAGGACCTCGTGCGGTTCGAGCCCCATCACCTGAAGCTGCTCTAGATAGTAGGTGGCATCAGGCTTGCAGCGGGTGGCGTTTCCCATGTGCGTGACGAGCTCAAAGGGGGCGTCGGCCAGGTCGCCCCAACCCATGCGGCACTCGATGGCCCCCTGCGGAAAGCTGGGGTTGGTAAAGAGCGCGCAGCGCAGCCCTGCGTCCTGTACGGCCTGAAGCGCGGCGTGTGCGCCCGGCATGGCATGGGCGTTGATGAGTTCGTCGTTCTTGTACGGCAGGACTTCGCGATCGTAGTAGGTAAACGCCTCGTAGATGAGTGGGTCCGAGAGGCAAATGCCGCACCGGCGCTCAACCTCTTCCTGGTAAAACTCAAGATTGGTGCGATTGTCCGTACTGTTGCGACGATTGGCGTTGAGGTCGACCAGGATGGTGCCGAGGCGTGCCATCGTGCCCCCGCGGCTGCGACGTCCGATATCCGCGAGCATCGATGAGACATCCTTAAAATAGCGAAGGATGAACGCATTGAGGTTAATGCTAAGAAGCGTCTCGTCCATATCGAAAACGACTGCTTTGAGCACGCGGGCACCTTTCTCGAAAAATCGTTCCAGAATCGCATGTCTGGGATACTTTACCCCAAAGCAGTATGCTTCACTGCTTATCGTTAACTTGTGGAGACAGTCGTTCACAAGATTGCGAAAAAGTCTCCATACGAGTAAAAAATCGCAGTTCACGCTTGAAATCGAAGTGATTTCCCCGTAATCTATACGGACGTGATTGCATAAGCGTCACATCAGTATCTGTCGGCTCCCGAGTGTTCCTAAACGTTGTGTGCTTGTCGCACCCTTCTGTAGGTCCTAGCAATCGGGGCCCCGTAGTTCGAAAGGGGTCCACCTTTGAGTGAGATTCAGAACTCGTCCATTTTCTCTCTTGACGATGTCAACGAGGAGGAGATGAACAACCTCATCGACGGTACGATTACCGACTTTGATGAGGGCGATCTCGTTAACGGCACTGTCGTTAAGATCGAGCATGACGAGGTGCTCGTTGACATCGGATTTAAGTCCGAGGGCGTTATCCCGGTCCGCGAGCTGTCCATCCGCAAGGACGCTAACCCTGCAGACATCGTTGCACTCGGTGATCCCATCGAGGCCCTCGTTCTCCAGAAGGAGGACAAGGACGGTCGTCTGGTCCTGTCCAAGAAGCGTGCCGAGTACGAGCGTGCTTGGAACCGCATCGAGGAGAAGTTCAACTCCGGCGAGAACGTCGAGGGCGAGGTTATCGAGGTTGTCAAGGGCGGCCTGATCCTCGACATCGGCCTGCGTGGCTTCCTGCCCGCTTCCCTCGTCGACCTCCGTCGCGTCAAGGACCTCACCTCTTACATGGGCACCCGCATCGAGGCCCGCGTCATCGAGATGGACCGCAACCGCAACAACGTCGTCCTCTCCCGTCGCGTCGTGCTCGAGGAGTCCCGTAAGGCCGAGCGCTCCGAGATCCTGTCCAAGCTCAAGTCTGGCATGCGTCTCCAGGGCACCGTTTCCTCCATCGTCGACTTCGGCGCCTTCGTCGACCTCGGCGGTATCGACGGCCTCATCCACATCTCCGAGCTCTCTTGGAACCACGTCAACCATCCTTCCGAGGTTGTCAAGGTCGGCCAGGAGGTCGAGGTCGAGGTTCTCGACGTCGATCTCAACCGCGAGCGCATCTCCCTGGGTCTCAAGCAGACCACCGAGGATCCGTGGCGCGCACTGGTCAAGAAGTACCCCGTCGGCGCTATCGTCGAGGGCACTGTGACCAAGCTTGTCCCGTTCGGCGCTTTTGTCGACCTGGGCGAGGGCATCGAGGGCCTGGTGCACATCTCCGAGATGGCCAACAAACACGTCGACCAGCCTTCTCAGGTTACCCACGTGGGCGACAAGGTTCAGGTCAAGGTCATGGAGATCGACCTCGACCGTCGTCGTATCTCCCTGTCCATGAAGTCCGCTGCTGAGACTCTGGGCGTTGAGATCGAGGTTACCCCGCTGCCTTCCGAGAAGAAGGACGAGGAGACCGACGCCGAGTAAATCGGTTTGACGATCACTTGTTTTAAGGGATCCGTCCGTAATGGACGGGTCCCTTTTTGCATTTGCTGCTGAGGTGCGCGATGTCGTCCGCGCGCAATGCTGTCCGAGCTGTCCACAGGCTATTAGGTTTTCGGTGCATGAAAAAATGCCGACATCCCGCCTCGGGGAGGAGGCGGGAACGCACCGAGTAGACGGAGGGGTGCGGAGCGCGGTCGCGTCTCGACTGACGACGTTGCCCATCGACAGGACCATTGTAGCGCATGGCGGTTCTTGGTTTATCGTGTCGAGCGTTTGCGTTGTGCCATTGCCTGCGGCAACGGTGTGTTACACTCTTGCACTGCTGAGTGGGCCAGACGGTCGCGCGATGTGCTGCTTGCAGTACGCGTGAGGAAAGTCCGGGCTCCAGAGGGCGGGATGCCGGCTAACGGCCGGGCGGAGTGATCCGACGGAAAGCGCCGCAGAAAAGAAGACTCCCACCTGCGCCGCAAGGCGTAAAGGGAAAAGCTGAAACGGTGGTGTAAGAGACCACCAGCGTCGTGGCAACATGGCGGCTTGGCAAGCCCCATCCGGAGCAAGCGCGAATAGGAACGCTATGGGCCGGCCCGGTCCGCGTTCGGGTAGCGTGCGTGGAGCTGCACGGTAACGTGCAGATAAGATAAATGACCGTTCACGACAGAACCCGGCTTATCGGCCCACTTGGCACTTTGTTGACGCTGCGAACCCGTCAGCGCGAGCAAGGTGCCTTTCAAACCTTCGGG
>URKC01000119.1:0-5003 GCA_900548295.1 uncultured Collinsella sp.
ACAGGCACAAAATGGCCCTCGAGCTGCTCGGCCAGGGCGCGACGAAGCTGCGGGGCGGTCTTGAGGTTCTTCTTGGCGGCGGCGTCACGCAGGTCATCGGAGACCTGAATGGCGACCTCGGCGCCCATGTCACCCATGACAAGGGTGTCCTCAAGATCCTCCCAAAAATCCTCGTCGACCTCGCCGCCAAAGTAGAAGACCTCGTTGAGGGCCTCGCGGCTGCGCTCAAGTCCGCGCGAGAGTGCGTCAAAGAATCCCATTATGCATTCACGACCTTTCCAGTTTCGCGATCGAGTTTTTGCGAGACGACGCGACTGACGCCGTCGGCTTGCATCGAGACGCCGTAGAGGACGTCAGCATCCTCCATAGTACGGCGCTGATGCGAGATTACCAAGAGCTGCGTATCGGAACGCAGCACATCGAGGGCGCCGATGAGCTTGGACAGGTTGGCGTCGTCGAGCGCAGCCTCGACCTCGTCCAGCACATAGAACGGCACCGTGCGCGTACGGTATACGGCAAAGAGCAGGGCGAGCGCCGTCAGGCTCTTCTCGCCGCCCGACATGAGCATCATCTTGGTGATGCGCTTGCCGCGCGGTTGGGCCACGACCTCGATACCCGTCTCGGCCGGGTGCTCGGGGTCGGTCATCTCCAGATGAGCCTGGCCGCCCGGGAAGAGCATGGCGAAGATCTCGCGGAAGTTCGCATCAACCTTCTCAAACGTCACCAGGAACGCCTTGCGCATCTTGCGGTCGATGGCCACCGTGATCTTGGTGAGCGCCTTGCGCGCGCTCTCCAGATCGGCAAGTTGCTCCTCGATGTAATCGGCACGGCGCTTGAGCTGCTCGTACTCCTCCATGGCGACTTGGTTCACAGGGCCCAGGTTGTTGATCTGGCGCACGAGCTGGTTGAGCTCGCGCTCGGCGGCGTCGCGGTCGGTAGGCGCAGGAAGCATGAGCGCTTCCTCGAGCACCGTGGTGCCATCGGCGGTGATGGCCTTGATGGCAGCCTCGACCTGTACCTCGAGCTTGCCGCGCGCCACCTTGAACTCATTTTGCGTCGTGGCGGCAACATCGACCCGCTCTTTGGCGCGGGCGACCTCGGTCTTGGCGTCCTCGATGGTCTTCTTGAGCGAGGCCGAGTCCGCCTCCTCGAGCGACGCCTGGTCGCGCAGGCGCGCAGCCCAATCCGACGCGCGCTCCAGCAGGGCCGAATAGCGCTCGTGCATGGGGTCGACACGCAGGCGCAGGAGCTCGAGCGAGCGCGAGGCCTGGCGCGTTCCGCGGATACGGCGGTCGATGCCCTCCAGGCGATGCTCCAGATCGGGCACGCGGCCCTTCAGCGAACGAAGGCGCTCGCTGGTCTGGGCCAGGCGAACCTTGGCGTCGGCGAGTTTGCCGGCTGCCTCGGAATCGTCGCGGCGCACGCGATCGAGCTCGTCGTTGGCCTCGGCAATCTGCAAGCCTAAGTCGCTCGCCTGCGCACGGGCCTCGTCACGCGAACGGGTAAGTTCGTCCACGCGCGGACGCGCGGCGCGAACGGCCTCAGCGGCCTGCTCGCGACGCTTGGAAATCCGCACCCGCTCGACCTCGGCATTGTTGGCGCTTTGCTCCAGGCGGCCGATCTCGGAGAGCAGCGAGCGGCGCTCGCCCTCAAGACGGGCGATCTCGCCAGCGGCATCGCCCTCGGCGGCACGGGCCTCCTCGACGGCGACGTTGGCCTCAACGACTTGGTCCGACACATGCTCAAACACGGCAGCCAGATCGGGCTCCAGGCCCTCCAGCTCGCGGATAAGACGTTTGCGCTCCAAAGCGCCCGAAGCCTCGCCGGCATCGAGCCCCACACGCACCAGGCCACCACAGCTCACGCGGGCGCCATCGGGCGTCACGTAGGTCACACCGTCAACGACGGGCGCGGCCAGTGCGGCAGCCAAATCATCGACCACGTAATAGCCGCCGAGCAGTGCCTCGACAACCGGACCATAACCGGCGCGCACGGACAGGCGATCGACCAGACGCGAACCGGCAGCGCTCTCGGCGGCAGCAGAGCCGCTCACGCCGCGCGCCATCAGCAGCGCCTCGCCCGAGGCCTTCTTCTGGTCCAGGGCAGCGCGACCGGCGCGCTCGAGTGCGGCAGCGTTATCGAACAACAGGGCATCGATATCGCCGGCGAGCAGCTGCTCAACCAGGCCCTCAAGCTCACGCGGTGCCTCGAGCACATCACCCAGACGGCCCGAAACATCGTCGCCCAGCGCGCCCACCAGACGGCTTACGAGCGGCGAGCTGTCTGCCATGCGGGCATCGAGCTTCTTTTGGCTGGCAAGCTCCGAGCGTACCTCGGACAGCTTGTTGCGCGCCTCGCCCTCGCGGGCACGCAGGTCCTTGAGGGCAGCGCGTGCCGTCTCGGTGGCCTCGCGCGCATCGCTCTGGGCCTGACGAGCCGCCTCAAGGGCGCTCTCAAGCTCCTCGGCACGGTCGCGGCGGCTCTCAAGCGATGCCGTGACCTCCTCGAGCTGTTCATCAATCTGCTCCAGGCGCGAGGCATACATGTTGTCCTCGACCTCGGCATTGGAAAGCGAATCCTTCACCTTGGCGAGCTCGAGCGCGGCGTTATCGGCCACACGCTGCACATCGCGCTGCTCGCGCATGAACTGCGAAATCTGCGCATCAAGCGCCACGCGGCGCTCGTGAAGCTCGGCGGCGGCAGGACCAGCGGCGTCGACGTCCTCCTGGGCCTGCATATGCGCGCCGGTCACTTCCTCAAGCTGGGCACGCGCATCCTCGAGCTCCTCGACTACGCGACGGCGCTGATGCTCGGAGCTCGAGATCTGGCCGCGCATGTCGGACAGGCGCGACACCATGTTGTGGCCCTTTTCCTCGAGCAGGCGCATGTCAGAATTAATGCGGCCGACCACATCTTGCATGTGCCGGCGCTGCTCGCCCAAGTCGCCCACAAACAGGCCCTTTTCTTCGAGCATGACCTGGAGCTTCTCGAGCTCGCGCTCTTTCTCACCCAGACGGTACTGCGCAAGCTCCAGCTCGGCGGCGCCCTCCTTAGAGCGGCTCTCCAGGTCGTTCCACTGCGATTGCAGCGAACGCAGCTCGTCGACGGCCAGCATCTGCGTAAGCTCGTTCGCGCGCGAGGACAGCTCTTTGTACTTGCGCGCGCGATCGACCTGACGCTCCAGCGGCCGCAGCTGACGGGCGATCTCCTTATTGATGTCGCGGGCACGGGTTAGGTGCTCGTCCATCGACTTGATCTTTTTGAGCGCACGCTCCTTGCGGCGCTTGTGCTTGGAGATGCCGGCGGCCTCCTCAATGAGGGCGCGGCGCTCCTCGGGGCGGCTCTGCAAAATGGCATCGAGCTTGCCCTGGCTGATGATGGAATGCGTATCCTTGCCCAGGCCAGAATCGTGCAGGATGTCCTGGATGTCCATCAGGCGGCACGGGCTCGAGTTGATGAGGTACTCACTTTCGCCCGAGCGGTACATGCGGCGGGTGATAGCCACCTCGTCAAAGTCGACAGGCAGCATATGGTCCGAGTTATCGAGCACCAGCGTGACCTCGGCCACACCCACCGGCTTGCGCGCTGACGAGCCCGAGAAGATGACATCCTCCATGGCCTGGCCGCGCAGCTGCTTGGCGCTCTGCTCGCCCAGGACCCACAGAATCGAGTCAGAGATGTTCGATTTTCCCGAGCCGTTGGGACCGACAATGACGGTCAGGCCCGGCTCAAACGTCATATGGGCGCGGTCGGCAAACGACTTGAACCCTTTGAGCGTGAGGGACTTGAGATACACGGTTCCTCGCTTAAACAGGCTTCTTGTTGAGAATCACGCCGTTGGTGGTGTAGCCCATGCGGTCAAGTGCCTCGAGTGCAGCGGCTCCCTCGGCTTCCTTCTTTGAGGAGCCGGAGCCGCGACCCTGGCGAATACCATCAATCAACACCACGGCGGTAAAGGTGGGCGCATGCGCCGGGCCCTCGGAGCCAACGAGCTTATACGCCGGGGGTTCGTGACCGTCGGCTTGCACGCACTCCTGCAAGAACGATTTTGGGTTCGCGGGGTGCTCGGCACGCTCGGAGGCCAGGTGCGGTTTGAGCGTACGATGGATAAAGTCCGCCGCAACATCCCAGCCGGCATCCAAGTACAGCGCACCCACGAGCGACTCGTAGACGTTCTCGAGCGCCGAGTGCAGGCCGCGCGCGCCGGTACCGGTCTCGGAGGCACCAAAGATGATGATGTCGTCGATGCCCAGCTCATGCGACACCTCGGATAGCGTAGCGCCCGAGACAAGCGACACTTTCAGGCGCGTGAGCTTGCCCTCGTCAAACTCGGGATAGGACTCAAAGAGCGAACGGGCGACGACGGCGCCCAAAATGGAATCGCCCAAGAACTCAAGGCGCTCATAGCTGGCAGAAACCGGCTGGCCCTCGACTGCCGAGGGATGCGTAAGCGCCGCGCGCAGAAGCACCTTATTATTGAACTCGTGGCCCAGAATTTCCTGGGCACGCGTAAGTCGTTCAGACAAAGCCAAGACCTAGGCCTCCCTGGCGTTTTCGATCGCGTCGACGGCGTCGGCGACAGAGTTGAGCGAGAGCAAAGTCTCGTCATCGATCTCGAGGTTGAACTCGTCCTCGATAGCCGTAACCAGCTGCAGGCGCTCGAGCGAGTTGGCATCGAGATCGTCAAAGGTGGTCTCATCGCTAATTTCGGCAACATCGACGCCCAGAACGTCAGCAGCGACCTCGGCGATCTTGTCGAAGATTTCGGAGCGGTCCATAGCGCTTCCTCTCATAGTGCATGAATACCAAAAGAATGGTACCGCCCGGGCGGTACCAAGACACGGTTCTGATTCTACCCCACGAAGCAGGCCGCGAGGCACATAACAGCGCTCTAACTCGCTCTTACAAAACGATGCCGTCCATGGAGTTGGCGACATTCTCGACCAGCCCGGCGCGCACGGCTTCGGCCGCCGCAAGCGTACCGTTTTTAACAGCTTCGACCG
>URKC01000120.1:0-4774 GCA_900548295.1 uncultured Collinsella sp.
ACGTCCTCGCCCAAAGCCAAACCGGGGGCGAAGCGAATGCCTTCGCGATTAAGCAGCTCGCGCGAAAAAGCCGCACGGCAGGCATAGGGCTGCGCATTCGAATGGAACAGCAGTTGGGAATCACGGGCGCCGAAGGTACCAGCTTTGGGGCTCATGAGTTGATGGACGCGTTTGGGGGCAGCATCGGCAGGTTCACAGACGCCGCCAAAAACGGCGGCCTCGGCATCTGCAGACTCCATGGCATGCAGCACACGCTCGACCGTCTGGACATCGATGTAATCGTCGGCGTCCACAAAAAAGACGGTCTCGCCCTCGGCGGCATCGATACCGGCATTTCGAGCACACGAGACGCCCGCGTTTTCCTGGTCAATCACCAGTACGCGATCGTCGGCCTGCGCGATCTGGCGCAACACGTTCAACGAATCATCAGTCGAACCGTCGTTGACGCAGACAACCTGAATCGAGCGCTCGGACTGAGCCAGCAGCGAATCGAGGCATCGCTGAATGGAGCGCGCAGAGTTGTAAACGGGGACGACAATGGTAGCTTTAGGACCCGAGGCCTCTCCCATGCCGACCTACCCCTTCAGCGATTCGATGAGGAAGGCGGCGACCACGCCTGGGCCTCCAACCGAGGCGTAATACTTAGCACGCCCCAAGGCACCATCCGTCGCAAAGCTCGGATGCTCGTCAACCCAGCCCTCAGGATCTTTGAGGATGGCAGCGAGATTCGCGCGCTTCCACGGCTTGAGATCGTCAAGCGAAAACTCCCCCGCGTCCAAGGCCGCCTGAAATTCCTTGGCCATCTGCACCAGGAACTCCTTATAGAACTTAGGCGCCAAGCGCACATAGTTCCACATATACGAATCGTACTTAATGAGCTGATTGAACTTGAGCATGCGCGCGACGTCATCACCTGCGTGGTCGCGGGCATAATCCTCTCGAATCCAACGCTCAATCTCGGCATACTCGGTATTGACGCAAAAGACCTTAGCCGAAGAATTGACCGAGGAATTCTCGTTGTCCTGGCGATACGACAACACGGCATCATGCAGGTAAACAGCCTTATCGGCGCACGCGATCACCTTAAAGGCGAATGACGTGTCCTGAAAGGATGCCCCCGGAGTCGGCAGGAACTTGATACCGTTGCGCTCAAGAAAATCACGACGGTACACGGCCGACCAAATCGACGGTTTTTGCTTAAAGAACTGCGTCGTATTGCTGGGATGCACCGGTTTGCCACAATCCCTTGCCTTAAACATCTCGTGCAGCGAACGGCGCTCCTCGGGCTTAGACCAGTAGAAATCAAAGTTCGCCTTCGCAAAGTCGGCATTATTGCTATCGGCGGCCGAGACAAGCTTTTCGAGTGCGTCGGGCGCCATAAAGTCATCGGACTCCAAGATGCCAACGTACTTGCCACGCGCCATCTCCAGACCGTGGTTCATCGAGTCGCCGTAGCCGCTGTTGGCCTTGTCGATCATCTTGACGCGCCCATCGCGCTCCATATACTCGCGGATAATCGCCGGCGAGTTGTCGGTCGACCCGTCGTTAATGCAGATGATCTCAATATCCTTGAGCGTCTGCGCCAGGGCGGAATCGAGACACTCGCGCAGGTAGCGCTGAACATTGTAAATGGGAATAAGCAGCGACAGAACAGGGCTGCCAGAGGCGTTAGTAGACAAATGTGCTCCTTAGGAAATACCTGTCGTTTCATGGTATCAAAGGGTCAGCGCGCCAGCGGACGTTTATATAATCTATGGAGCCTCTTGCGGGCAAAGTAGCCGCACGTCATGCGGCGGGCCCGTAGCAGGTTCCTGCGTTTTATTCAAAGCTTGCCGTCAAGGTGCGCCGAGCCTTTACAATAGGACAGTCCCAAGGACGTATTCGATAGCTTCCGCGCAGCGCTCGCGCGCCGCGCGTGAAAGGATATATTGCCCCATGCCTTCAACCCTTCCCGCCCCCATCGATAAGCTCGCCATCGTTGTCGTCACGTACAAGCGCCAGGAACTCCTGGCCAACTTGTTCGACTCCATGACCGAGCTCACGGCAACGCCCTGGCGCATCGTGATTGTCGATAACGAGAATTCGCGCGAGACCGAGGCCATGTGCACCGCATTTAACGAGCGCCTCGCCAACCTGTGGGGCATCGACACCGACCAGCCCGATTCACAGGGTGGCACCGACCGCGTTATATACGCGCCGCAGCTTGAAAACGGTGGCGGCGCGGGTGGCTTCTCCGCCGGCACCAAATGCGCCTACGACCTGGGCGCCCAGTGGTTCTGGGTGATGGACGACGACGTGCTCGTCATCCCCGAAGGCATCGAGCGCTTGGCCAAGTGGACCGACTGTTACGACGTCATTCAGGGTTCGCGCCTGGACTTTGACGGCGGCGCCTTCTTTTGGCAGTACCAGCTCATCCTTTCGCTCGGCATCCCTAACCCCATCGCCAAGTGGGATTTGGGACCCGAGGGCTACCGCACCATGAACCAACTGTGCTTTGAGGGCGGCATGTTCTCGCGCCGCGTGGTCGACAAGATTGGCCTGCCCGACGCGCGCTTCTTTATCTACGGCGACGATGCCTGCTACGGCTACGTGGCCAGCCAGCACTTCCCCGCCGCCGTGGTTGCCGACGTGGTGCTCAAGCGCGCCCGCGCCGTCTCTAACTGGGATATCGCCGGCAAGCGCCAGCTCAACTCCACGAGCGACACCAACCGCTACTACATCATGCGCAACCGCGGTTATCTGGCACGCTACATGCAGATCTACGGCGACTACCACCCCGTGCTGTTCCGTCTGGGCAATGCCGCGACCTTCTGCAAGGAGTTCATTCGTCTGGCAGCAGTCGACAAATGCTTTAAGACCGGCATTCCGGCGCTGCGTCGCGGCATGAAGGACGCCCGCAAGATCGTTAAGGATCCCAACTGGAAGCCCATGCCGCCCCTGAAGGACGCCGAGTAGTAAAGGGCTTTCGCCCGCCGCTACAGTCGTTGACACACCACGGACACACGCTGACCGTCAAAACCAAAGCCCCAACGCATGCGCCCGACGGCGGGGCGCGGCACGCGGATATCATCGATGCCGTCGCGCTCTATGTCGAGCAGCGCCTGAACCGCTAACAGTTCCAGGCCCAGGGCATCGACGCCAGGGTCATACAACATGTTGATCGTAATGAGCGGTCGCTCATCGAGCATGCCGAGCGTGTCGGCCACGTCAAACACCCGACCGGTGGGAATCACCTGGATATCCCAGCGATCCGAGACGCCACTTCGCTTGGAGCTGGGATTGCAATAGCCGGACAGTCCAAAGCAAAGCCCCTGCAGCGCCAGATGATAGGCTGTCGTCATATCTGATTTGTCCACATCGATGCCCAGATCGCCGATAGCACAGCTCAAAGCTTGCTTTACAGCGTCCTCGTCTCCTCGACACAACCCGTCATGGAACGAGTCGATAACTCCAACGTCCTCAACGGCGCACTCAAACCATTCCAGAATTACAAGACGGAGCGCCTGACGCACTTCGTTGTTAGGCAGGCGCAGGGAACGAAGGCACGCGCCGTCCTCCGAATGCCCTGTCATGTCCGTCGTAAGAAATCCAGACAGATACAGCGCAGTCCAGATAACTTCGGGCTTGGCGGCATCGACCTCCTCGGCATGCACATGCACTGGCGCCTCAATAAACCCATGCGGCTCAACCAAATCGAACAATGCGGACAGGCGCATGAGATTCCAGTCACCGACGCATGCGCTCAGACGGTCGGCGTAACCATACAGATCCGCCCGAACGGGCGCGACGCAATCGCGCTGTGCGTAGTCAACCACGCGCTCCGGGCTCGAGCAATAAAAACCACCAAACAGATAGCCCTCGAGCCACTCACGCGCGTCATCCAGACAGCCGTTGCGACCGATGCAATCCAACAGCACTTGGACTTCGTCGTCCGAAAAACCGAACCATCGATCACACCAACTCGACAACGCTGTCGCCGACCGATAGGAAACCCCACGTTGGGACAACGCAAACTCGGCATGACCGGGGCGCTCGCCCATCAGACACGTCAATCGCAACGAGTCGCCGGCATCGGCAATGGTGTCGAACAACATTCGGCTGAGCGACTCTAGGGAATCCACGCTACCGTCGTCCTTAGCGTCCAAACGCTTTGGACATACCGCGTCGTAGTCGTCTATCAGAAGAACAACCTGCTCATCGAAAGCTGCCTGGAGCAGCTTGATAAGCACGCCAAGCGCCGCATCGATCTCCTTATCGCTGGCCACCCCACGCGCCGCCCTCTCGATAAGACGGACTTCACGTCTTGACAGATCAGGTGCGGCAAGCAGCGGCAGCAATCGGGCGCACTCGTTCGCGACAGCGCTGCGAATAGCCGCCGCAGCATCGGCGTCGCGCCCCGCAGCGGCAGCTGAAAAGTCGAGCGTGATGACCGGATAACTCGCGTACTCATCACGATAGCGACCGCCGCCCGCCTGCCAAATCTGGGTACCAGCGAACAGGCTTCGATCCGGCAGCCGGTGATCAGGTCGTTCCAAATAGCACTTGAGCATCGATAAATTCATGCTCTTGCCAAAACCCTTGGGCCGACAGCAAAACGCAACAGGTGCTTCACTGTCCAATATATCGGCAATAAACATAGTCTTATCGACGAGCAAACACCGATTGATTGCATCGGAAAAGTCGTGTGCATCAACCGGTAGAGCTGCGCTATCCGCATGATTGAGCAACCGTGCACCAAACGCATGAGTAAAACCACAATTCACCTGTTCAGACA
>URKC01000121.1:0-4691 GCA_900548295.1 uncultured Collinsella sp.
GGCGGGAATCTGGGCGTACACATTTCCTACACAATTTGGGATCCGACTAACGTTTGCCAGCCGTTAACTACCGCTCACCGAGCATCTCTTTATATAAGGCAGTCTCATGGTTAAAGCGGATACGTTCCCCTAGCTAAAGCACAGCCAGCATCGAGCAACTCATCACGTTCTTCCACCGAGAACCCCTCGGCGTAGACGCGCACCACTGGTTCGGTCCCGCTAGGACGGACCAGCAGCCACGTGTCATCCTCGAATGCTAAACGCAAGCCATCCATATGACTAACGTTTTGCGGCACCTTGCCACAAATCGACTTGGGGTTTACGCCCGGCAGCAGGGTTCGTAACGTTTCGGCATCTTCGGCCTCAAGGCGCAAATCGCGTCGACCGTAACTCGTCTTACCAAAACTGTCCTCGAGTTGGTCGACCAGAACGCCCAAAGGCGCGTCCGTCTTTGCCATAAGCTCACACAGAATCAGACAGGCGAGGATTCCATCGCGCTCGGGCATATGCGCGGCGATGCCGATACCACCGGCTTCCTCGCCGCCTATGAGGACGCCACCCTTCTTCATCTCTGCCGCTATATATTTGAAACCGACTGGTTTGACGGTCACGCGGCAGCCAAGCGCCTCGGCAATGCGACGCACGAGCGTCGAGCACGAAAGATTGACGACGACGCGTCCCTCCAAATTACGAAATTGAACCAAGTCGCCCAAAACGAGCGCCATGATCTGATGCGGATGTATATATCTGCCGCGCTCGTCAACCGCGCCGATACGGTCGGCGTCGCCGTCGGTCACCAGGCCAGCGCAAGCTCCGTCCTCGATAACCGTATGCTCGCAAGCGTCCACCCACGGCTCAACGGGGTCGGGGCAGATATCTTCTTGGTCAGGCGCCTGCCCGGCGTGAATCTCGTGCACCTCAACGCCAAGCTCGCGCAGCAAGTCGGCTAGATAGCCCTGGGCTGCGCCGCCCATGGGGTCAACAACCACGCGCAGGTGCGCGGCGCGGATGGCTTCGGCATCGACAAACGATGCCACCGCTTGCATATAGTCAGGAATGATATCCGCGGTGCGATATTGCCCCTCGATCCCCATTGGCTCGGGAGCCATGGTCTCTTCGAGCTCTTCGATGACATCCTGGTTGGCGGTCGAGCCGTCACCCATGCGAATCTTGAGACACAGATAACCCTGCGGATGATGGGACCCCGTCACCATGAGCGCGCCGCACGCCTCACCGTCATAAGCCGCCGCCCACGTAAGGGCAGGGGTCGGAACAGGTCGCGAAGCGAGCACGGCGTCTAGCCCGTGCGCTGCTAGCACACCCGCCGCAAGCCCAGCGAACTCGCGCGCCAGGGGCCGAGTGTCGAACCCTATATATACCGTTTTGCCCGGATTGGTCTTTTGCCACAACTCGCCGACGGCATCGGCGATACGGGCAACGTTATCGGCAGTGAAGTCCTCATCGACGCGAGCGCGCCAACCGTCAGTTCCAAAATGAATTATCGCGCACACGCGCAGACACCTCACAGTGTTTGGATCATGGTACGCATGAGGTATACCCGCGATACACGCTCGGCAACCTGCCGGCACCAGCATTCACCATTTGGGCAAATGCTGCCGAGGACATGCAGGCAATAAAAAAACCGCCCCGTATGGAGCGGTTTTGCCCTTTATATATCGAGCGCCTCGGCCATCGCTGCCGTAGTGATTGCCGTAGTTCCACAGCAACTGCCCACCATTGCGGCACCGGCATGTCTCCATTCGATGCATGCGCGCGCGAAAGCTTCGGGGTTCTCGTGCCATACGGGGCCATCCTGAGTCTGGACCGGATCGCCCACGTTGGGACGCACCGTGACGGGAGTAGTCGCCGATGCAACCATCCTGGGCACCGCCGCGTTCGCGGCCGCAAGCGAACAGCAATTAACACCAACCGAGTTTGCGCCGTGTTTTTCGGCGTACAAAACGGCTGCCTCGATGTTGAGGCCATCGCCCAACAGGTCGCCCTTATCGTCAACGACAAAACTCACCAGAACAGGCATGCCGTCGGCGGCATCTCGGGCGCCGGCAAGCATGGGCTGCAAATTACGGATAGACGTCACCGTCTCGATCAGCAGACCGTCAACACCAGCATTGAGCAAGGCGTGCGCCTGTTCGCGCGCAATGCCTCGGATCTCACGAAACTCGGCCGAGTCCTCGGCAAACCACTCAATACCGATCGGGCCCATCGAGCCCAGCAGCAGCTGAGGGTGCGCCTGGCGGGCATCGTCGACGGCCCCGCGATTGACCTCCGCCACGGACGGCGCAATCTGGTCGTGCTTGAGGGCATAGCTTGATGCCTGAAAGGTGTTGGTAATGAGCACCTGCGCACCGGCGGCGACATACAAGCGATGGATACGAGAAACGGTCTGCGGCTCTGCCAGATTCCAAAACGCCGGTGGAATGTCTGCGGCGTCGTACTCACTCAACAGAACACTGCCCATGGGGCCCTGCGCCAACAAGGTCTCGCTCGACAAGCGGCGCGTAAGTTCCTCGGCACCAAAGCGATTGTAATAACTCGTATCCATATATATCCCGCTATTCCTCGACGCTGATTCCTTGCTTTT
The DNA here is from genome assembly GCA_900548295.1 of uncultured Collinsella sp. GTDB lineage: Bacteria > Actinomycetota > Coriobacteriia > Coriobacteriales > Coriobacteriaceae > Collinsella. The sequence continues at coordinate 2,603 of URKC01000121.1, forward strand.
CGAGATAGGCGAGCCAGCGGCTCATCGTGTCCTCGGATAGCGCATGCTCCATCATGCAGGCCTCGGAATCGGCTCGCTCAAATTCGACACCGAGCTCCTGAACCAAAAACGTGCGGACGAGGCGATGACGGTACCAGATAGCCGTGCCAACCTCGCGGCCGCGATCGGTCAGGACTACCTTGCCGTAGTGCGATTGCTCGACAAGCTCGGATGCCTTGAGCGCCGAAACCGCTTTATTGACCGATGCCTTGGAGACGCCAAGGCGCTGCGCGATGTCGACCGATCGCACGCCGTTGGTTTCCCCCTCTTCGCTTTCAATGCGAACCATGCACTCCAAGTAGTCTTCGTTCGCCACCGTCAGATGTAGTTCGCGCGAGCTATTTGTCGTATCCATGATCTTCCGTCCCTTCTGCATTCAATGGCTGATTCTACCCCATCCAAGCGTCGCGGTATGCCGTGGCATACCGTGCTAGAGTTCTTGTTGCACACGACGACCAAGATTGGAGCGATCTTTATGGAAAACACCACCACAAACCCCGATGTCCTCGAGCGCTTTTTGCGCTACGTCCAGATCAACACGCAGTCCGAGGATGCAAACTGCGACCAGGTACCCTCGAGCGCCGTTCAGTTTGATCTTGCCAACGTGCTGGCTGAAGAGTTGCGCGAGCTTGGTGCGGAAGATGCCCACGTGACCGAGCATGCCTATGTCTGCGCGCATATCCCCGCAAGTGCGGGCGCTGAGGACAAGCCCGCCCTGGGCCTGATCGCCCATCTCGACACCACCGAAGTTGCACCGGGCGCCGGCGTGAAGCCGCACATCGTACACTACGAGGGCGGCGACCTGGTCTGCGGCACGGTTGACGGTAAGCCCGTTGCCATGAGTACCGCCAAGCTTCCCGCCCTGAACGACCTCGCGGGTGAGGACCTGGTCTGCAGCGATGGCACCACGCTGCTGGGCGCGGACGACAAGGCAGGCGTCGCCGAGATCATGTCGCTTGTCGCGCGTATCGCTCAGGACCCTTCTCTGCCCCATCCCGCACTCGGCATTTGCTTCTGCCCTGACGAGGAGATCGGCCACGGAGCCGAGCTGTTGGATATCGATACCTTTGGCTGCAAGTACGCCTACACGGTCGACGGTGGCCCCATCGGCGAGCTGGAGTGGGAGTGCTTTAATGCCGCTGAGGCGACCGTCTGCTTTGAGGGCCAGTCCATCCACCCGGGCGACGCCAAAGGCCGTATGGTCAACGCAGGCAATCTGTTCTGCGACTTCAACGCGTTGCTCCCCTACGTGCAGCGCCCGGAGTATACGGAAGGCTACGAGGGCTTTTATCACCTTGAGGGTGTATCTGCAACCGTCGATCACGCCACAGCGCGCTATATCGTCCGCGACCATGACGCCGCCAAGTTCCAGCAGAAACTCGACCTTATTGATGCCGCTGCCTCGATGCTCAACCAGCGTCTGGGTGAGAGGCGCGTGACGGTCGAGATTAAGCAGCAGTATCGAAATATGGCCGAGATCGTTCGTGACTATCCCGAGCTTATTGATGTTGCCAAGGAAGCCTACCTTGCCTGCAGCGTTGAGCCCCAAGTGCTGCCGATTCGCGGCGGCACCGATGGCGCGCAGCTGTCGTTCCGCGGTCTGCCCTGCCCCAACCTTTCCACCGGCGGCTATTGCTACCACGGCGTCAACGAGTTCGTCCCGGTCAGTTCGCTCGTCAAGATGACCGACGTCCTGCAGGAGCTCGTCGCCCGTTTCGCATAAGCCTGGCTGCATAAGCCCAAAAGACGAACCGCCCCGTCCTCAACCAAGAACGGGGCGATTTTTTGCTGCAATGAGAACAGGTTGACGCACGCCAGCCTCTTAACGCAAGGAGTGTCCCAAACTGCCGGCACAAAAGGAACGTCCCCAAGTGCCGCAAAATGACGACATCCACTCTCGCTTTGTGGGTAGTCATTGGGGAGGTTCTTGTTTGACTAGTCGTTTAAAAACGTCCCCAATGACTACCCAACGACTAGTCCGGACCAAGGCAACGCCGATGTTTTGGCAACGACAGACACTATGACCCAATCCGAGGGCACTAAAAAGATA
>URKC01000122.1:0-4688 GCA_900548295.1 uncultured Collinsella sp.
CGGTGAGCCAGTCGCCGTTCCGCACCTCCACGTCGTTGTTCAGCAGCAGCAGGTAGTCGCCCTTGGCATGCTCCACACCAAAGTTGATGATCTGGGAGTAATTGAACTCACCCGGCCAGTACACAACGCGCGCGATGCCCTTGCCTTCGGATGCAGCAGCCACGCGTTCCGGCAGGGTTTCGTAATATGCAAACGTCTCCGGGGCTTCGCTGTTGTTCTCCACCAAGACGATCTCGTAATTGGCATACGTGGCTTTCTGGGCGATCGACATCACACAGGCGTCGAGCGTCTCAATGTGATCCTTGGTCGGAATCACAATGCTCACCAGCGGCGCAGGCTCTGGCAGCGCATAGCGCATGCGGTAGACAAACGGTGCCTCGGTCTCCACGACCGTTCCGTGAACGCCCAGCGAGTCAAAGTGGCGCTGAAGGGCAAGGCGCCCGGCTTCAATAGCATACGGCTTGCTATCGGCAGAGCCATCGGCAGTTGAACCGGGATGCACGCGCCAGTGATACAGCACATGTGCAACGTGCTCAAAGCGCGCGCCGGCTGCAAGGCAGCGAAGCGTCAGGTCGTAATCCTGAGCGCCCGCGACGTCTTCTGGCGACATGCCAATACGATCGATGAACGCCTTCTCCACCATCAGGAAATGCGTCACGCAGTTATGGCTATAGAGCAGGTCGACGTTGAGCCGCGTCTTAAAGACCGGCTGGCCCCACTCCCCCGTTTTCTGGAACATGTCCTCGTCGCAGAACAGGACCTGGGGACGCTCGCCCTTGGCAGCCTTGTTCAGCGCGGCAACATAGTGGAATAACGCGTCCGGTTCCAGAATGTCGTCATGGTCCAAGAACGCGATGTAGTCACCCGTCGCTTGTTCAATACCAGCGTTGGTGTTGACCACAATGCCGCCGTTGCCGGACAACTCGATGCGGCGAACGCGCTCGTCATTGGCGTCGGCCGCAAGATTAGACACCGCATCCCATTCGGGCGAGGCATCCATCAGCAGCAATTCCCAGTTGTCATAGCTCTGGGCTAGCACCGAGTCCAGCAGCTCGCGCAGGTAGACCCGATCGGTCTTGTAGCACGGCACCACAATGCTCACGAGCGGCCTATAGGCAAAGGCCGCCGAAGCGACACGTTGGCACGCCAAATCGCCCGGCTTTGCGCGATGCTGCTCAAACCAACGTCGATAAGCTGCGTCGTCTGCACGCGCGTCCTTCATGCGGTTCCAGCTGTCGTCGACCATGCCGTTGTACAGGCGGCCATCCATAGCGCAAAACCCGCTCTGGATCTGCTCTGTGGGATCGCTCACAATCGCGACAAAATCTCGTATATCCTGAGGCATCTCAACGCTCAGATACGTTTTATTGACGCGGCAACCGTTGCGCTGGGGAACATCGACCTGCGACTCAAACACATGCACGGTGGCATCGATGGCGTTCATATGCGTATCGAAGATCTGGAGCTCAGGTATGCACTGGGGGTCTCCCGCCCAGGTAACCTCATAGCGCCACACCGCGCCGGCGTCTGCCGGCAAATAGCGAATGGCATCGATCTCGTAGCGGCCGCAGTGTTCGCCACGCTGCGCATCGCGGATAAGCGCACACAGCGCAGGCTTTGCTTTGTAGTTAATCTTGGATTCCAGCTTGGCCACGCGGCTATCGAGGCGAATGGAGCCCAACCTTTGGCCACCGGATGCAAAAACGACATCCATCGACGAGCCATCCAAAAACGGAAGCACCAAGACGGCGAGCTCGCGCTCGTAATCGGAAACGGAGGGGCAAAGCGCCAGCACGCGGCCATGATCGACCGGGAGCACCAGCGACGGCACGTAAGAACCGCTCGTCGTCGCATGGGCAAACGCTTGAGAACCCTCCCGCTCAATAAGCGCGGCGACATCCTGACCGGCAAAACGAAGCAACACAAACAGACGGCCCTGACTGCGGCAAAGTGCCAAACGTTTGATACTCATCTACACTTCTCGCTTTCCCAGGGCGTTCGCCGCCATGCGTTTGCAGGCACCCAGGCGCCCAAACCTCAAGACGTCGTAATCGAACATGAGCTTTTTGCATGCACGGGCATTGGGAGCCTTGCCGGTAAGCGCCGCACGCACCATAGCAGCAACAGAAGAAGCGCATCGTGCGAGCGCGGCATCACTACCCACGGCAGAACCGTCAAGCGCCACGGCGACGGCAGCAAACACCTTGCCGCAGCCCGAGCTCAGTAGCCTGAGTGCATCGTACAGCACCAGATCACACAGGAAGTACGCCAGGTCATCGGCGTGCTGAGCATCGAGACCGTCGCGGCGCCAATCTGCCAGCACCGCGGAGTAAATCTTCACGTGCTCCAGCAGACGTGTCTCGTCGTCGTAGCGCATGGTGTCCATGAGCGAACCCTTGCGCGCCACGCGGTAGTCATACAGCTTGTTCGAGATAAGCGCGGTCTTACGCGAACGACCGTACGCGGCAAAATCGAAGACCTGGTCCTCGCCATACTTAACGGTTTCATCGAACACGATCCCGTTACCCAGCAAAAACTCACACTTGCAGGCGGTGCGCCATGCAAAGGGGCGAGATGCTTCCTTAAACAGCAGGTCGGAGCTATAGCCCTCAAACGACACATCGCGCGGGCTCAGCACATAGTTAAGCCACGGATACCCCGCCTCCAGCGGATACGGGTTCGCGCCAAAGGTCAAAACGTCACAGCCCTCGCGCTCAAAGGCATCGACGATCACGCGGCATGCATCGGGCGTAAAGCGGTCGTCGGAATCCAAGAACGCAACGATAGGCGCCGTGGACGCGGCGATGCCCGCATTGCGCGCGCTCGACAGGCCGCCGTTTGGCTTATCGACCAGCGTAAAGCGCGCGTCCTTTTCGCAATAGGCAGCCGCGATATCGCGCGAACCGTCCGGCGAGCCATCGTTGACCAGCACGCCTTCCCAATCGGGCATGTCCTGCGCAAGCAGGGAGTCCAGGCACCAGGCCAGGCACTCCTCCACGTTATAGATGGGAACGACAACGGAAATCTTGGGGGTAACCATAATCGCTCGCTCCTACTGTGCGGCCGGAACGTCATCGGGATGCGGGTTGTCGCCGTAGGCGCGCTGATACGTCAGCACGCGCCAGACCAGCGGCAGGCCGCCTATCTTAAAGTAATGCTTAAACGTATTGAGCTTGCCCGGCTTCTTAAAGTCAAAGCGCGAATCGATATAGGCGCGGGGCGACTTGATCATCAGGCGCAAGTCGGTCTCGCCACGCGGATCGAACAGCGACAGGTCAAAGCGACCGGCATCCCAATCGGACTTGAGCTCGGGAGAGGCCTTCTCCCAAAACTGCTCGCGCAACTCATCGACCAGGCGCTCATCATTCCAACGGTACGTATCGACCTTCATGCGCATTAAAATACCCTGAAGCTGAGCCTTAAGCTCGGGGCGTTCATCCAAAAAGCGCTGCATCTCGGCATATTCGTCGCACACGCAAAACACCTTGTTGGGCGAATTAACGGAGCTCTTCTCGTTATCCTGGCGATAGCACAAAATGGGGTCCGCGATAAACGCGGCACGCTCGGCGCAAGCCCAAACCTTAAAGTTAAAGCCTGCGTCCTGATACGAGGCACCCGGCGTGGGAAGGAACCGAATCTGATTGTCGTTGAGAAACTCGCGCCGATAGATAGCCGACCAAATGGAAGGTTTGCGGTAGAAGATGCCCGGGCGATCGACGGGGCGATACGCGGCGCCCGTCATATGCTCGTCGATGATCCCAAACAGCTCACGGCGCTCGCTGGGCGTGGACCAATACAGGTAAAAGTCGCCCTTTACCACATCGGCATGCTCAGCATCGGCCTTGGCGACCAGCTTTTGGAGCGAATCCTCAAACATAAAGTCGTCGGACTCAAGGATGCCCACGTACTCACCGCGTGCCATCTCCAGGCCGCGGTTCATCGAGTCGCCGTAGCCGCTGTTGGCTTTGTCGATCATCTTGACACGGGGGTCGCGCTCCATGTACTCGCGGATGATATCTGGCGAGCTATCGGTGGAGCCGTCGTTGATACAGATGATCTCGATGTCCTTGAGCGTCTGCGCCACGGCGGAATCGAGGCACTCGCGCAGATAGCGCTCGACATTGCAAATGGGGACAAGCAGCGAAACTTTAGGGGTATCAGAGTTCTGCAAGAGAACCTCCTGTTGAATAGCGTGTAACAGGGTTATTTTAGCAGCCGGGTTGCGGCGGGCGACAGCGCTTGGAATTAGATAAAGCGCTCCAGGCAGGCTTTGAGACCGCGAGTCGAAAGATAGAACAGCGTTGCGTCTGCCATCGAAACGCCCGAGGTCGCCGCAACGAGCTTGTGGGCAACACGGCGAACGGCGCCCTTAGCAGGCATATCCGCCCACTCCGTTCCCAAAAACGTCGTGAGGTCCATGTTGACGCGAGCCGCCACGCGATGGAAGTCATCGGCATCCAAGCGCGCCAGGTCGAACACAATGAGGTCCAAAAACCAAGTTATCAGCTCACCGGGACACAGGTCCAAAAGACCGTAGGCCGACCAGTCCTCCAAGACCTCCTCGAGCATCCTCATGTGGGCGTCAAGCTTTTTGGCGCGAGCCTCGGCACTGTTGAACTCGTGCGTCGCCGATTCGCTCTCCATCACGTAGTGGTAGAACTTGTCCGGCATGACAACGGTCTTGCGGG
>URKC01000123.1:0-4541 GCA_900548295.1 uncultured Collinsella sp.
CTGGTCTAGGCGCTCGCCGGCCGAAAGGCGCGAGTGGAAGACCGCGACCGTCTCGCCAAAGCGCGAGCGGAAGCGGCCGACGGTCTGGGCCGTCAGCGAGATCTCGGGCACGAGCACGCAGGCAGAGCGGCCTGCCGCGAGCACGCGCTCGATAGCGGAGAGGTAAACCTCGGTTTTGCCGGAGCCGGTGACGCCGTCAACCAGCACCACGTCGCCATGAGCGTCAAGGCGGGCGCGCTCAATCTGCGCGAGTGCCTGTTGCTGGCCGTTGGTAAGGGAGACCGGCGCCTTGCCGCTTGCCGAGGACAGCGTAGTCTGCTCGCTGCAACCGCGCCAGGCACGGCGCTCCTCCACCACCACGATGCCGCGTTTTTCGAGCGCCTTGATGGTCGCCGACATACTGTTATAGAGAAGGTTGAGGTCGCGCGTCGTGACAGGACCACACTGGAGCGCCTCGATGAGTTGGCGCTGGCGGACCGCGGTCTTGGGTGGCGTGTAGTCAAAGCCTTCGGGCGTAAGCATCACCCAGCGGTTTTGGATGGGTTTGACGGCTGGACGCTCAACCGTCCACACACCGTCGTCGCCCTTGACCACACGCGGGCTGCCACCCGGAGGCAAGAACAGGCGCAGACACTCGGAAAGCGTCGCGACATACTCGCGGCTCATCCAACGTGCGATGCGGGCGGCTTCGGCGGTAAAGAGCGGTTTGCTGAGGATGGCCTCGATGGGCTTGATGCGCACCGGGTCGAGGGAGTTGTTGCCCGGCAGATCGCCCAGATCAGGCGCAATGTCGACGACATAGCCCGCGGCGGCACGGTTACCAAAGTGGACCAGGACCGTGGATCCGATCTGGACCTCGTTGGCAAGGGACTCGGGGATGCCGTAAGCAAACGGTTCCGACAGCGCACGGGTGGGGATGTCGAGGACCACGCTCGCGTAGGCGGCAGGGGGCTCGGGCGAAGGCTTAGACTGAGCCGAGGCAGCGGCAGGCTTGGGCTTCACCGGAGCTTCCTCCGGTTCCGGCAAACCAAACAGCGACAGTTGTTGAGCCATACACCACCTCTAACGAACGGACCTGAAAGGGGTGGGACAAAACAATCAGTAGAGTTTGTCCCATGGCCGATACGAGTGTCGAGCTCGTTGCGTCACTCGAACATGGGACAAACACTACTGATTATTTTGTCCCAGCAACCCACTCATCGGTACAGAAACAAGAGCCCCGCTCGGGTGAACGGGGCTCGGATACATGCATTTGCGCGTCTACTACAGCGCCATCGTGCGAGCGCGGTCGATACGCGCCAGGCAGTCGTCGCGGCCGACGAGCGCCATGGTCTCGCCCAGCGGAGGGCTCACCATGTTGCCGCAGACGGCGACGCGCACGGCCTGGAACACCACGCGCTTCTTGAGGTCCATCTGCTCGGGCAGCGGCTCAAGCGCGGCGTCGATGGCCTCGGCAGTCCACTTGTCCACGCCCTCGAGCGCGGCCTTGGCGGCATCCAGAATGGCGCCAAGGCCTTCCTTAGCCAGGCCCTTGTTAACGGATTTCTCGTCATACTCGAGCGTCTCGGCCGTAGCAAAGATGGGAGCGGCGACGGTCACGGCGTCGGCCGGCATCTTGGTGCGCGGCTTGACGATGGCGGCAAGCGCATCAATCCAGTCCTCGCCGTACTCGACGTTGCCCTCGATGAGACCTGCCTCGTGCAGTTCGGGGACCATGATTTCATCGGCAAACTGCGCGTCGGACATGCCGTTGATGTACTCGGCATTGACCCAATCGAGCTTCTTGGGATCGAAGGTCGCCGGGTTCTTGGAGATGCGGTCGAGCGAGAACTTGCTGGCTAGGACATCGCGCGGGATGATCGTGGTCTCGCCGTCGAGCGACCAGCCGAGCAGCGCCAGGTAGTTGACGAAGGCGTCGGAAAGGTAACCGGCGTCGCGGTACTCCTCCACCGAAGTTGCGCCGTGGCGCTTGGAGAGCTTCTTACCGTCGGCGCCCAGGATCATGGAGATGTGGGCGAACGTGGGCACGGGCGCGCCGAGGGCCTCGTAGACCATGACCTGGCGCGGGGTGTTGGACAGGTGGTCGTCGCCGCGGATGACATGGGTGATCTTCATCATGGCGTCGTCGACGACGGTCGCGAAGTTGTACGTGGGCGTGCCATCGGAGCGGAAGATGACAAAGTCGTCGAGCTCCTTGGCGTCGAAGGTCACTTCGCCGTGGACGGCGTCGTGGATACGGACGTCGCCGCGGTCCTCGGGCACCTTGATGCGCAGGACGTAGGACTCGCCGGCCTCGATGCGGCGGCGGGCCTCCTCGGGATCAAGATCGCGGCAGCGGCGCTGATAGCCCTGGAAGGGGTCCTTGCGCTCCTGCGCGGCCTTACGATCGGCATCGAGCTGCTCCTTGGTGCAGAAGCAGGGATAGGCCTTGCCCTCATCCCAAAGCTTCTGGGCGGCCTGCTTATACAGGTCCAGGCGCTCGGTCTGGGCGTAGGGGCCATAGTCGCCGCCCACCTCGGGACCCTCGTCCCAGTCCAGGCCAAGCCAACGCATGGCGCGCAGGATGATCTGCGTGTTTTCGTCGGTGGAGCGGGTGGGGTCGGTGTCGTCGATGCGCAGGATGAACGTGCCGCCGTTAGCGCGGGCGAAAGCCCAGTTATAGATAGCGGTGCGGGCGCCGCCGATGTGCAGCTTGCCCGTCGGTGAGGGTGCAAAGCGGACGCGAACGTCTGATGCCATGGAAATCTCCTCGATTACAGGATGGATGTCTAACCGCACCAGTATAAAGCATCAAAGCAACCTCCGCACAAAGGGCACCGACCTACTCATTGGGGACAGGCTTAAATGACCAGTCTTTGGGCAACCTGTCGGCACTTAGCCAAGGATGGTCATTTAAGTGTGTCCCCAATGAGTAGGTGCGGAAAGGGTGTGAATGTTTGATTTACGCGCTATGATGTGCCCTTGCATAGAGAGCCCAGCGGAATGGTAACGGTCGCCGGGACACGTTTTTGAAAGGACAATCATGTCAGAAGAACTTCGTTCCATCCCACCCCAACACGGGTCCTTTGTTTTTACGTCGGAGTCGGTGACCGAAGGTCATCCCGATAAGATCGCTGACCAGATCAGCGACGCCGTCCTCGACGCAATCCTCGCCAAAGAAATAGAGCTCCAGGAGCAGGGCTACATCGCCCCCAACGGCGTGCCTGCCAACGTGGAGAACGTCCGCTGCGCCTGCGAGACCCTCGTGACCACCGGCACCGTCATCGTCGCCGGCGAGATTCGCACCCAGGCCTACGTCGACGTACAGGAAATCGCCCGCGGCGTTATCCGTCGCATTGGCTACAACCGTGCCAAGTTCGGTTTTGACTGCGACACTTGCGGCGTTATGAGCCTCATCCACGAGCAGTCGCCCGATATCGCCCAGGGCGTTGACGAGTCCTTCGAGACCCAGACCGGCGCTACCACCGACCCGATCGAGCTGATCGGTGCCGGCGACCAGGGCATGATGTTCGGTTATGCCTCCAACGAGACCAAGACCCTCATGCCCATGCCGCACTACCTGGCAAGCCGCCTGGCCGAGCGCCTGGCAGCCGTGCGTCACGACGGCACCCTCGCCTATCTGCGTCCCGACGGCAAGACCCAGGTCACCGTGCGCTACGAGGACGGCAAGCCCGTCGAGGTCACGACGATCGTCATCTCCACGCAACACGCCGCCGAGATCGAGGACATGGGCAAGATCAAGGCCGACCTCATCGAGCACGTTATCACCCCGGTCATGGCCGCCGAGAACATGCCGTGGGACAACGCGGACATCTACGTGAACCCCACCGGTCGCTTTGTCGTGGGCGGCCCCATGGGCGACACGGGCCTCACCGGCCGCAAGATCATCGTCGACACCTACGGCGGCTACGGCCGTCACGGCGGTGGCGCCTTTAGCGGTAAGGACTGCACCAAGGTCGACCGCTCCGCCGCGTATGCCGCGCGCTGGGTCGCCAAGAACGTGGTCGCCGCCGGCCTGGCCGACCGCTGCGAAGTCGAGCTTGCCTACGCCATCGGCGTTTCCAAGCCCCTCTCAATCATGGTCGACACCTTCGGTACCGCGCATGTTGCCGAGGACAAGATCGTCGAGGCCGTCGAGAAGACCTTCGACCTGCGCCCGGGCGCAATCATCCGCGACCTAGACCTGCGTCGCCCCATCTACGAAAAGACGGCAGCCTACGGTCACTTCGGCCGCGAAGACGCCGACTTCACCTGGGAGAATACCGACCGAGTCGAAGAACTCAAAGCAGCCTGCGGCCTGTAAGCTAGCGGCAAAAGCTACAGCCAAATCGAAACGCACCAAAAGAGGTACCGGACCAACCGGTACCTCTTTTTTATTAACCGGTGGTGAAGATGAGCCGACCTGGGACGCAGAATAGGTCACCAGCTCATGAATTTTGCAGCACGAGCGCCTCTACCATGTATCCTTAGTCCCGAGGGGCGGGGCATAAGGTCGATCGCGAGTTCCGCACGAGCCGGAGAGCACTTAATGTGCTCTCCGT
>URKC01000124.1:0-4170 GCA_900548295.1 uncultured Collinsella sp.
AGCAGATACGGAACGCCTGCGCCCTTGCACCACCCCAACAGCGGAACCTCGACATAGGCACCAAAACCGATGGCGGCATCGGGCTTGCCGACCTTTGAGAAATGATTGGCGAGCGCACGCTTGGCCTTGTTGACACGCCACAGGGAGGTCAGCGCCGTCCAAGGACGGGAGCGGTCGAAGCCCGTGACCGTAATGGGCACAAAATCAAACCCAGCCTCGGGGACCAGACGACCCTCGAGCTTGCGTGACTGGCCCACGAACACAACGTGGTGGCCACGATCACGCAGCTCTTCGGCCAAGGCGAGCGCGGGGTTGATGTGTCCCGCCGTGCCGCCGGCTGCAATAGCAACGGTCATCTTATCGGTCATGGTAGTCCCTTCGTACACGCGGTCCCTGGTCGTCGGTGCGTAGACGCGCCGACGGGTCCGAGTTCAAATCGATTCGATTATATCCGCCGCCCGCGCTGCGAGGGCTGGGGCGCTGAGGACGACCTTGCGGAGCCGTCCGCGGACGTGGACGAGCTGCCGGCTCGGATGTAGAGCCATCCAGAACGGTAAAGCCGCTACGCGAAGGTCGTTCACCGCGCACATGGGCTACGCCGGCGGTACTCTCATCCATAACGGCAAAGCTCTCGCGGCGACGGTCGTACTCATCGCGACGGGCGCTCTCGTACGAAACGCGCAGGATCAGACCGGCAAGCATAAGCGACACAATAATCGATGAACCGCCGTAGCTAATAAACGGCAACGGTTTGCCCGTCATGGGAAACACGTTGAGGATGCCCAGCGCGTTAATCAAAAACTGCACCGCGAGAATGACCGCGGAGCCAGACGCCATAAGCGCGCCCCGACGATCGGTCGCCTGCTCGGCAATGCGAAACGCCGAGTAGATCAGCATCGCAAACACCAAGAAGAACAGCACGGTTCCGACAAAGCCGACTTCCTCGCCAATGATGGCCAGGATGTAGTCATTGTGCGCCTCGGGCAGATACGAGTACTTCATGGTTGAGTTGCCGATGCCACGGCCGAACAGACCGCCCGAGGCAAAGGCCATGATGGCAAGCGTGGCCTGGTAGCCGTCACCATACTCGTCAGCCCAAGGGTTCAAGGCAACCTGAATACGCACCATACGGTACGGCTCTGCGACAAGTGCAATCACGATCACGAGAATGCCGAAGATTAGCACGCCGATGATAAATCTCGGGTCGAGACCCGCAAACAACGCCATGCACATGAGGGTCAACAGGATGATCAGGACAGTACCGAAATCGGGCTGGATAAAGATCAGAAAGAGCGAAATACCCAGGTAGATGCCCATCTTGCGAAGGAATTCGTTGATGTTGCCACCGGGCGAAAAGAAGCGATCAAGCATGATGGCCGAATACGCAATGGCAAATGGCTTTAAAAACTCGGAAGGCTGGAACTGAATACCGGCGATGTTGAGCCAGCGCGTGGCGCCACGGCTGCCGCTGCCCACCAAGAACACCAGAAACAGTAGCCCTATCATGCCGATAAGGAAGATCCTAAGCACATCCTCCCCAAACCAGCTGTCCGGCAAAACGCGCACGATGGCAATCAGCGCCAGAACACCAACCACGGCAAACGCGGCCTGTCGACCCAGGAAAAACGTCGCCGAGCCATTCTCGTGCAGCGCCTCGACCGAAGACGCCGAGTACACCATCAGCAGACCAAAGCACACCAAAGTAAACAGGCAGGCCATAAATATCAGACGGGGGCGCATGATGCGGGCGGGAACGCCGGCAATATAGCGTTCGCTAAACGACTGCCTGCCACGACCGGAACGCGGTGTGCTGCGCCGCGAGGAAGCACGGTCCGAGTCGGGCCTCCTCATACCTTGTCGGGGGCTCTCCTCTCTCACCGGCAACCCCTATTCCATTTGCGATTTCGCTGCAGCGGCAAGCTGAGCCACGTAGTCCTTAAACACGCGCCCGCGCTCCTCATAGCCCGAGAACTCATCGAACGAAGAGCAGGCAGGAGAAAGTAAGATCACGTCGCCACGGCTCGACAGCGAACGGGCAACGTCCACGGCATCGCGTAGGTCATCCGCCTGGGCGATATCCACATCGCCATCGACATCGGCCTCGTCCATAGCGGCGGTAAAGCGCTCGCGCGCATCGCCAAAGCAGACGACCGAGCGCACGTTATCCATAACGACGCGCGCGAAGTCCGTGAGCGGCGTGCCCTTATCGTGGCCGCCGAGCAGCAAGATCACGTTGTCATCGGGAAATGCCGTCAGTGCCTTCTCGACCGCGTCGGTGTTGGTCGCCTTGGAATCGTTGACGTAGCGCACTCCGTCAATCTCGCCGCACGGCTCCACGCGGTGCTCGAGCGGCTGGAACGAGGCCAGACCGCGGCAAATGCCCTCGGGATTGGCACCGACGGCCAGGACAGCCGTGGCAGCGCACAGGGCATTGATAACATTATGATGGCCCGAGATCTTGAGCTCGGATGTAGCGATGAGCGGGGTCTCGACGCCCTTCAGGCGCACGATCATTTTGCCGTCGCGCACAAAGGCGGCGTCTGCACCCTCGGGCTCGTCAAAAGCGACCTTGCAGATGCGACGACCCGGCGTGTAGATGTACTCATCGAACTCGTGAATGCCGGCGTCTTCGACGTCGACGACCACCAGATCGTCATCGACCATATTGTCAAACAGTTTGATCTTGGCAAGCGCATAGTTCTTATGGCTCTTATGCCAGCCCAAGTGGTCGGGAGTGATGTTGAGCAGCACCGCCACGCGAGGGTGGAGCTCGGTGGTCGTAGCAATCTGATAGCTCGAGAGCTCAGCCACAAACCACTCGTTGTGGGCTCGGCCGTCAATCTCGTTGATAGGCGGCTCGCCGATGTTGCCGACAGCTACACTGGCCTCACCGGAAGCCTTGAGCAGATAATCGGTCAGCGACGTGGTGGTCGTCTTGCCGTTGGTGCCCGTGATGGCAATCCAGTTATCGGGCGACAGGCGATAGGCAAACTCGGGCTCACCCATAATCTGGGCGGCATGCTCGCGCCCGGCCTTAAAGAAGCCCGAGAACTCCGAGATGCCCGGGCACGTCACGCATACGTCATAGGCGCCCTCGACCTGTTCGGTCCCATAGACAAACGACGCACCGGCAGCCTCGAGCGCACGCGTGGCGTCATTGGGCTCAGAGGTGCCGCCGCCATACACGGTAACGGCGCTTACGCGCTCGGGATGTGCCAGCGCCCAGCGGGCGACATCGAGACCGGATTTGCCCTGACCCAAAACGAGCAGGCTAAAGACATCAGCAAGAGGCATGAAAGACCACTATCCCAACTGGAAGAACAGAGCAAGGCCAACGGCACCAAAGGCCGCAGCGATAATCCAAAAACGGATGACGACCTTGGTCTCGGCCCAGCCCTTCTTTTCGAAATGATGATGGATGGGCGCCATAAGGAAGACGCGCTTGTGCGTAAAATGGAAGTAGACAACCTGAATCATGACCGACAGGGTCTCAACGATAAACAGGCCGCCGATGATGAGGGAGACGACCTCGGTGTTGGTCATGATGGACGTGCAGGCGAACGCGGCGCCCAGAGCAAGCGAGCCGGTATCGCCCATAAAGATGCTCGCCGGATAGCAGTTGAACCACAGAAAGCCCAAGCAGGCACCGGCACACGCGGTACAGAAGATGGACAGGTTCACGTCTCCGTGCAAAAACGCCATGGCAGCCATGGCGAGCATGGCGATCATGGAGGTGCCGCCAGCAAGACCGTCAAGGCCATCGGTCAGGTTCACGGCATTAGAAAGACCGGCAATCATCAGCCAGCAAAAGACAATATAGAGCCACGGGAACGAATAGCCGCAGATGGTAGTCGAAAGCACGCCAAGGTCAATCGTCAACCCACCGGGAAAACGAATCTCGGGGGCGACGCCGCACCAGTTGACGGCAAGCACCGTAAAGGTGACACAGATAATGGTTAGGCCGATCATCTTGGCATGAGGCGTCAGACCGAGCGAGCGCCCATGCGTAACGGAGGTCAGGTCGTCGATCAGGCCCAGCACGCCGGTCGCCAGCGTGGCGAGCAGTACGAGTACGAGCTCGGTGGTGAGCTTGCCCATCAGCAGGCAGGTCAGCGAGATCGCGACGAGGATGACAACGCCACCCATGGTGGGCGTTCCCTGCTTAACCAA
>URKC01000125.1:0-3960 GCA_900548295.1 uncultured Collinsella sp.
CTGGGAGATATTGTGGCTGTGGGAAAAGACGGCAGCCGGATCACACTGATCAGACAGGGAAGATTTGCCTTAGAGGGAACAGAAGGTTTAAATGAGGCTCTGGATTAATATTTATTTCACAAAAAGTTCATTATTTTACTCTTGTAAAGAAGAGTAGATTTAGGTTATGATTAAGAGTAGCCTAAAATGCACATGTTTCAGTATAAGTACTGAAGAAAGCATTCAGGACGTTCGCACTGCGGGCGTCCTGTTCTTATTGTTTACAGAAAGGAGTATTTTACCTACTATGCTGAAAGTTTTATCAAAATGCATCCGTGAGTATAAGCAGGCATCCCTGAAAGCACCTTTGATGGTATCCCTGGAAGTGGTAATGGAGTGTATCATTCCATTTATCATTGCACAGCTGGTAAACCGGATGAAGGCAGGTGCCGGTTTCAGTGAGATCGCCATGTATGGACTGGTGTTGGTCGTTATGGCAACACTTTCTCTTATATTCGGCATCACTGCAGGTAATGCCTGCGCCACTGCTTCCTGCGGGTTTGCAAAGAACGTGAGAAAAGACCTGTTTTATAAGATCCAGGACTTTTCCTTTGAAAACATTGACCGGTTTTCATCTTCATCTTTAGTTACCCGCCTGACTACAGATGTGACTAATGTACAGATGGCTTATATGATGATCGTCCGTATTGCCATACGTGCCCCATTAATGCTTGTTTTTGCCTTTGTCATGGCATTTATCATGGGCGGCAGCGTCGCCATGGTCTACCTGGTCATCATTCCGCTGCTGGGCTTTGGACTGTTCTTTATCATCTTTAAGGTGCGTCCCATCTTCTCGCGCGTGTTCCACAAGTACGACGCCCTTAACGAGTCCGTCGAGGAAAACGTCACCGGCATGCGCGTGGTCAAGAGCTATGTGCGCGAAGACTTTGAGAAGGAGAAGTTCGCGACCGCCGCACGCGACGTCCAGATGGACTTCACCCGCGCCGAGAAGCTGCTCGCCTTTAACAACCCCATGATGAACATCTGCGTCAACGGCGCGTTTGTCGTCATCATCTACCTGGGCTCCAAGCTCATCATCACGAGCCAGGGCACGCTGTTCGACGTGGGCCAGCTCTCCTCGACCTTTACCTATGGTTTCCAGATTCTCATGAGCCTGATGCAGCTGTCGATGATCTTTGTCATGGTGACCATGGCCGACGAATCGGCACACCGCATTGCCGAGGTGCTGGCCGCCGAGCCCACGATCGCCGATCCCGCCGAGCCCGTGCTCGAGGTTGCCGACGGTTCCATCGACTTTGACCACGTGAGCTTTAAGTATTCCAAGCATGCGAAGCGCCAGGCGCTCGACGATATCGACCTGCACATTACGAGCGGCGAGACCATCGGCATCATCGGCGGCACCGGCTCGGCCAAGTCCACGCTCGTTAACCTCATCGCCCGCCTGTACGACACCACCGAAGGCGCTGTGCGCGTGGGCGGCGTGGACGTGCGCGACTACGACCTGGACGCGCTGCGTCACCAGGTCGCCATGGTGCTGCAGAAAAACGTGCTGTTTAGCGGCACCATCGCCGAGAACCTGCGTTGGGGCGACCCGAACGCCACCGACGAGGAAGTCCGCGAGGCAGCGCATCTGGCCTGCGCCGACGAGTTTGTCGACGGTTTCCCCAAGGGCTACGACACCTGGATCGAACAGGGCGGCTCTAATGTTTCGGGCGGTCAGAAGCAGCGCCTGTGCATTGCACGCGCCCTGTTGCGTCGCCCCAAGATCTTGATCCTGGACGACTCCACCAGCGCCGTCGACACCAAGACCGACGCCAAGATCCGCGCGGGGCTGGCAAGCTATCTGCCCAACACGACCAAGCTCATCATCGCCCAGCGCATCAGCTCCGTGCAGGACGCAGACCGCATCATTGTCATGGAGGGTGGCCGCATCGCACAGATCGGCAACCACGAAGAGCTGCTCAAGACGAGCGAGATCTACCGCGAGACCTTTACCTCGCAAAACAAGATGTCTGCCGAGGGCGAAGGGGCCGTCGAGGCCGACACCGAGGCATCCGCAACGCAAGCTCAGACCCAGGAAGGAGGCGAGGCACATGAGTAAGGCAACGACCGCCGAGCGCGCGCTCAACCGTAAGGGCGGCACCATGTCGCGCCTCATCAAGACGCTCTTTGGCTTCTATCCCGTGCTTTTGCCCCTTGTCGTCGCCGGCGTGGTGCTCTGCGCCATCATCAACTCCATCGGCGCGACCTTCCTGCAGAGCGCCCTGCAGATTATTAGCGAATCGTGGCAGTCGGGCGATTGGGAAGCCGCACAGCCCAAGATTCTGCAGCTCGTGACCACCCTCGCCTGCATCTACGGCGTCGGTGTCCTGTCCTCGCTCTTCTGGAACCGCGCCATGGCTATCGTCACGCAGGGCTCGCTGGAGAAGCTGCGCGAGATGATGTTCAACCGCATGCAGGACCTGCCGATCCGCTACTTCGACACGCACCAGCGCGGCGATATCATGAGCCACTACACCAACGACATCGACACGCTGCGTCAGATGATCAGTCAGTCGCTGCCCAACCTGCTCATGACGATCATCATCATCGTCACGGTGTTCTTTATCATGCTGTACTACAGCGTGTGGATGTGCCTGGTCATCATCGCCGGCGTCGCCTTTATGACCTTTATGACCAAGCTGCTCGGCTCCAACTCCGCGCGCTTCTTCATTGCGCAGCAGACCGAGCTCGGCGTGGTCGAGGGCCATATCGAGGAGGTCATGAACGGCCAGAAGGTCGTCAAGGCGTTCTGCCACGAGTCTGCCGCCGAGGCCGATTTTGACGAGCGCAACGAAAAGCTCTTCGAGGTCTCCCAGAAGGCCAACATGTACGCCAACATCCTCATGCCCATCCTTATGAACCTGGGCAACCTGCTCTACGTGCTGGTCGCACTGGCGGGCGGCATTTTCCTGGCGCTGGGCGTGCCCAACCTGAGCATCTCGGGCATGGCGCTGTCGATCGCCGTCGTGGTGCCGTTCCTCAACATGACCAAGCAGTTCTGCGGACAGATCGGCCAGATCTCACAGCAGATCAACGCCGTGGTCATGGGCCTCGCCGGCGCCGACCGCATCTTTGAGCTCATCGACGAGAAGCCCGAGGCCGACGAAGGCTACGTGACACTCGTCAACGCGCAGGTGAACCCCGAGACTTGGGAGTTCGAGGAGGCGGACCACCACACCGGCATGTGGGCGTGGAAACATCCGCACCGCGCAACCGGCGAGATCGAGTACGTACCGCTGCGCGGCGACCTGGTCATGGACAACGTCGACTTTGGCTACACGCCCGACCACGAAGTGCTGCACGGCGTGTCCGTGTTTGCCAAGCCGGGCCAGAAGGTCGCGTTTGTCGGCGCCACCGGTGCCGGCAAGACGACCATCACCAACCTCATCAACCGCTTCTACGACATCGCCGACGGCAAGATCCGCTACGACGGCATCAACGTCAACAAGATCCGCAAGGCCGACCTGCGCCGAAGCCTGGGCGTCGTGCTGCAGGACGTGAACCTGTTCACCGGCACCGTGATGGATAACATCCGCTACGGCAACCTGGATGCGACCGACGAGGAGTGCATCGCGGCGGCCAAGCTCGCGGGCGCGGACGACTTTATCACCCGCCTGCCCGACGGCTATGACACCATGCTCACCGGCAACGGCGCCCAGCTGTCGCAGGGCCAGCGCCAGCTGATCTCGATAGCCCGCGCTGCCGTCGCGGATCCGCCGGCAATGATTCTGGACGAGGCAACGAGCTCCATCGACACCCGCACCGAGGCCATCGTGCAGGCGGGCATGGATAAACTCATGGAAGGCCGCACGACGTTTGTCATCGCACACCGCCTGTCCACCGTGCGCAACTCTGACGCGATCATCTGTCTGGACCACGGCCGCATCATCGAGCGCGGCAACCACGACGAACTGATCG
>URKC01000126.1:0-3840 GCA_900548295.1 uncultured Collinsella sp.
TAAGCTCGCGCTCGATGTGCTGATGGAGGCCGACCGTCGCGGCATGTATGCGCGCGATGTGCTCTCTGCCCGCGCTACGGCCAAGGCCATTGACAAGCGCGATTCCGCGTTTGCCGCTCGCCTGGCGCTGGGCGTTGCCGCGACGCAGGGCATTTTGGATGAGCTGCTCGATCAGTTTCTCGATAAACCCAAAAAGGTTGCGCCGCGCGTTCGCATGGCGCTTCGTATCTCGGCCTTCGAGATGCTCTACCTGCATACGCCGGGCCGCGTTGCCGTGAGCCAGGGTGTTGAGCTGGTGCGCAGTGGTGCTAAGTCTGCTGCGGGCTTGGCAAACGCGGTGCTGCACAAGGTTGCGGACAACGTTGAGGACTTTGCCACGGCATCCGACGTGGATGAGTCCGAGCGACGCTTGGTTCGTCTGTCGCGCCTGATGGGTCTTCCGCGCTGGCTATGCGCTCGCATTATGGCGTCGTTTGACACTCCAGAGGGTGCGCTCGGCTTCGCCGGCAATCTGGCGCCCGCGCCGCTCGCTTTGCACGAGAACGCCTTTGCAACCAAACCTGATCCGTACCTATCGCAGCTTGTGGCGCCTGTGTTCCCTGGCTGTCATGCTCCGGTCGATGCTCAGGTTACGGTTGCGTCGGGCGTATTTGAGCGTGCTGCTGCCGTGGCCTCGGACCTTAACGCCCAGCTTATCGCCACAGCTGCCACGCGCCCTGGTAGCTGCCTTGAGATTGGTGCCGGCCGTGGCACCAAGACCTATGTGATGATGTGCCAGGCCAAGCGTGCGGGCTATGAGCGTCAGCATACGGCGCTCGATCTGCATGATCGCAAGTGCGATCTGAATCTCGCTCGCCTGCATAAGGCTGGTATTCAGGGCGTTCGTACGGTTTCGGGTGATGCCTGCGAGCTTGATGAGGTGCTCACATCGTTTGATGCCATGCTTGGCGAGCCGGTTAAGTTCGACACGGTCTTTATCGATGCGCCGTGCTCTGGCACCGGCACCATGCGCCGTCATCCCGAGATCCCGTGGCGCCTGACCGAAAAGGATGTGACGGTTGAGCTGCCCAAGCTGCAGCTGACGATACTCAAAGAGGCTGCTGTGCGCGTGGCTGCCGACGGCGAGCTCATCTATGCGACGTGCTCGGTCTTCGACGAGGAGAACATGCAGGTCGTGGAAGCGTTCTTGAGCTCTCCCGAGGGTGCCGGCTTTAGCGTGGCACCGCTTTCCGAGGCGCAGATTCTGCAACTCCCCGAGTTCGCCCAGGCCAAGAAGCTCGTCTCCGTACGCCAAAACGACCGAGGCCTCTTCCAAAGCGTGCCGGTAAACGCCGACTCCTACGACGGCCACTTCTGCGCCCGCCTGATCCACAACTAACTACTAATTTGCGGTGAAATAGGGATTGAATAGCGGCTTCTACCTGCCAAACTGTCCTTATTTCACCGCAATTCATAAGGAAACCTGGCCTGATAATTAGCTACTCATAGCTCAAAGAAATAGCCCCGCGATTGGTGTCGGTCGCGGGGCTGATTGGTTTCTAGTGGCTGTGCGGGCAGTTGGCGCAGCAACCGCTCGTGGCGCTGGTGCTTGAGCCACCGCTGCGCTGGTCGGTGTTGTAGAAGCCGCTGCCCTCAAATTTAATACCGCTGGCCGAGAACGTCTTGGCGGCCGGAGCGCCGCAGTTGGGGCACACGACCTCGGGGGTCTCGGACATGGGATGCTCAACCTCGAACACGTTGCCGCAGCTCGAGCACTTGTAATCGTAGCGCGCCATAATACTTCCTTTTCAGCATAAAGCGGGCAGATCGCTCTGCCCGCAAAAATTCAAACAGCTGTAACTGTACCCTATATCGGGGGTTTTATCACGCTTCGCCCCAGAATCTATGGGTGTTGCGCAGGAGCTGCGCAGTTTTGCCCTCGGCGGCCGCAACATCGGTCTCGTCAGCCTGCCAGGTCCAGTTGCCCGTGGCCACGCCCGGAACGTTCATGCGCGCGTCGTCGCCCAGCCCCAAGACATCTTGCAGCGGCATCATCACCAGGGGAGCGTCGCTTGCCAGCGCGTCGCTCATCAGCTTGGACGCCACCTCAACACCGCTCGGCACGTCGCCACCCGCAAAGGAACGCGTGCACCAACCGGCCAGCGTCGACGTATCGTGCGTCGAGGTGTACAGAATCTTGCCGGGCGTGGGATGCACACCGCAACGAACGTCGTAGTCGCTAAACTCCAGCACGTCCATGCCGGGGAAACCGCAGGTCGAAGCCATGGCGCGAACACCGGGCGTCAAATAGCCCAGGTCCTCGGCAATAAAGTTGAGCGGACCCAGCTCGTCGTAGGCCGTCTGGAACAGGTCCTTGCCCGGGCCCGTCAGCCAGCGACCGTCGGCGCAAGCCTTGCCCGCGGGGATACTAAAGTAGCTGTGGAATCCCAGGAAGTGATCCAGGCGCACGCGGTCGTAGAGCGAGAACGCACGACGTAGGCGATCCATCCACCAGCGGTAGCCGTTCTGCTTCATGTGGTCCCAGCGGAACGTCGGGTTGCCCCACACCTGACCCTCGGGTGCAAAGTTGTCGGGTGGCGCACCGGAGATCTCGATTGCCTTGCCGGTATCGGACAGCCAGAAGTTCTCGGGCTCGCTCCACGCGTCGGCCGAATCGTCCGAGACATACATCGGGATATCGCCGATGACCTCGATGCCCTTCTTGTGCGCATAGTTCATGAGCTCGCACCAGGCCAGGTCAAAGCGGTACTGCATGTACGCCTGCAGCTCTGCCTCGTCGTGGAAGCGCTTATCGTCAAACAGATGCTCGTTGTAGCGCGCGACATCTGCCGGCCAATCGTGGCGCGACTCGCCCTCAAAGTACTTCTTAACGGCCATGTAGACGCAGTATTTCTCGAGCCAATCGGCGTTGCGATGTTTAAACGCGGTGTAGAGCGGATCGGCATCTTCGCCGCCACGGGCCTTCCAAGTCTCAAAGTCGGCCGCCAGCTCCTCTTGGCTCTCGGGCAGCAGGTCAATATTGCCCGCAAAGGCCGAAGGCCCGGCGTAAGGGGAGCGGAAGAAGTCCGTTGGGTTGACAGGCAGGACCTGCCAGTAGCGCATGCCCATAGCGGACAGATGGTCGATAAAGCGACGCGTGGGTGCGCCGATCGTGCCGGGCTTGCCGTCATCGGTCGGTACCGAGGTGATATGGCACACAACGCCCGCGCCGTGATCGAGCGGCTCCTGCAAGCGCTGCTCGGCATGGTGATAGATGATCGACGAGCCCAGCGGATACAAATCGAGCGTGACCGTGCCGTTGTGGATCTCGCACTCGTGACCGCTGATCACGTCACTCGCGCATTCATCGAGCGCCGGAATCGTCACGCGGTGCGAATTGCGCAGACTACGATTAATAATAACCGTCGCGGACTCGCCATCCTTGCCCGTGCGGTTGTATGCCAGCACCTCGTCGTTGAGCGCGAAGGCCTTGATCTCGCCGTCGATCATAAACGGCAGTGCGCGGCGTACGGCGGAGGCGTTTTTGACAATAGCCAGCGTGTCGAAGTCGTGCAGTTGGTCCTTGGTCGGCAGGGTGCGGCGGTTGCCCGGATCGGTTAGACCCTCCAGGCCGTATTCGTCGCCGTAGTAGACCGAAGGCACGCCGGGGAAGGTCATCTGCATGAGCGTGGCGAGCCAAAAACGGCTCTTGGCTAGGCCCATCGAGTTCTCGTCCAGGCGCCATTTGCTGCGCTCGCACTCGGGCAGCTGCGACTCGTCGGGGCCGCCGCCGAGCACCGAGATAATGCGCGGACGGTCGTGGCTCGAAAGCAGATTAAGTGCGCAGGACAGGGCCTCACG
>URKC01000127.1:0-3704 GCA_900548295.1 uncultured Collinsella sp.
CCTTTCACGCGGCTGCTCTGCCGACGACATCGTGGGTGTCGTGGCCATCACCGCCGTCCAGGCTCAGATGGCTGAGTAGCGGACGCACTCGCCCGAAGGCCGTACGGGCTAACCCCTGAAAACGTCCTCGACCAATGAAACGCCCCCGTTCTGCTCCTTCGGAGCTACGAACGGGGGCGTTTCTGGTCTGCGGAATGTTTTCAGGGGTTAGCCCGTACGGCCTTCTACTGCTACAAAGCATTCAGAGCATCTGGAGTGGACGGCGGCTTGGCTACGAGCTGGGGCTGAGGATCTGAATGAATGGGTGCAATTGTTGGGAGCGAAGGCGTTGCGGATATGGCCACTTTGGATCTGCGAGACGTGCTGCAGATCGGCGGCTGTTCAAGC
This sequence comes from uncultured Collinsella sp., assembly GCA_900548295.1. Taxonomy (GTDB): domain Bacteria; phylum Actinomycetota; class Coriobacteriia; order Coriobacteriales; family Coriobacteriaceae; genus Collinsella. Next base: position 388 of record URKC01000127.1, read on the forward strand.
GGAAAGCGTATCCCAGTTTGAAGGCGAATTTTGGGATGCAGTTTCCCCTTGGGGCCTGTTTGGGAAACTGCGGGACGGAATTTTGCTTTATTGTGGGTCGCACTTTCCGCAACGTGCCTCAACCGGAAAGCGTGTCCCAGAATTTGCGCTCGAAATGGGATAGGGTTTCCGCCGTCCGCCTGCTAGCAAAAAGGCCTCCTGAGTCGTTGCTCTGGAGGCCTTTCGCTTACTTGCAAATGCGCGCGTTAGTTGTTCTTGGTCAGACGCTCGACGTCGTGGGCGATCATGTATTCCTCGTCGGTGGGGATGACCATGACCGTGACGGCGGAACCGGCGGCGCTGATGACCTGCGGGCCGTTACCCACGGCCTCGCGGTTCTTGTTGTTGTCGATGCGCACGCCCAGCCACTCAAAGCAGTCGCAGAAGGCCTTGCGGATCGACCAGTCGTTCTCGCCAATGCCGGCGGTAAAGGTAATGGTGTCCACGCCCGCCATGGAAGCGATCATGGAGCCGGCCTGCTGCATGGCCTTGTAGGCGAACATATCGAAGGCGAGCAGGCAGCGCTCGTCGCCCTCGGAGGCGCGCGTACGGATGTCACGGGCGTCGTTGGAGATGCCCGAGATGGCACGCAGACCAGACTGCTTGTTCATCATGTCATCGACTTCCTGGTAGCTGTAGCCGCCCTCGCGCTGCAGGTAGCACACGGTAGCCGGGTCAATGGAACCACAACGGGTGCCCATCATCAGGCCGTCGAGCGGCGTGAGGCCCATCGTGGTATCGCGGCATACACCGTCCTCGATGGCGGCAAGCGAGGCGCCGTTGCCCAAATGGCACGAGAGCAGGCGGTGGCAGCGCGAGCCCAGGATCTCCTTGGCCATCATCCACTCATAGCGGTGGCTCGTGCCGTGGGCACCGTACTTGCGCACGTGGTACTTGTCGCACACGTCCTTGGGCAGCGCGTAGGTGTAGGCGACCTCGGGCATGGTCATGTGGAACGAGGTATCGAAGACGGCCACGTTGGGCAGCTCCGGATACTTCTCGCGGCAATACTCAATCGCCGCGGCCTCGCCGTAGTTATGCAGCGGGGCGAGCGGGGCCACCTCGAGAATCTTGGCCATGACCTCGTCGTCGACGACCGCGGAATCCTTAAAGTGCCAACCGCCTTGAACAATGCGATGGCCAATGCCATCGATCGTAAAGTCGGTCTTCTCGAGCTCCTCGAGCACGCGCGCAATGGCGCAGCGATGATCGGGAAAAGGAATCTCCTCGGTCTGCTTGGCACCACCGTTCTCGGAGTGGCCAAAGATGCCCATGTCCGATCCGATACGCTCGCAGTTGCCCTTGGCGAAAACCTCGCGGGTATCGGTATCCAAAAGCTGATATTTAAGGCTTGAGCTACCGGCGTTGACAACAAGTACGTTCATGAGACTCCTTTGCAGTGCGATACGGTCGGCGCAGACCCCTTAAGGCGGCCGCATGTTAATAAGAAGTTATCACAGCTTGATAAATAGCTATCAGGCATATCGCCCAACGAGTACAAAAGAGGGGCTGAACGGCGCTCGGTCGTCCAGCCCCTCCCCTCTTGCAATTACTTGCCGTTGACGATGCGCTCGACGTCGGAAGCGATCATGAACTCCTCGTCCGTGGGGATGACGAAAATCTTGACCTTGGAATCCTTGGCAGACAGGCACCAAGCGCCGTCACCACGCAGGGCGTTGCGGGCATGATCCATCTTGACGCCCATAAAGGCCAGGCGGTCGGCAACGCCGGCGCGGACGGCCGGAGCGTGCTCGCCGATGCCGGCGGTAAAGACCAGGGTGTCCATACCGCACATAGAAGTGGCCATCTCGGCAGCCTTGGCGGCAATCTTGTAGACGAACATATCGAAGGCGAGCTGAGCCTCGGGGTCGCCAGCGGCAGCGAGCTCCTCGACATTGCGGCAGTCGTTGGTCTTGCCACCGGTCACAGCCAAAAGGCCGGACTTCTTGTTCATCATCTCGTCGACCTCGTCGAAGGTGTAGCCGCCCTCGCGCTGCAGGTAGCACACGGTAGCCGGGTCGATGGAGCCGCAGCGGGTGCCCATCATAACGCCGTCGAGCGGCGTCAAGCCCATGGTGGTGTCCATGCACTTGCCGTCCTCGATGGCGCACAGGGAAGCGCCGGAGCCGATATGGCACACGACGACCTTGCGGGCCTCGCCGTTGGTCATCTCGGCGACCTTCTTGGAGATGTAACGGTAGCTGGTGCCGTGGGCGCCGTACTTACGGATGTGCAGCTTGTCGCAGACGTCCTTGGGCAGGGCGTAAGTCTTGGCGACCTCGGGCATGTTGAAGTGGAAAGCGGTGTCGTAAACCGTGACGTTGGGCAGGTCGGGATACTGCTCCAGGCAGTACTCGATAACGTTGGCCTCGGGGTTGTTGTGCAGCGGGGCGAGCGGAGCGACCTCGCGGATCTTGGCGAGGACATCCTCGTCGACGAGGGAGGAATCGCCAAAGTACCAACCGCCCTGAACGATACGGTGGCCGATACCCTCGATCTTGACGCCGTTGGCCTCGAGGTCCTTCAGGACAACCTCGATGGCGACCTTGTGGTCGGGGAACTCGATGTTCTCGGTCACCTTCTTGGAGCCGTTGGCAGCATGGGTGAAAGTGCCGCCGGTAAAGCAGACGCGCTCGCAGGAGCCCTTTGCGGACACCTTGTGGGACTTGGTATCGATGACCTGATACTTAAGGGTCGAAGATCCTGCGTTGACGACCAGAACGTTCATGTGTCTCCCTACTAACAGGCGGTGTGGCGCCGCCAGGTTACATACGTTTCAATAATAAACCCAAACGCCCTCGCGCTCGGGTTTGTTGCGTTGATATATAAGTTATCGGTGCCCGAGCTTCCGCTTCATTGCACGGAGCAGAGGCCCTCAGATGAGGTTCTCGCCCAGGTTTTTGCCGCCGAGGACGTGCATGTGGAAGTGCATGACGGTCTGGCCGGCGTTGACGCCCTTGTTGGAGATGACGCGGAAACCGTCCTCCAAGCCCTTGGCCTTGGCGACCTCTTGGATGGCGTGAGCCATGGCGCCCATGGTCTCGGCAGGCACGTTGTCGGCGATGTCGCTGTAGTGCTTCTTAGGGATCACGAGCGTGTGGACCGGCGCCTGCGGGTTGAGGTCGTCGAAGGCGATGACCTGGTCGTCCTCATAGACAACGGTCGAGGGGATCTCGTGGTTGGCAATTTTACAGAAGATGCAATCGCACATAGCTGGTTCCTTTCTTACAGACCAAGGTAATTATATTTGGTCGAGATGCTTAGAACGAAAGGTTATC
>URKC01000128.1:0-3613 GCA_900548295.1 uncultured Collinsella sp.
TCGCGGCCGATGGCGAGCTCGAGCGGACCGCCCTTCACATAGGGCAGCACGTCGCCCAGATTGACGTTCTGGCGCTTGCGGTTGGGAATCTCGATACCAACGAGAGAGGTGCCGGGGATCGGGGCAAAGATACGAACCGACTGGGCGGCGAGCGAAAGCGCAATATCGTCCTCGAGGCTCGAAATCTTGCTCACGCGCTCGCCCTCGCCAGGTTGCAGCTTAAAGGTCGTCACCGTGGGGCCGGCGATCCAGCCGACCACGCGGGCACTGCGGCCAAACTCAAGCAAGGTGGATTGCAGTGACTCAGCGGTCTGCTCCAGCTCCTTATCCGAAGACGCGGCAGAAACCGACTGCGGGTTGGCATGTAGGATTTCGAGCGGCGGAAGCTTGAGGCCGTCCTCTTCTTCGCCCTCGTTATCTGCGGCGCCGCCGTCCGCTCCCCCATCACGAGCCGCAGCCGATTCGACAGCACTCGTGGCAGGCGCATCGGCAACCTTGGGATGCTTTAAGAAGTCGGGAATCTGAGGTGCGGCCGAAACAGGGTTCATGGCAAACGGCGGCTCGGACTCGTCAACCTTGTCCGGATCGTCCTCCATCGAAAGCTGTCCAGTGACCTGACCGCGCTTGGCGTGGCGACGCGGCAGCAAGGTTGTCTTGGCGGTCTCGAGCGGAGCCTCGTCGTCCTCGTCGTCACCCTCGGTGAGCTCAATCTCGCTATCGGACCAAGACGGGTCGGGCTCGCTTGTGTTGAGCTTGGGCGCAGCCTTGCCCTTCTTGGCATGGCGGCGCGGCAGCAGCGTGGTCTTGGCGCGCTCGGCTTCAACCGACTCGGATACGACGACAAATGGGTCATCGTCCTCGTTGTCATCCAAAACCGGGTCGACATCGCCACCCATGACCGTGGTCACCGCGGCGTCAGTCCCCTTCTGGCGCAGAATGCTCAGGTGCGGACGAGCGACGCCGGGAACAGACAGGGCCTCTTCATCGCCCCACGGGCTGGCGTTGACATCGGCACGACGGCGTTCGGCAAAATCTGCCGCACGATCGCGTGCGGAGCGCAAAACGCCACCCACCGAAAAGCCGATAATGACCAAACCAACGACGACAAGCCCCAGCAAGACAACCATGGCGATAGGTTTACCCAGGGCGTTTTGCAAGGCACTTGCGATAAAGGCGCCAATGTAGCCGCCCGACACGGAAAGGTTCTGCGGCGTAAACATAAGGTCGCACGAATCGCTCGTGCCCGGCACCATCAGCGAAAGAATGGAGACGACGGCGATAAAGACCACGGCGCCGCCCGCGACAGAGCGCACGTTGAGCGGCGAGTCCTCACCCAAAAAGAGCGTGGCGGCAAACAGCAAGATGACGATCGGCAGCACGTAGGCGCCCAGGCCAAAGCCCAGGTGGTAGAAACCGGCAACCGCAGCCGTCACGGGCGCTGTTGCCGGAGAGATCACGGCAATGAAGGACGCGATCGCCAAAACGGCGATGACCACACCGGCGATATCGCGATTGGCCGAAGGCTCGACCAAGGGCTCAAACTCATCGAACTCGGACTCGTGGCCCTTATTGGCACGCAGATGGGAACCGGCACCCTTAGCAGATGCCGGTTGGTTATTGGCCTTATTGCCTTTGGCGTTTTGTGCAGATCCGCGCGCCAAACTAAACCTCCATGACGACCGGGATGATCATCGGACGGGTGCGCGTACGGCTCCAGATAAAGTTAGAGAGCGAATCGCGCACGGCCTTGCGAATGGCATCGGAACCGCTGCTGGTAAAGCTAAACTTACCCTTCTCGATCGTCTTCATAATGGACGCGGAGGCATCCTCGGAGAACTGGTCGTCGATGGCAAACGAGACGCCGCGGCCCGAGAACTCGATGGCCTCGATCTTCTTGTGTTTGAGGGAGACGATGGCAACGGCCGTGACCATACCGTCGTTGGCGAGCTTCTGGCGATCGCGCAGGACGATGGGGTCGGTATCGCCGATACGCAGGCCGTCGACGTAAACGACACCGGACTCGACGGGCGTACCGCGCTTGACGATACCACCGCGCATCTCGAGCGTGTCGCCGTTATCGAGGATAAAGATATGATCGTCCTTGATGCCCATCTTGCGCGCCAGCTGGGCATGGGCGCGCAGATGCACGGCCTCACCGTGAACCGGCATAAAATACGTGGGCTTGGCCATGGCCATCAGGAGCTTGAGCTCCTCCTGGCTACCGTGACCCGAGACGTGGACGAGAGCGCGGTTCTTATCCCACACGTCGCAGCCGAGCTTGGCCAGGCTGTTGACGACCTGCTGGACGGCCTTCTCGTTGCCAGGAACGGGAGTTGCCGAGAGGATAACGGTATCGCCCTCGTGGATGGAGAGCGTCTTGTGCTCGCCATTGGCCATGCGGGACAGGGCCGACAGCGGCTCGCCCTGCGAACCAGTGCACATGACGACGATCTTGTCGTCAGGAAGATTATCAATATCGAAGGCATCGATGATATCGGCATCATCGATGTTGAGATAACCGAGCTCGCGCGCCACGCGGGTGTTCGTGAGCATGGAGCGACCGGTCACAACGACCTTACGGCCGCACTTGCGGGCGGCATCGCAGATCTGCTGCAAACGATGGATGTGGCTCGAGAACGATGCGACGAACACGCGACCCGGGGCGTTCTTGATGGCGTGCAGCAGGTTGGGACCAACCTCGGCCTCGGACTTGGTAAAGCCGGGAACCGTGGCATTGGTGGAGTCGGAAAGCAGCAGGTCGATGCCCTGCTTGGCAAAGCGGCTGATAGCGGCATAGTCGGGCGTGACGCCATCGATGGGCGTCTGGTCGAGCTTAAAGTCGCCGGTGTGCATAACGGTGCCTTGATTGGTGCGGATGAACACGCCCAGAGCGCCCGGGATGGAATGCGTCATCGAGAAGAAGTCGAGCGAGATGCCGCCGAGGTTGACATGGCTGCCGCCCTTGACCTCGCGGAACTTGGGTGCGCGGATGCGGAACTCAGAAAGCTTGCCCTCGATAAAGCCAAGCGTCAGCTTGCTCGAGAAGATGGGCACCTTATTGTTGAGGTCCTGCAGCAGATACGGAAGCGAACCGGTGTGGTCCTCGTGGCCGTGAGTGACGACGATACCACGGAGCTTCTCCTCGTTCTCCAGAACATAGGTGTAGTCGGGAAGCACCAGGTCGATACCAGGCTGGGAGTCATCCGGGAACATGAGGCCGGCGTCGACGAGCACCATGTCGTCGCCGCACTCGAAGACCGTCATGTTCTTGCCGATGCCATCAAGGCCGCCGAGCGGGATGATCTTCAAGGGAGATGATTTTTTAGCTGCCATAGGTTAGTGTGGTTTCCTTTCTTCGAAACGGGTCTGGAACAACCGACGGGGCGCTTCTGGCAAACCGACCGCCGGGAACGTACAAACATGCATCACAGAGTCGATGCAATAACCACAGTATGATACCCATTTGCACAACAACAGACCACCCATGCATCAAAGCCCCATCTGAACCGGTCTATCCCGCCGGTCTGGTCTCAGCGGCCCCGGCACGGGCTAAGTTTCCTGCTCTACAGTCCTGCGCAAGACGGAAAGCACATTAAGTGCTTTCCTTTGCGTG
>URKC01000129.1:0-3517 GCA_900548295.1 uncultured Collinsella sp.
CTATGTAATCTCTCGATCTGTAACAGTTTGCCGCCAAAACCGGCCCTTCGTGTTACAGATCGAGACATTCGGAACTGTCTCTCGAAAACATCTCAATCTGTAACAGTTAGTCGTCGTAATTGGGCCTTCCTGTTACAGATTGAGATGTTTGAAGTGGTGAGCTAACAGGCCGAACTTGGGGCCTATGTTGTCGCCCTTGAGGTCGGCGGTGTCCACTCGTAGGGCGTGCGTTACGCAATTGTTTCGAAACGGGCAGGAAACATAACGGATCGGCGATACTTCTAGTATGCCTATTCAACTGACTGTCTAACACCAAGGGGAGGATCGCGATGCAGGCAGATTCCGCTCAGCAGCAGGGCCTTTATCGCCCCGAATTCGACCACGATGCATGTGGCATCGGCGCGCTTGCCGATATCAACGGTGAGCGCCATCACCAGATTCTGGACGATGCACTATCTATTCTGGTCAACTTGGAGCACCGCGGCGGCACGGGACTCGAGAAGAACACCGGCGACGGCGCTGGCATCCTGTTCCAGGTTCCGCATCACTTTTTCCGTAAAGAGGCTCAAAAGTGCGGCCAGATTCTGCCGGCAGAGGGCGACTATGGCGTGGCCATGCTGTTCTTCCCGCAGGATGACAAGGGCGTGGAGGATGCCCGCCGCGTGTTCGAGGAGGGCTGCGCCGAGGCCGGCGTGCCGCTGCTCTTTTGGCGCGAGGTGCCGGTCGACCCGCACGACCTGGGCGAGACGGCCCGCGCCTGCATGCCCACTATCCTGCAGGCCTTCCTGGGCCGTCCGGACGACACGCCCGCCGGCGATGCCTTTGAGCGTCGCCTGTACGTGTGCCGCCGCACCATCGAAAAAAAGGCCGACGCCGAGTTTGCCCTGCGCGACAAGATCTTCTATGTGTGCTCCATGAGCTCGCGCACCATCGTGTACAAGGGCATGCTGGTCGCCACGCAGATGCGCCGCTTCTTTATCGATCTCAACGATGCCGCCGTCAAGACGGCCGTAGCGCTCGTCCACTCGCGGTACTCCACCAACACCACGCCCAGCTGGGAGCGCGCACACCCCAACCGCTTTATCATCCACAACGGCGAGATCAACACCCTCAAGGGCAACGTCAACTGGATCCGCGCCCGCGAGCCCAACCTGTACAGCCCCGTGCTGCAGCACGATCTTGAGCGCGTGATGCCCATCATCAACCGCGAGGGCTCCGACTCCGCGATTCTGGACAATGTGCTTGAGTTCCTGGTTATGAACGGTCGCCCGCTTACGCGTGCCGCGTCCATGTTGCTGCCCGAGCCGTGGGACCACAACGACAGCTTGAGCGAGGAGCGCCGCGCCTACGACGCTTACCAGTCCATGCTCATGGAGCCGTGGGATGGCCCGGCGGCCATCGCCTTTACCGACGGTCGCACGCTGGGCGCCGCCCTCGACCGTAACGGCCTGCGTCCCGCCCGCTACTATGTGACGCGCGACGGCCGCTTTATGCTGGCAAGCGAGGTGGGCACCATCGAGGTGCGCTCCGAGAACATCCTGACGAGCGGCTGCCTGGGACCGGGCCAGATGCTCGAGGTCGATTTTGCCCGTGGCCGTGTGATCTACAACGACGAGCTGCGCGCCCGTTACGCCAAGGAAAAGCCCTACCGTGATTGGATTGCCGAGGAGACGCTGACCGTCGACGCGCTCGATAGGCCTGCCGCGGCGACGCCCGCCGAGGACGCCGAGGTGCCCGCCGCCGTGCGCATGGCTAAGCTCGGGTATCACTGGGATGATGTTGACGAGGTCGTGCGTCCCATGGCCCAGCAGGGCAAGGCTCCGCTCGCCTCGATGGGCATCGATGCGCCGCTGGCCTGCCTGTCCAAGAAGACGCGCTCCTTCTACGACTATTTCTATCAGCTGTTCGCTCAGGTCACGAACCCGCCCATCGACGCCCTTCGCGAGCATATGGTCACCTCGACCACGCTCTACCTGGGCAACCACGGCAACCTGCTCGAGGACTCACGCACGGCCTGCCAGCTGGTTCGCTTGGAGCGCCCGTTGCTCAACGAGGAGGAGTTCGAGCGTATCTGCGCCATCGACCGCGTGGGCTTTAAGACCTGCCGTTTCCGTGCCGTGTACCGCCGCGATGCCGGCGAGGGCGCGCTGCAGGCTGCGCTCAAGCAGCTTGCAGAGGACGTTGAGGCTGCGGTCCGCGAGGGCGTGAACATCGTGGTGTTGAGCGATCGAGCCGCTGCGGGCGAGGTGCCCGTGCCGTCGCTGCTCGCCGTGGGCTGCGTGCACAACCACCTGATCCGCGCCGGCGTGCGTACCTTTGCCGACATCGTGGTGGAGTGCGGCGACGCCGTGTCCCCGCATGACTTTGCGGCACTGGTGGGCTACTCCGCGAGCGGCATCTATCCGTACAACGCGCATGCGTGCATCCGTGATCTGGCGGCACGCGGCGACCTGGACGTGACGGCCGAGCAGGGCATCGCCAACTACAACAAGGCTGCGACCGCCGGCATCGTCTCCATCATGTCCAAGATGGGCATCTCCACGGTGCAGAGCTACCATTCGGCGCAGATCTTCGAGGCCGTGGGCTTTACGCCGGAGTTCGTCAACGCGTACTTCGCCGGCACGGTGAGCCGTGTGGGCGGTATGGGTGTCGAGGACGTTGAGCGCGAGCAAAACGAGCGCTACGACGCCGCGCTCGCTATCCTTAAGAGCCCGGCTCCCGATCAGGTGCCCACGCTGGGTCTGACCAAGTGGCGTCCGCTCGGCGGCGAGGATCACCTCATCGATCCGCAGACTGTCTACCTGCTGCAGACCGCCTGCCGTGAGGACAGCTACGACACCTTTAAGGAGTACAGCGCCCGCCTGCACCGCACCGGCCGTGCCGTGCGCCTGCGCGACCTGCTGGACTTTGATGCCAGCGGCCGCACTCCGGTGGCACTCGACGAGGTCGAGCCCGCGCTCAACATCGTCCGCCGCTTTAACACCGGCGCCATGTCGTATGGCTCCATCAGCAAAGAGGCACACGAGTGCATGGCCATCGCCATGAACCGCCTGCACGGCCGTTCCAACTCCGGCGAGGGCGGTGAGGATCCGCGTCGCGAGACCCCGCTGGCTAACGGTGACTCCAAGAACTCCGCCATCAAGCAGGTAGCAAGCGCGCGCTTTGGCGTGACGAGCCGCTACCTGTGCAGTGCCTTCGAGATTCAGATCAAGATGGCCCAGGGCGCCAAGCCCGGCGAGGGCGGACACCTGCCCGGCAAGAAGGTCTACCCCTGGATCGCCGAGGTCCGTCAGTCCACGCCCGGCATCGGCCTGATCTCGCCTCCGCCGCACCACGACATCTACTCTATCGAGGACCTGGCAGAGCTGATCTTTGACCTTAAGAACGCCAACCCCGGCGCACGCGTGTCGGTCAAGCTGGTCAGCGAGGCCGGCGTCGGCACCATCGCCACCGGTGTGGCCAAGGGTGCTGCCGACAAGATCTTGATCAGCGGCCACAATGGCGGCTCGGGTGCCGC
>URKC01000130.1:0-3485 GCA_900548295.1 uncultured Collinsella sp.
GCCCCGCTGCGCACTACGTGCGGCGGGGCCTCCTTCTGTCCTGCGGAAAGATTCTGGGGCTAACGGGCAGGGGCCCGCCGGCTCGTTATCGTGGCGGGCGCTGCTCTGGGAAGCTCGATGGGTTGTCTCGCTAGGTAAATAATTGTGCGTGGTGGTATTGTTGCTGTGGGTTTAATTCGATATGAAAGGGTGACTTTGGTGTCCAAGATGGATTCTACGCTCTCCTATATTACTGACCAGTTGAAGACGCTGACTTCTATTGCTTCACCTACGGGCTATACCCGTGCGGCGACTGATTATCTAATGGAAACGTTGCGCGAGATGGGGTTTGGGCCCGAGCGCTCCAATAAGGGCAACGTGTTGGTTGAGCTTGGCGGCGAGGGCGAACCGCTCGTGTTGGCGAGCCATGTCGATACCCTGGGCGCCATGGTGCGCTCCATCAAGGACAATGGTCGCTTGCGTCCCACGACGCTCGGCGGGCATCAGTGGTCTACGGCCGATGGCGAGAACTGCACCGTCTACACGCGCGATGGCAATGTCTACACGGGTGTGGTTCTCAACACCGAGCCTTCGGCGCATGTGGCCGATGAGCCGGTTAAGACCATCGAGAAGAACATGGAAATCCTGCTCGACGAGAACGTTGATAGCAAGGATGATGTGCTCGAGCTGGGTATTCAGACGGGCGATATCATCGCCATGGATCCGCGCACCACGGTGACGGAGAGCGGCTACATTAAGAGCCGCTTTCTGGATGACAAGCTGTCGGCGGCGATTCTTCTGGGCCTGGCGCGTGCCGTCGCCGCTGGCGAGGTGACACTCTCGCGCAAGGTATCGCTGCTCTTTACCGTGTACGAAGAGGTCGGCCACGGCGGCGCCTTCGTGCCGGCCGACACGCGCGAGATGATCAGCGTGGACATGGGTTGCGTGGGCGACGACCTGGGCTGCACCGAGCGCATGGTTTCGATTTGCGCCAAGGATTCGGGTGGCCCCTACAACTACGACCTGGTAACCACGCTGTCTAATATCGCGCGCGAGCTGGAGCTCGATTACGCCATCGACGTGTACCCGCACTACGGTTCGGACGTCGAGGCCACGCTTTCGGCCGGTTACGACATTCGCCATGGTCTGATCGGACCCGGCGTGTACGCGAGCCACAACTACGAGCGCAGCCACATCGACGGCGTGCGCAATACCTACGAGCTGGTTCGTGCCTACGTTCAGCGCTAGGGGAGCAGTTTGCGACTCGGCTGGCCAATCGCTAAGGCCCGATTTCTCGGGCCTTTTTTCGCTTTTGGTCGTTTAGTATTATGATGTCTGCAATCTATTAACTAAACGCGTAAATTACTTAACGAGGTGATGCGGTGTATGGACACGTCTGAGTACTTATCTATGGGTGATGCCGCCCGCCTGTTGGGCGTTACGAAAGCTCGCATATCGCAACTTGCCGCATCGGGGACACTTGTGTGCGATATTGTGGGCGGCCGGAAGATGGTCGAGTACAATTCTGCGATCGCCTATCAAAGGGTCCGCAAACGAGGGCGCCGTCCTGCAGCCGATGTGGGACGTAAGTTTACGCTGATGTCGGCCGACCATGAGGTCGCTCATGTCTCATTTGATCCGACGCGCGAGTTTCCCCTCGAAATCGCCGAGGTCCTCGATGCGCAACGAATGCCGTTTGGCACATGCTCGAGCTCTTCTCCAACGGTGAATAAGCGGGAGCTCAATGCGTGGTGGAGCCATCGGTCGGTGCCTGACGTCCGCCCCGGACTCGTTTCGCGCTATCGTGAACTGGGAATTGCCAGTGGCATCGAGGTTCCGGTTCGGTGCCTGGGCCTATCGCTTTCGGATTGCTATTGGCTGCGGCCGGCAGAATGCGACGGGCTCGAATGGCAAAACATCAATTACTTCGAGAATGATTTTGAGCGATCAGCGCCCGAGGGGCGTTCGGGTTGGCTGGAGGGCATCGGTCTTAAAAATCCTGATAACACGTCCGAGGGCGAGCTCCCTAAATCGTGGATGATTCGTAACGGCATTCGCGTTTTGGCTAAAGGGTACGGGATGGACGATCAGCGTCCCTTTAACGAGGCGGTTGCAACGGCTCTACATCGTCGCTTGCTGTCGGAGGGCGGGTTTGTTCCTTACACGGTTGAGCGCATGTTCGATGGCCCTGTGTGCCTGTGCGAGGATTTTCTTGACGGCCGCGAGGAATATGTTCCGGCTGTTTACGTTAAGAACGCCCTTGGTGGCCAGCGAGGAAGCTCGACGTACGACCGGTACTGCCGCTTTCTTGGTAAGCATGGGGCAGACGAGGCTGCCGTGAGAAGGTCTATGTCGCAGATGATCGTTTGCGATGCCCTTTTGGCCAACAGCGACCGCCATTGGCGAAACTTCGGCATCATCCGCAATGTCGACACCCTGGAGATAAAACCTGCTCCGCTGTTCGATAGCGGCAACTGCCTGTGGTACAACGTACCAACTGCCGTGCTCGCAGCTGGGGAGTTTGGGTTTTCCGCTAAGCCGTTTGGGCCCGACCCTTCCGTCCAGCTGGCGCTTGCGGATTTGCTCGATTGGTTCGATTCATCGCGGCTCAACGGATTTGTTGATGAAGCGATCGAGATTCTTTCGCAGAGCGAGTGGGCGACGGCGGAGGGTCGACTCGAGGCCATTCACCGCGGCCTTGAGCGTCGCGTAATCGAGGTTGGTGCCGCTGTTGAGGTACTTCGACACGTGCAGCGATAAACCCGCGGCTACTTAAGCGCGCCGGTCACGGTGCCGCCGCCCAGGACGATGTCGCCCCGATAGACGACGACGGCCTGTCCGGGGGCGATGGCGCGCTGCGGCTCGTCAAAGGTCAGCAACATTTGCCCGTCTTCGCCGCGCGTAAGGATCGCTGCCTGGTCTTTCTGTCGGTAGCGGTACTTGGCGCCCACGCGGATGCCGCCGGCATCCAGCTCGGCTTCCATGTGGTCGGCAGGGGCGCTCCAAATCCAGTCGTTGGCCGTGAGCGCCGTGGCCGTCAGGTCCTCGGCCTCGCCCAGATGCACGGTGTTGTTGACGGCGTCGACACCCGTTACGTACACGGGATGCGCCATCGCGACGCCCAGGCCTTTGCGCTGGCCGATGGTGTAGCGCAGCGCGCCGTTGTGGCGCCCGACCACGCTGCCGTCGCGCCACACAATGTCGCCCGGTGCAGCGGGATGTCCGCAGCGGCGCTCGATATAGCCCGCGTAGTCGCCGTCCGCGATAAAGCAGATATCCTCGCTCTCGGCTTTCTGGGCGTTGATGAAGCCCTGCTCGGCGGCAATCCGGCGCACGTTGCGCTCCTTGTCCAGACCCGCCAGCGGAAAAATCATGCGCGCCAGACGCTCCTGCGTAAGCGAATACAAAAAGTAACTCTGGTCCTTTTTGGGGTCCTCGCCGCGATGCAGCTGCCAGGTGCCGTCTGCCGCCTGATACAAATCGCCAACTTCTTCAGAAAGCGTATT
>URKC01000131.1:0-3328 GCA_900548295.1 uncultured Collinsella sp.
CCAAGTCTCTGGGCGATCTTGTAGCCGATGTTGCCGGCCTCGATGCACGGGAAGATGAAGGTGTTGGCGTAGCCCGCGACCTTGGAGCCGGGGAACTTGAGCTGACCGACGACCGGGGAGACCGCCGCGTCAAACTGCATTTCGCCGTCGATGGCGAGCTCGGGTGCCTTTTCCTTGCAGAACTTCACGGCCTCCTGGACCTTCTTGGCGACCTCGCCACCGGCGGAGCCCATGGTGGAGTAGGAGAGCATGGCCACGTGCGGCTCAACATTGCCCATGAAGGTGGACCAGGAGTGAGCGGAGGCGATGGCGATCTCGGAGAGCTCGTCGGAGGACGGGTTGATGTTGAGGCCGCAGTCGGCGAAGATCAGCGTGCCGTCGGTGCCGAACTGCGGGGTGTCGGTGCACATCACGAAGAAGGCCGAGACCAGCTTGGTGCCCGGGGCGGTCTTGAGGATCTGAAGCGCGGGGCGCAGGGTGTCGGCGGTGGAGTGGCAGGCGCCGGAGACCAGGCCGTCGGCGTCGCCCATCTTGACCATCATAGTGCCAAAGTAGGTGGCGTCCATCACCTGGGCGCGAGCCTGCTCGATGGTAACGCCCTTCTTGGCGCGGAGCTCGGCAAACTTCTGTGCGTACTCCTCGTGCTTCTCGGCGTTGCGCGGATCGATGACGGTGGCGCCGGGGACGTTGATCTCGTTGGGATCGCCCAGGATGACGATGTTGGCCAGGCCTTCCTCGATGATCTTGTTGGCCGCGACGATGGTGCGCGGATCCTCGCCCTCGGGCAGGACGATGGTCTTAAGGTCGGCCTTGGCGGCAGACTTCATACGGTTTAGGAAATCGCTCATGTTACTCCTTGCAAGCGTTTCGCTAAGCTCCAGGCGCCCGGCTGTTCACGAATAAACCCGCTGCTAGCGGGTTTACCTTTCAATTATGTACGCCGCGGTGCTTGAGCTTTCCTTGTGTGGCAAGCTCATTATAGGACGCATTAGCGCTATAATCGCTCTGATAAATATGTCTCGAAGAATGTTCGAGAAAAGCCCAGCTAACGAGCCCGTGGCTTTTGACAAGGAGTATCGATGCAGATTACCTCAGGCCTGCCTGAAGGCTTTAACGCCGGCGCGTACGACATGATTGTCGTCGGTGCTGGATATGCCGGTGCCGTTTGCGCCCGCCGTCTTGCCGAGACCATCGGCTATCGTGTTGCCGTTTTGGAGCGCCGTAGCCACATTGCGGGCAATGCCTATGACTGCACTGACGAGGCCGGAATCCTGATCCACGAGTACGGTCCGCATATCTATCACACCTTTAACGAGCGCGTGCATAATTTCCTGTCGCGCTTTACCAAGTGGACGGATTATCAGCACAAGGTGCTCGCCAACATCAACGGTACCCTTATGCCCGTGCCCTTCAACCATGCGAGTCTCAAGCTCGCCTTTGGTGATGAGCGCGGCGAGGAGCTGTATCAGAAGCTCGTGGAGACCTTTGGCAAGGATGTCAAAGTGCCCATCATGGAGCTGCGTAAGAAGAACGACCCCGACTTGGCCGAGGTCGCCGATTACGTCTACGAGAACGTCTTTTTGCATTACACCATGAAGCAGTGGGGCCAGACGCCCGACCAGATCGATCCCTCGATCACCGGCCGCGTTCCCGTCTTTCTGGGCGACGATGACCGCTACTTCCCGCAGGCCCCCTTCCAGGGTATGCCGCAGGATGGCTACACGGCGCTGTTTGAGCACATGCTCGACCACGACCTGATTGATGTGTTCTGCGACGTGGATGTTCGCGATCTCTTCGAGATCGACGAGACAACCGTCAAGGTCGACGGCAAGGTCTACGGCGGCGAGATCGTCTATACCGGTCCGCTCGATGAGCTGTTCAACCTCGACCTGGGCGCGCTGCCGTACCGCACGCTCGACATGAAGTTCGAGACGCTCGATATGGATCAGTTCCAGCCCGTGGGCACCGTCAACTACACCACGAGCGAGGACTACACCCGCATTACCGAGTTCAAGAACATGACTGGTCAGGTCCTGCCCGGCAAGACCACCATCATGAAGGAGTACTCCAAGGCCTATACGCCCGGCTCGGGCGAGACGCCGTATTACGCCATTCTTGAGCCCGAGAACCGTGAGCTCTATGAGCGCTATCTTGAGCGCGTCCAGAACCTGACAAACTTCCACCCGGTGGGTCGTCTGGCCGAGTATCGTTACTACGATATGGATGCCGTGACCAATTCCGCCCTCGATCTTTCGGATGAGATTATCGCCTGCCATGCATAAAGTCATATCATTCGGTATTCCCTCGTATAACGCCGCCAAGGACATGGACCATTGCATCACCTCCATTCTGGAGGGGAGCAATTACGCCACCGATATCGAGATTATCGTGGTGGACGACGGCTCCAAGGACGAGACGGCCGCCAAGGCCGACGAGTGGGAGGCCCGTTATCCTGGAATCATCCGCGCGGTGCACCAGGAGAATGGCGGCCACGGTATTGCCGTCCTTTCGGGTCTGCGCGAGGCGCAGGGCACCTACTACAAGGTCGTCGACTCGGACGACTGGCTTGACGGCGCTGCCCTTTCGACCATGCTGTCGATTCTGCGCGGCTTTGAAGAGCGCGACCAGCGCGTTGACCTGTTTATCTCGAACTACGTGTACGAGAAGGTTTACGAGGGTACGCATACGGCCATTGGTTACAAGTTTGCCCTGCCTCGAAAAAAGATCTTTACCTGGGACCAGATCGGCCATTTCCGTTTGGACCAGAATCTGCTCATGCACAGCCTGTGCTATCGCACGGATGTGCTGCGCGAGTCCAACCTGCCCATGCCGCCGCACACGTTCTATGTGGACAACATCTACGCCTACGTGCCGCTGCCGCGTTGCAAGACCATGTACTACGCCGACATCGACCTCTATCGCTACTTTATCGGTCGCGAGGGCCAGAGTGTCAACGAGGCCACGATGGTCAAGCGTCTGGACCAGCAGTTCCGTGTTACGCGTATCATGATGGAGTCGTACCACCTGTACAGCGATGTCGAGTCGTCGCGTCTGCGTTCGTACATGATGGGCTACTTCACCATGATGATGGCGATCTGCTCGGTGCTCACCAAGCTTTCCGACGAGGATTGTGCCGATGAGCGTCTGAAGACGCTGTGGAATGATTTGAAGGCCTATGACGAGCGTATGTATCGTCGTGCACGTTACGGTGTGGTCGGCTTCTTCACTAACCTCCGCGGTCGTGCCGGAGACAAAACCACACTCGGCCTATACCGTCTTGCCTCAAAGATCTTCAAATTCAACTAGCACAGAAACGCTCGGGTAACGG
>URKC01000132.1:0-3302 GCA_900548295.1 uncultured Collinsella sp.
GCTTTGGCGAGACGGTCGCCGTGTTCCATTCGCGTCTATCTGCTGGCGAGCGCCTGGACCAGTGGGATATGGTCGCCAGCGGTGCGGCCCGCGTGGTCGTCGGCGCCCGCTCAGCGCTCTTTTGCCCGCTTGACGACCTGGGCCTCATCATCATCGACGAGGAACACGAGACCAGTTACAAGCAGGGCTCCAGCCCGCGCTACCATGCGCGCGAGGTTGCGGCCGAGATGGCGCGCCGCTATCGCTGCCCACTTGTGCTGGGCTCGGCCACGCCTTCTGCCGAGGCCCTCGACCACTGCCGCCATGGAACGTATAACGGCACCACTTGGACGCGCGTCGAGATGCCCGAGCGCCCGGGACACGCCGTGCTGCCCGAGGTCCGCATTGCCGACCTGCGCCGCGAGTTTTCGCACGGTAGCCGCTCCATGTTCTCAAAACCCTTGATGGAGGGATTGGAGCGTGTGGCCGAGCGCCGCGAGAAGGCCGTGTTGCTGCATAACCGCCGTGGCTTTGCGCCGTTCCTGATGTGTCGCGAGTGCGGCTGCGTTCCCACCTGCAACCACTGCTCCACAGCGCTTACGTATCACGAGCGCACGCACACGCTGCAATGTCACACATGCGGATCCTCCTGGCACGTGCAGCCGTATCCCGCGCCCACGAGTCGTTGCCCCAAATGTGGCAGTCGCTACCTGGCAAAAATGGGGCTGGGCACGCAGCAGATCGAGGACGCACTGCACCAGATGCTGCCCGAGGACGTCGCCATCATCCGCATGGATGCCGATTCCACGCGCGGCAAGGATGCGCACAAAAAGCTGCTCGAGCAGTTCGATGCGGCCGATTGCGCCGTGTTGCTGGGCACCCAGATGATCGCCAAAGGCCTCGACTTTCCCCAGGTCACGCTCGTGGGTGTGGTCAATGCCGATTTCGCCCTCAAGCTGCCGGATTTCCGCGCAGGGGAGCGCGCCTACGATTTGCTTGAGCAGGTCGCCGGTCGCGCCGGTCGCGGCGATCGCCCTGGCGAGGTCATCATCCAGACGTATCTGCCCGAGGATCCGGTCATCCGCGCCGTCGCCGAGCACGATCGCTCGATCTTTACCGACTATGACCTGGACCAGCGCCGTGACGCACTGTATCCGCCGTTCGTGCGCCTGGTTAACATTTTGGTGTGGTCGGCAAGCCGCGACGATGCGCAGGATTATATCGGGCGCATCGCAAAGCTTCTTAAGCGCCGCTGGCATGCCGCCGCGCCCGATTTTTTGCGGGCGGGGAGTGCCGTGCCGCAGGTGCTAGGCCCGGCTTCGTGTGTAATCGAGAGAGCCAAGGACCGTTACCGCTTCCATCTGCTTGTGAAGTCGCCTGTGGGGTACCATGTCTCTGATGATATCGACGCCTGCCTCAAAGAGGTGGGCTCTGTGCGCGGCGTGAGCGTGAGCGTTGACGTCGATGCCTATGATTTGATGTAACAACCCGAAAGGATGGCCATGGAAGCCAACGGAATCGTACTGTCGCCCGACCCTCGCCTGCGTCAGGAGTGCGCCGTGATCGAGGAGATCACCCCGGCGATCGAGGCGCTTGCCGAGAAGATGAAGAAGATGATGTTCGACAACGGCGGTTGCGGCCTGGCTGCTCCGCAGATCGGCGAGCTTATTCAGCTCGTCACCATCGACTGCGACTACAGCGACAAGAACGACTACGACCCGTACGTGCTCATCAACCCTGTCATTGTTGAGCAGAGCGACCATCTGGTGCCGTTTAGCGAGGGCTGCCTGTCCATCCCTGGCATTAGCTGCGAGATCGAGCGTCCCGACCATGTCGTCGTCGAGGCGTACGACTTGGACGCCAACCTGATTCGCTACGAAGCTTCGGGCGACCTGTTCTGCGTGTGCCTGCAGCACGAGATCGATCACCTGCACGGCAACACCATGTTCGAGCGACTGAAGCCGATGCAGAGGATCAAGGCCGTCAAGGAGTACCAGGACGCCCTGGCCCGCGGCGCTCGACCGGGCGAGACGGAGTAGGTCCCACCGTCCCCGGTGCTGAGCGCACACATATCATCCCGTGCTCAAACATTCTCGCTTTGCTGCGAAACTCCGCGCGGGACGATATGTGCGCGCTCAGCACCGGGGACTGCGTTGTTCTGGCTCGGTTCGCCCGGGTGCCGTTGGGCCAGGGAGGGGCGTCTTCGCTGATAGGTGCTTTGTTGGAAGAGCTGCTTTTATTGCGGCTCTTTCTTTGGTTTTGGGTATATTTGTTCTTGTTGAAATGTTATTGCGGATGGACTGGTGACTTGGCTTTCCGCTGGTCTTTGTAGCCGTCTCGGCTTTGGTTGAGGGGAGACGATCTTTATGCGTATTGTGTTTATGGGTACGCCCGATTTTGCTGTGCCTTCTTTGACTTCGCTTGTCGAGGCTGGAAACGAGATTGCGCTTGTTGTTACTCGTCCTGATGCTGTTCGTGGGCGTGGTAAGAAGCTGGAGCCGTCTCCTGTTAAGGCTAAGGCGCTCGAGCTTGGTCTGCCTGTTGTTGAGGCTAATCGTATGACGCCTGAGGTTGTTGAGGTGCTCCAGGCTGCCCAGGCTGACATTTTCTGTGTGGCTGCTTATGGCTGCATTTTGCCTGATGACGTGCTGCATATGGCACCGCTCGGCATTGTGAATGTTCATGCTTCCTTGCTGCCTCGTTGGCGTGGCGCCGCTCCTATTCAGCGTGCCATTCTTGCTGGTGATGAGATTGCTGGCGTTTCTATCATGCGCATTGGGCATGGCGTGGATGCTGGTGCTTATTGTGCTCAGGCTTCCACGTCGGTTGCCGGTAAGCATGCCGAGGCGCTGACTATGGAGCTCGCTGAGCTCGGCGGCAAACTGCTTGCCGATACGCTTCCCTCTCTTGCCGATGGCACTGCCGTGTGGACTGAACAGGATGAGGCGCTCGTTACCCATGCTGCCAAGATTTCTAAGCAGGAGATGCGCTTGGATCCGCAAATGGCGGCGCTCGATTGCGTGCGTCATGTGCTCGCTTCGTCCGATACCGCGCCTGCTCGTTGCGTGATTGCCGGCAAGACCGTGCGTGTGCTCGATGCTGCGGCGGCTGATGTGTTGCTTGGCGAGGGTCAGGTTCTCGTTAAGGCCAAGCGTGTTTACCTTGGCCTTTCCGATGGCTCGGTTGAGTTGCTTGAGGTTAAGCCTGATGGCAAGCGTGCTATGACTGCTTCTGCTTGGGCTGCTGGCCTGCAGGGTGCCGATCTTTCGTGGAGTGTTTTGTCATGAGCAAGCTGTCCCCCGCGCGCAAACTTGCGCTCGATG
>URKC01000133.1:0-3225 GCA_900548295.1 uncultured Collinsella sp.
GGCGCACGAACCGCGCCCTAAACGGGAGAAAATCCACGCTCACCTATTCGTCGACGATCTCGGCAAGCCAGACGTTCAACGTGTCGACCTCGGGACAGCAGAACTTTGCCGTGCCGGGCTCGTTGCCAGATACGGTTCCGCCATAGCGCAGGATATCGATATAGGGAAAGCCCACATGGCAGGCCATGGCGCACATCTTGCCACGGTCTCGGTCAAAGTCAAAGACGTCGCCCGGCTTGTGACCATGGTGGCAGCGGCACGCACCCAACTGGCCCACGCAGCTCACGCGGATACGCGGCCGCTTGCCACGCGGAGCGCCGAGCGGCTTGTTCTCGCCCGCAGGCTTGATGCCGCCCTCGCCAGCATTACTCATGGTCAATCACATCCAAGCAGGCCTCGATGGGCAGGCCGGCCGACTTGTCCTCTTGGTCGGCATTGCGCTCGATAAGCTCAGCCACCACACGCATGGCATCGGACGTCGCGCGCTGCAGACTCCAACCTGCCATAACGCGGCCGACGAGCACCGCCGAAAACGTGTCGCCCGTGCCCGGGAAATAGACCGGAATGAGCTCAAATGGAATCGTGAAGTACTCCCCCGCCACATGGTCGTAACCGATAACCGCGTTCGTGCCATTGACCACGGCACTCGTAATGACTACCGACTTGGCACCCAGCTCGCGCACGGCGTCCACAAGGGCGCGGGCCTCATCGGGCGTGATCTGCTCTGCAATAGGCGCATCGGTGAGCAGACAGGCCTCGGTGTAGTTGGGCACCGCGTAGTCTGCGCACTCCAGCAGGTGCCGCATAAGGCCAATCGTGGACTCGGGCACACCGGCATAGAGCTTACCGTTGTCGCCCATGATGGGATCGACGAACACCTTGGTGCCCTTTTGCGCACGGCGGTGGCAAAAGTCCGAGATGATGCGCGTCTCCTCCTCGGTCACGATAAAGCCGGTCGAGATGGCGTCGAACTCAAAGCCGAGCTCCTCCCAGATGGCAAGACTCTGACGCACGTACTCCGTGGTGTCGTGGATGTAGAACTTGGGGTAGTTGAGCGTGTCGGAAACGAGCGCCGTCGGCAGGTTATGGATACGGTAGCCCATGTGCGACAGCACCGGCAGCATGGCGGAAAGCGCGACCTTGCCGTAACCGCACATATCGTTAATCAGCAGCAGCTGAGTGTTCTTCATGAGGGTCTCCCTTGTTTCGGGCACAGCGCAGCAGCGCCACAGTGCGACTAAGTGTAGCGCAGGAGGCGTTGTGGGCGGAGGCGAGCGGTACGAAGGGCAAATTGTTGCGGAAAGGTTTCGGAAATGGGGGCTGTTTGCTCCATAGCGGCCTAGTTGATGCTACTCATATGGCGCCATTTCAAAACTATGCCTATTTACTACGTTTAACCGCCCGCCTCCAACCACAACGAATTTCTCTCCAACAAAACCGCCGGTAGATAGCTTGCGTTTTTTCAGAAACAGCTGTTGTGGTCAGCGATGCTGGATTCATCGTAGTAATTAGGCATAGTTTTTGGCAAGGCCGCTTCGAAAGGCATCATCGCAGCCCAAAACGATACCTTTTCCTTCGTCCCCAAGGGATCAGATTGCCGCTTAGGAGCGTTTGCAGCATCGAGCGGTTACGGCGTTTGGTAAAACGCCGTAACTTAATAAGTTTGGTACCTTGACATTTATTTCTTGCACTCCTAAATTAGTTAGGCACAAAACAATTGCACTACCTAACTAAAGAAAGGAGCGATACCATGTGCGATGACCACATCGGCCTCTGCCCCCACACGCCGGGCGGCGACCCCCATGAACCCGCAGATGCGCCCGCGGCACAGTCCCAATCAGACGCGCTCGCCAAGCGCATCCTGAGCGGCCTGGGCTTTTGCGGCCATTACATGCATTTTCATGGCGGAGGCGTGTCCGGCAAGGCGCCCATCATCTGCCTGCTGGCCAAGCAGCCCGGCGGCGAGATGTCGCAGCAGGAGCTCGGCATGCACTTTGACCTCAAGCCGGGATCGCTTTCCGAGATCCTGTCCAAGCTCGAGCTCAACGGCCTCATCGAGCGCAGCCGTAACCCCAAGGATCGACGGCAACTCACCATTCGCCTGACCGAAACCGGCCGGGAAAACGCCCGCATCGACCAGGCAGCCCGCATCCGCTTTAGAGAACGGGCCTTTAGCGCGCTCACCCACGACGAGCGCGAGGACCTCGCCGAAATGCTCGATAAAATCCGCGTAACCTGGGAGGAACTGGATGATTAAAACCCTCATGGGCAGCATCCGCGACTATATGAAAGTCACCGTTGCCACGCCGTTGCTCGTGCTTGGCGAGGTGCTCTGCGAGATGCTGATTCCATTTATCACCGCCAACCTGATCGACG
This sequence comes from uncultured Collinsella sp., assembly GCA_900548295.1. GTDB lineage: Bacteria > Actinomycetota > Coriobacteriia > Coriobacteriales > Coriobacteriaceae > Collinsella. The sequence continues at coordinate 2,377 of URKC01000133.1, forward strand.
CTATCAAAGACGGCGCCACCGTAGCCGAGATGCTTCCCACCGCAGGCTTTTTGGTGCTCATCGCGCTGACGTCGCTTGCTTTTGGCGCCGCGGCCGGCGTCACCTGCAGCCATGCGAGCTGCGGGTTCGCCAAGAACCTGCGTCACGACCTGTTCTACAAGATCCAGACGTTCAGCTTTGCCAACATCGATGAGTTCTCGAACTCATCGCTCGTCACGCGCCTGACCACCGATATCACGCTCCCTTCTCGCTATCTGGTGTTTATGCCAGGGGCTTCTCACGTTGGGGTTTCCCAACGTATTGAAAGCGAATCAGAACGTGAACGCCTGAAAAAAGTGGTCGCAGAGTATTGCGACGAGCAGGGCGGGTTTATCATCCGTACCGCAGCTGAAGGGGTTGGCGAGGCTGAACTGGCCTCCGATGCCGCTTATCTGAAACGCGTCTGGACCAAAGTTATGGAGCGTAAAAAACGCCCGCAGACCCGTTATCAGCTGTACGGCGAACTGGCGCTGGCGCAGCGTGTTCTGCGTGATTTCGCCGATGCCGAACTGGACCGCATTCGCGTTGACTCACGCCTGACTTACGAAGCGTTACTTGAGTTCACCTCGGAGTACATTCCCGAGATGACAAGCAAGCTGGAGCATTACACAGGACGCCAGCCGATTTTCGATCTCTTTGATGTCGAAAACGAAATCCAGCGAGCGCTGGAACGCAAAGTAGAACTGAAATCCGGTGGTTATCTCATTATCGACCAGACCGAAGCGATGACCACCGTGGACATCAATACCGGAGCGTTTGTCGGTCATCGCAATCTGGACGACACCATTTTCAATACCAATATTGAAGCGA
>URKC01000134.1:0-3043 GCA_900548295.1 uncultured Collinsella sp.
AAGCGCAACGGAAATTCGCAGGTCAGCGCGCCCACAGCTTCTCCACAAGAATAGGACAATTGACTGCAAGCACTTGGTCGGGCACACGCAAAACGAGGGGCGACCCAGCCGGATCGCCCCTCGTCTTTTATGCGTCAGTTAAGCGCGCAGTGCCTACTTGACCACCAGGTTGACCAGCTTGCCGGGCACGCAGATGGCCTTGACTACCGTCTTGCCCTCGGTCCACTTGGATACGGCGGCCTCGGCGGCAGCCTGCATCTCCTCGTTGGAGGCGTCGCGGGCGACGTCGATGCGGCCACGGACCTTGCCGAGCACCTGTACGACGATCTGCACCGTGTCCTCGATGGACTCGGCCAGGTCAAACTCGGGCCAGGCGGCGGTGTAGGCGTTGCCCTCGCAGCCAAGTGCCTCGTGCCACAGCTCATCGGCCCAGAACGGGCAGATGGGCGCCAGGACGCTCACGATGTCCTTGGCCACGCCGTAGCACAGGGCCTTGTCACGGGAAGCGCCCTCAGTAGCGTTGAGGTAGGCGCTCGCGGCATTGACGAGTTCCATGACGGCCGAGATCGCGGTGTTGAACTGGCCGCGGTCGAAGTCCTCGGTGCACTTGGCGATGGTGCGGTGACGCTCGCGATAGAGCTTCATCGCTGTCTCGTCGAGAACGGACTTGTCGAAGGCCACGTTGGCGTCGCCGGACTGGACAAGCTGCCACACGATACGCCAGGCGCGTTTGATAAAGCGGTTGGCGCCCTCGACGGCCTTGGGATCCCAGTCGAAGTCCTTCTCGGGCGGGGCGATAAACAGGATCGCCAGACGCATGGTGTCGGCTCCGTAGGGCTCGATAACCGAGCTCGGGGGCACGACATTGCCCTTGGACTTGGACATGGTGTCGCCGTTCTCGTCCTTGACCATGCCCTGGCACAGCAAGTTGGTGAAGGGCTCGTCCACGGTCAGCAGGCCCAGGTCGCGCAGCGCCTTGGTAAAGAAGCGGCTGTAGAGCAGGTGCAGAATGGCGTGCTCGATGCCACCGATGTAGTTATCGACGGGCATCCAACGGTCTGCCGCCTCGCGGGAGAAGGGCAGCTCGGTGTTGTGCGGATCGGTATAGCGCAGGTAATACCAGCTGGAGCAGGTGAAGGTGTCCATGGTATCGGTCTCGCGTTTGGCCGGGCGGCCGCAGACCGGGCAGGTGGTCTCGTAGAACTCCTTGCACTCGGCGAGGGTCTCGCCGGCACCCAGGTCCAGGTTCTCGGGCAGCGTCACCGGCAGCTGGTCCTCGGGCACGGGCACGATGCCGCAGTGCTCGCAGTGGATGGCCGGGATGGGGTTGCCCCAGTAACGCTGACGGCTGATGAGCCAGTCGCGCAGGCGGAACTCGACCTTGCGACGGCCGCAGCCCATGGCCTCGAGGTCGGCCACGATGGCAGCCTCGCCCTCGGAGTGCTTACCGCCGCGCATGCCGGTGTACTTGCCGGACTGGACGAGCGTGCCCTCGGCAGCGTGGGCGCAATCCCAGTCGACGTTCTCGGCATGGAAGGTGTCGATGGTCTCGCCGCTAGCCTCGACGGCAGCGCGATCCTCATCGTCCAGGATGATCGGCACGATCGGCAGGTCGTACTTGCGGGCGAACTCAAAGTCGCGCTGGTCGCCGCAGGGAACGGCCATGACGGCACCGGTGCCGTAGTCGGCAACGACATAATCGGCAACCCACACGGGGACCTTCTCGCCGTTGACGGGGTTTACCACATAGCGGCCGGTAAAGGCACCGTGCTTCTCGAGGGTGCCCTGGGCACGCTCGACAGCAGAGATATGCTTGGAGTCCTCGACGATCTTGGTGACGGCCTCCTCATACTGAGTGCCCTCGACGAGCTCGTGCAGGCGCGCGTACTCGGGAGACAGGACAAAGAAGGAAACGCCAAAGAGCGTGTCGGCGCGCGTGGTGAAGACGGTGATCTTACCCTCGTCGCCCTCGATGGGCTCGCCATCGGCGTCGCACAGGGTAAAGTCGACCTCGGCGCCCTCGGAGCGGCCGATCCAGTTGGCCTGCATCTGCTTGACGCGCTCGGGCCAGCCGGGGAGCTTCTCCAGGTCATCGAGCAGCTCCTGGGAGTAGTCGGTGATCTTGTAGTACCACTGCTCGAGGTCACGCTTCTCGGGCTCGGTGCCGCAACGCCAGCACTTGCCCTCGGTTACCTGCTCGTTGGCCAAAACGGTCTTGCAGGTGGGGCACCAGTTGACCGGGTTCTTCTTGCGGTAGACCAGACCCTTTTCCCACATCTTTTCAAAGATCCACTGACCCCAGCGATAGTAGTCGGGGCTGCAGGTCTTAACGGTACGATCCAGATCGTAGGAGAAGCCCATACGCCTCATCGTGGCGAGCGCCTGGTCCATGTTCTTATACGTCCAGGCGGCAGCCTGCGTGTTGTGCTTGATGGCGGCATTCTCGGCGGGCAGGCCAAAGGCATCGAAGCCGATGGGGTGCAGCACGTCAAAGCCGCGCATACGGGCCTGACGGGCCATGGCATCGCCGATGGTGTAGTTGCGCGCGTGGCCCATGTGCAGGTCGCCCGACGGATACGGGAACATCTCGAGCACGTACTTCTTGGGCTTGGTGGCGTCGGTGTCGACGGCAAAGAGGTTGGAGTCCTCCCAGTCCTTCATCCACTTGGACTCAATGGCCTGCGCGTCGTAGACAGGGATCTCGTCCTTATGATCTGTGCAATCGCACATATCAGCTCCTTTAATCTTAGCTGGGGTCGGACGGCTTAGCTTTATTCGCTACTGCGGACAGTCCTGCGCAAGACGAAGAGCACATTAAGTGCTCTTCTTTGCGTGCGGAACTTGTAGCGAACAAAGCCAAGCCGACCGACCCTAAGGTTAACTTGACTGATGATAGCAAATACGACAAGCGAGATGCCTGCGACTTGCATGCATCTCGCTTTATCTAAATAACGTGGTTGATGCTCAACCTTTAATATGCAGCTCTTACCTTATCGATAGGAAACGCTCTGCTGAGAGTCCTTAACGACTACGTCGTGGGCTC
>URKC01000135.1:0-3018 GCA_900548295.1 uncultured Collinsella sp.
GGCCTCCTCGGCGGCAGCTGCCTGCTCCTCGGCCTGCTTGGCGGCCTCGACTTCCTGAGCGCGGGCCTCGATCACCGAGGCGAGCTGCTTGCGGACCATGGCGACATAGGCGTCCTCCAAAGTGGAGGACGCGGACTTAGCGGGAATCTTCATTTCGGCGAGATGACCCATCAGTTCCTTGGAGGTCATGCCGAACTCTTTGGCCAGGGTGGACACACGGACTTTTGCCATATGACTTCACCTACCCTTTCTGGCACCTTGGGTGCCTAGAGACTGAACGAGCGTGGGAGACGCGCCGGGACCCGCCCGGCGCGACCGCGCGCTAGATCAGGTCCTCCGCATCATCGAAGGCGTCGGTGTCGTGGACACCGCAGAAACGGGAGCCGGGACGGGCCTGGTTACGGCACTGAATGCCGTCCTCGGACACGTACTCGCAGCGGCGGACGTCCTCGTCCTCCTCGTCACCGATCAGGTCGGCGGCGGGCTCCTCGTGAACGGGAACGTTCTTGAGGATGTCGGCGGCAAGCGTCTCGGACTTGATGTCGATGTGCCAGCCGGTCAGGCGCGCGGCGAGGCGGGCGTTCTGGCCCTCCTTGCCGATGGCGAGGGACAGCTGGTCGTCGGGCACGATGACGCCGGCGTAGGCCTTCTCCTCGTCGATGAGGACGCGGGTGACCTTGGCAGGCGACAGGGCGTTGGCGACGTAGACGGCAGGATCGGCATCCCACAGGATGACGTCGACGCGCTCGCCACGGAGCTCGCCCACGACAGCGCGAACACGGCTGCCCTTGGGGCCGACGCAGGCGCCCACGGGATCCAGACGGTCGTCGAGCGAGTGGACGGCTACCTTGGAACGCTGGCCGGGCTCGCGGGCGATCGACTTGATCTGGACGGTGCCCTCATAGATCTCGGGCACCTCCTGCTCAAACAGACGACGCATGAGCTCGGGGTGGGTGCGGGAGATGACAATCGGCGGACGGCTGTGCTCGCCGCGAACCGGTTGCAGGTTGGAGTTGGGGTCGCGTACGTCGATGATCACGGCCTTGATGTGCTGGTTGTGCAGGTAGCGCTCGCCCATCGGGCGCTCGTTGCGCTCGTTCTCGTAACGACGCTGGTCAAAATGCGGCAGCTCGGCCTCGACGCCCTCGCGGATCTTGACGATCGTGAAGTCGGGCGTGGACTGCAGCACGGTACCGCTAATAAGGTCGCCGATGCGGCCGGAGAACTCCTCGTAGATCTGCTCGCGGGCAGAGTTGCGCACGATGGCGTTAATCTCGGCCTTGGCGTGCTGGGCGGCGATGCGGCTCGTGTTCTTGGGGGTGACGTCGATCTCCTCGAACTCGGTGAAGTTGCCCTCCTCGTCCATGGAATCGTCGATCGGCTCCAGGCGGTAGACGTAGATCTTGCCGGTGGTGCGGTCGATGGTCACCTTGGCGCCCCACTCAAGATGCAGGATCTCGGCGTAGCTCTTGGCGAGCGACTGCTCCAGGCGGTCGATCAGGTAGAGCTGGTCGATGTGCTTGTCCTGGCAAAGCTCCATCAGGGCGGACATCATGTCGGATGCTGCCATGTTAGTTTCCTTCCTTCGCGGGCTTGAAGTCATAGGTGGGCTTCAACTTGCACTTTTTAACATCGGAGAAATCGAGGGTGACGGACTCGCCGTCCTCGAGCTCGAGGGTCACGTTGGTCTCGGTCGTGGCGGCAATCTTACCGGAATACTTGCGACGGCCCTCGGTGGCGGTGGAGGTGAGCTCGCAGTCCTCGCCCACAAAGCGGGCAAAGTCGCGCGGACGGCGCAGCGGGCGCGCCATGCCCGGGCTCGACACCTCGAGCGTATAGCTCGAGGAGATGGGGTCGAGCTCCTCGATCACGTCGCCGACCCACTTGGTATTGGCCGTGACGTCGTTGAGCGACAAGCTCTGACCCTCGGCACCCTCGATACGCACACGCACGCAGGGGGCCTTGGTGGCACCCACGAGCTCAACGTCGACGATGTCGACATCGTGCTGGGGAGCAACGGCCTCGAGCGCGTCGATGATCGCCTGCTCGGTCTTAGTCTTGACCATTGCGGCACCTCCATCCATACAAAAAAGAAGCGGGGCCGAAACCCCACTTCTTTCAATTACAACTTCATTTGCAAGCAAACTATACCAATAGCTGCGGAAACGTGCAAGCACAGTACGAATCTGCAGGTCAGCGTGCGCACAGGTTCTCCACAAGAATAGGACAATTGACCGAGGAACCCCATGCGGCGCGCCCTCAACAGTCCCAAAACGGGCCATGCGTCCCAGCGTGCCGGCCGAATCGGGCCCTATGGGCATTCCATCCCTGGGCGCACATCGGCCAGACTAGAGTCGAGAGACATTCTGTAGCGAGAAAGCCTGCCGCACGCATTGACCGCACAACCTTCCAGCATCTCTACGGCAAGGAGGATCCATGGAACGCCTAGGCACCCTCTGCGCGACCGCGCTCGTCGTCGCTGCCTGCTCGTTCGCTCTGACGGGCTGCAACAACATCGATGGCAAAACCGGAACATGCGAACCGGATCGTGGCAGCACCAAAGCCATCGAGAAAACCGAACCCCCGGCGAGCTTCGACAAAATAGACGAGACATCGTCGATCCCCAGAGCTTGGGTCCCGATTCCCAAGAACAGTTCCCCATCGACCTTGAGGCAGACGAAAACGTCCATGTTACCTGCGTGGGCAAGGACACCGACGGCTACGGAGACGCGGCGCTCGTCTTTACGGTGACCAACAATACCGATGTCGATATGATGTTTGGCGATGTGGACTCCTATGCCTACGTCAAAGGCGTGGTCCGCGATGTGCGCATGCGCCAGCAGGTCGCAGCGGGCGAGGAAACGCGCGCCATGCTCACCTTTGTAGGCACCTTCGACGACCCGGACTTTGATGTGAACAACGACCTCAACGACATCTATCTCAACATCTGGATTTTCGAAGAGGCGACGGGCAACGTTTACTTTAGGGACCTGGTACACATCCCATAGAAGACGGTGC
>URKC01000136.1:0-2969 GCA_900548295.1 uncultured Collinsella sp.
GGTTGCCGCCGAAGCCGCCACGGTTGCCACCGCGATCGCCATAGCCGCCACGGTTGCCGCCAAAGCCGCCGCGACCGCCACGGTCGCCGCCACGGCCACCGCGCTCGTCACGGCCGCCGCGAGGACCGCGGTCCTCGTCCAGGCCCATGGCGACGAGCGGAGCGATAACCTTATCGAGAGCGGCCATCAGCTCGGTGGCCTCCTCGTAAGAAAGCTCGGGCAGGAGCTTCTCCTTCTTGTTGGCAAGCTCGGTCAGGCCCTCAGCGGCATCCTCGGCAGCGAAGACGACGATCTTGCGCATATCGCCCTCGGCGTCGTCGATGCGGCCGACCAGATCGGCAGCCTCGGCCTCGGCCATCAGGCCATCGAGCTCACGAAGGCGCATGCCCAGCAGGTCGGACATTTCCTTCTGCTCCATCTTGGGCTTGAGGTCAAGAAGCTTGATGGCGCGCTCGATGTTCGCCATGCGCTCGGCCTTGGCCTCCTCCTCCTTGGAAATAGCAAAGCGACGGCTGCGCAGCAGGCGGGCGGCCTTCTGCATCTTGTCCATCAGCTCTTCGTCATCGTAATCAGCGGCGGCCTCGACAACCTCGGCCTCCTCGGCGGAAACCTCGTCAGCAGCCTCAACCTCAGCAGCTTCGGTCTCCACGGTCTCGACTGCCTCAACCTCGGCAGCCATGGTCTCGTTCTCGGTCTCGTTCATGATCTCTTCGTTCTCAGACATGAGACTCCTTCTTGGCCCTCTCGGGCATCATCGCCCCATTCGCGGGGCCCGTCGCGCACTCTTTGCGCTTTAAACATTCATGCCTCTCGGCAAAACGTCCATTAGTTTATGGTGTCGTCACCCAATCTAACTGCAGAATCTATGTGCACACATTAATGCGACATGTGCGACTCGCGGCGAGCGTACACCAGCGACACCGCGAACCCGACAACGGCAATCACGGCCGCCACGCGCACGGCGGCTGCAAATCCTATCGCCTGGGCAACGTCCGACGCAACGCCTGCGGCGCCAGCAGCCACCGCAGAACTCGAAAGCAGGCCGATAAACAGCGACGGACCAAACGACGCGGCAATCATGTTCCACGTGTTGAGCAATGCCGTTCCGTGAGGATGCTCAGCGGCGGGCAGCGTCTCCAAGCCGGCCGTTTGCGAGGGGCTCAGCACCAAACCGACACCGGCATACACCACAACAGTCAGCGCCACGACAATACCAATTCAAGCTTAGTGTTCGAGCGCTCTCCAACATTTCGAACGAGCTTTGCTGCCGCCGCGGCGACCACGACACCGCCCACCAGCGGCACTACGAACACCGCCCTCCAGCCAAACAACGTGCACATAAGACCACTAATCACGGGCCCAAACGCCGGCCCTAGCGTAATGCAGGCACCGCCCAGGCTCAGATACAGACCGAGCTTCTCGCGCGGAGCACAAGATAGCACCACATTCATCATGAGCGGAAACAAGATGCCCGATCCCGCAGCCTGCAAAATGCGACTTGGCAGCAAGACGGTAAACGTTGGGGCGACCAGGCACAGGACTTCTCCGGCGACCATGCATCCGCATGCGAAAAACAGCAGCCTGCGCGTCGAGAAACGACCGGAAAGAAAGGCCATGATGGCCGTAAAGATCGACGTCATGATCATGTAGCCCGAAACAAGCCACTGCGCCGTGGTGGCACTCACCGAAAAGGCCGCCATGATGTCGTGCAACGCCACGTTAATGATGTTCTCGTTAAACGCGGCAACAAAGGCCGCGATATACATTACGGCGAGAAACGCCGAAGTGGCCGATGGCGCTACTTGAACTTGTTGCTGAGATTTGCTCCCCACGCATTTCCTTCCTCTTGGAACGACAGTCGCATCGCCCCAGAGGAACAGTCCAGGGCGAGCATGAGCCCTAGACTCACGTCAGACGCCGCACGCGACGGATCCGACAACATGGTCCAACGTTGAAAGATTGTAACGCTGACGCGCAGCTTTCCTTCCGCGCTATTATTAAAAGTCCACGAAAGCACGAGACATGAGGAGCCCGCCATGATTAAGCCCATCATGAAATCCGAGTTCTTTTTGCGCCTGCCTTCCGAAGACGCGGGACCCAACGATGCCGCGACCGGGCAGGACCTCCTGGATACGCTCCATGAGCATGAGCACGAGTGCGTGGGCCTTGCCGCCAACATGATTGGCGTGCGCAAACGCATCATCTGCGTAAAGGACGGCAACAGGGCGCTGCTGATGTACAACCCTCAAATTCTTGAGCAGGTCAATTCCTATCAGACGAGCGAAGGATGTCTCTCGCTTTCCGGCGAGCGCCCCTGTACTCGCTATCGCCGCATTAAGGTTGAGTATTTGGACGAGAATTTCGTCCACCGCATCAAAAACTTCTCGGGCTACACCGCCGAGATCATCCAACACGAAATCGACCACTGTTGCGGAATCGTTATTTAGTTCCGCCGATTCAAGAAAGCTCCCTGCAGCAAAACAACTGCAGGGAGCTTTTCATAGTGCGGAACTTCTATCCCCTACGCCTGGCGGTAGTGATCAAAGAAATCGGCGAGGTCTTCGAGCGACTCTTTGAGCACTTCCATGCGCGGCAGGTACACGATGCGGAAGTGATCGGGCTCGGCCCAGTTAAAGCCGCCGCCGCGCGTGATCAGAATCTTCTTCTCGTGCAGCAGGTCGAGGGCAAACTGCTCGTCATCGGTGATGTTGAACTTCTTAACATCCATCTTGGGGAAGATATAGAACGCCGCGCGCGGCTTGACCACCGAGATGCCATCGATCTTGTTGAGTGCCTCATACACAAAGTTGCGCTGCTCGTAGACACGACCGCCGGGACGGATGTAGTCGTTGACCGACTGATGGCCACCGAGCGCCGTCTGGACGATCGACTGGGCCGGCACGTTGGAGCACAGGCGCATGTTAGAGAGCATGTTGATACCCATAATGAAGTCGCTCATGCAGCGCTGG
>URKC01000137.1:0-2958 GCA_900548295.1 uncultured Collinsella sp.
CACTGAGCTGCATTCATCCCAAGCTACTCGAGCTGCCGTGGGCAGGAATTGTCTGCTTGGCGGGAGGCTACGTCGAACTCGACGGACGCGTTGTGCGAAATGCAGCCATGAGCCCCGGCTTGCTGCAACGCCTAGCCCCGTATCTTGAGCAATCGGACGAGGTGATTCGCTTTGAAGGTCTTGATCGCGTCGTGCGCATGAGCGCGGACGCCCCCGAGACGTACGGATACGCCCGTACCGTAGGCGATGCCGTCACAAAGCTCAAGCATTACAGCGCCTACAAGATCCTCATGTCTACGAAGCTCGCCAACCGCATCGCCCAGGATAAAGAGATCGAGCCGCTGCTCTGCTTTAACGAACTCGAGCTCGAGGTGACCGAAATCTCCCCCCGCGAGTGCACCAAGCGAACCGGCATCCAGGCTGTGCTTGACGCCCTGGTGCCAAACCACGGCACCGTGTACGGCATCGGCGATGCGAGCAACGACGTCGCCCTTATGGAAACGGTCGATGTTGGCATCGCCATGGGCAACGCGCCGGACTTCCTCAAGGAAAAGGCCGACTATGTCACCGACAGCATCGACCACGACGGCGTCGTCACCGCGCTCGAACACTTTGGGCTTATCTAGCCAAGCCCCTACCGCACTTGCGGCCGCATGGACCAATCGTCTTCAACCGCCGCGCTCGACGCCCTAATGTGGCAATATGTTGTCTGCATAATGCAACGATGCAACCTATCAAAGAATGCGAGAACCCGTGTCCAGTCCGTTTACCAGCTTTTTAGCCCAGCACTTTGACCAGATTAACGACTATCTGGCCACGTTCTTTGACGGACAGGCGACTTCCGCCGATATCGAGCGCTACCTGTATACCCCGCTCTCGGCATTTACGGCAAACGCTGGCAAGCGCCACCGCCCGCTCATCTGCATGCTCGCCGCCGCTGCGGTAGGCGGCAGCTTTGAGAGCGCCCGCAGCGCAGCGGCGGCCATCGAGCACTTTCAGTCGGGCGCACTCATCCACGACGACATCGCCGACAACGGGCAGATTCGTCGCGGCAAGCCCTGCATGCACCTTACCGAGGGCACCGGTCTTGCCATCAACTGCGGTGACCTGGCGCTCACCATGGTCACCAAGACGGTTCTCGACGACCCCACGCTGGAGTCCGACGTGAAGCTTCGCGTGCTCCACGAGCTTACCGAGATGATCGTCCGTACCATCGAGGGCCAGGCGCTCGACCTGGGCTGGGTCCGCGACGGGCGCTTTGACATTTCGGTCGACGATTATCTGGACATGGCGACGCACAAGACCGCGTACTACAGCGGAGCGACGCCGCTTGCCGCCGGAGCCATTATCGGCGGCGGCAGCGAAGAGCAGATTGAGGCACTGCGCGCCTTTGGGCTGCACACGGGCCTTGCCTTCCAGATTCAAGACGACCTGCTCAACTTGATCGGCACCAAGGAGGCCGCCAACAAGGACTTCCGCACCGATATCACCGAGGGCAAGCGCACCCTCGTTGCCGTGCATGCCCTGTCTGATGAGCGCCATCACGACGAGGTCGAGGCAATCCTTTCCTCGGGCACCGAGGACCCCGCGCAGCTCGCGCGCGCCGTGGAGATCTTCCAGCAGACCGGCTCCATCGAATATGCTCACGCCTACGCGCTGGACCTGACCGCAAAAGCCAAGGCTGCCATCGAGAACGTTGAGCTTGACCCGCACGCACGCGAACTGTTCCTCTCCATGGCAGATTTCTTTGTGGAGCGCCTCAACTAGCGGGGGTCACAAAACCTGTGGGCAGCGCGTTTGGGTACAAGTTGCTACACTGTTGAGTGCATGTTTATGCATTGTCTCGCGTTGTCTATCCGACACGCGCTCAAAATAGTACGAATCGTACGCCGAAAGGGGTTCGTTCATGGAACCTATTACCACGGGCATGCAGGGAGCAGCCGTCGAGGATGTTCAGTCCCGCCTTCTGCAGCTCGGTTACACCATCGATGCCGACGAGGTCGCCGACAAGCGCTTTGGCACCACCACCGAGCAGGCCGTTGGCACGTTTAGGCTCGATAGCGGCCTTGCGGCCGGTTATGCTGTCGATATCCCCTGCTGGAGCGCCCTGGTCGACGCCTCGTATAAGCTGGGCGACCGCACCCTGTATCTTCGCATGCCCAATTTTCACGGCGCCGACGTCAAGGCCCTGCAGCGCGCTCTCAACGTTTTGGGCTTTGCCTGTGGCGAAGACGACGGCTACTTTGGTCCGCATACCGAGGCCGCCCTGCAGCAGTTCCAGGAAAATGTCGGCCTGTTTGCCGACGGCATGGCCTTCCAGGACACCTACGCCTACATCAACCGCCTGCACCATGTGTGGGAGGGCAAGCCCTCGGTCACCGAAGCCGAGTCCCGCATCGGTTTTGCTCGCGCCGCCAACGTGCTCGAGCGCTTCCAGATCGCCGTTATCGGTGAGGACCCCATCGCACGCAGCGTTGCTTCGCGCATGTGGAACATCGCCACGGCAACGACCGACAACAGCGGCATGATGCTCTGCGACTCCGAGGTCCCAACCGACGTTGACCTGGTGCTCGAGATCGCAAGCGACGAGCTGCCCGCCGACGCCGCGCCACGCGCCACGATTGCCCTCGCCGAGTGCCACAACCTGGCCCAGCGCATCCGCACCGCCAATGTCGCCGCGCAGCAGAAGCCGGCTCGCATTCGCATTGAGCTCACGGGCATGACGCGCTACAACGGCACCTTCACGGCCAGCGACGCGCAGACGCTCGCCGTACGCCTACTCGACGGCGTTTGCGATGCCCTCGCAGATTAGGTAAACTAGACGAGTTGCTTTTGGGCAACACCACACATTGGGACGTAGTTCAACGGTAGAACTCCGGTTTTTGGTGCCGGCTGTTGGGGGTTCGAATCCCTCCGTCCCAGCCATTAAAACTGAGCGCCCTAAGCCCATAACGGCCC
>URKC01000138.1:0-2885 GCA_900548295.1 uncultured Collinsella sp.
GATTGGGGCCCCGCCTACGGAATCGGAACTAAAGGTCGCCGAAGCTTTCTGCCAGCATCGGCGCCTTGTGCGAACGCTAGCCTAGCACTGCTCGAGCGCCTGCTCAAGGTCGGCAATCAGATCGGCCGTGTCCTCGAGGCCGCACGACAGGCGCACCATGTCGGCAGAGATGCCACAGGCGATGAGCTCCTCATCGTTCATCTGGCGATGCGTAGCGTTAGCAGGATGCAGGCAGCAGGTGCGGGCGTCAGCCACATGCGTGGCGATCTGGGCAAGTTTAAGGCTCTTCATAAAGGTCTCGGCCGCCGCGCGACCACCGTTAAAGCCAAAGCTCACGACGCCGCAGGTACCGTTAGGCATGTACTTCTGAGCCAGGTCATAGTACTTATCGCCCTCCAGGCCTGGATAGCTCACGAAGCGCACCTTGGGATGGCTCTGCAAGAACTTGGCAACGGCCAGGCCGTTCTCGCAATGACGCGGCATGCGCACATGCAGGCTCTCGAGCGAGCTGTTCAAGAAGAACGCCGCCTGCGGGTTCTGCATGGGGCCAAGGTCGCGCATGAGCTGAGCGGTTGCCTTGGTAATGAAGGCACCCTCGCGACCGAACTTCTCGGCATACGTCACGCCGTGGTAGCTCTCGTCGGGCGTGGTGAGACCCGGGAACTTGTCTGCATGGGCCATCCAGTCAAACTGGCCGTGGTCAACGATCACGCCGCCCAGGTAGGCAGCATGTCCATCCATGTACTTGGTGGTGGAGTGCGTAACGATGTCGGCGCCCCACTCAAAGGGACGGCACATCACGGGCGTCGGGAAGGTGTTGTCGACCATCAGCGGCACGCCGTGGTCATGTGCGGCCTTGGCAAAGCGCTCAATATCGAGCACGGCAAGGGCGGGGTTTGCGATCGTCTCGCCAAAGACGAGCTTGGTATTGGGCTCAAAGGCCGCCTCCAGCTCCTCGTCGGTGCAGTCGGGGGCGACGAACGTGCAGGTCACGCCCATGCGGCCCATGGTGTGGGCGAGCAGGTTATACGTACCGCCGTAAATGGCAGAGCTCGCGACCACATGATCGCCGGCACCGACCACGTTAAAGATCGCGAGGAAATTCGCAGCCATGCCCGAGCTCGTGAGCATCGCAGCGGTGCCGCCCTCCATCTCGCAGATCTTGGCGGCAACGAGATCGCACGTGGGGTTCTGCAAACGGCTGTAGAAGTAGCCCGACTCCTCTAGGTCAAACAGCTTGCCCATGTGCTCGGACGTGTCGTACTTCCACGTGGTGGACTGGTAGATGGGCACCTGGCGCGGCTCGGCATCTCCCGGGTGATAGCCGCCCTGAACACATGTAGTTCCGATGGTCTGCTCGCTCATATCCAACTCCCTTACTTGGGTTTTGTTTTTATTCGGTTCACGATACCGCTACCCCGCACCCCTCTCAACCCATCCCGCCGATAGGTTATGGGACAAATTAATCAGGTTTATTTGTCCCAAATCTTAAGAAAGTGTTCGATGGCGAAAAACAATGAGATATGCACTGCGGTCTCGATAAGCGAATGCGCCAGCAAGGGTACCATAGGCGGGTACACCGTAATCAAGGAGACACCGATGAAGCAAATCGATACAGCCCAGCTCGACATCACCGCCTGTCAGGCTCAGGCTGCCGAGTACCACGCCCGCGGCTTTAACTGCGCCCAGGCTGTCGCTTGCACGCTCGCGCCCGCTGTGGGGCTCGACCCCCAGATCGCCTTTACCCTCACCGAGGGCTTTGGCGCCGGCATGGGCGGCATGACCGAGACCTGCGGCGCCATCTCGGGCGCCGTGGCCATCATGGGCTTTGTGATGAGCGACGGTATGGAGAACCCCAAGACCAAGGGCCAGACCTACAAGCTGTCGCGCGAGATTGCCAAGCGCTTTGGCGAGAAGAACACCACGACCGTCTGCGGCACGCTCAAAGGCGTCGGATCGGACCAGGGTCCGCTCCGCAGCTGCCCCGGCTGCATCGACGACGCCGTCGACATCGCCTGCGATGTGCTAAAGCAGCTCGCCGAGTAAACGGCGACAACATAAAACGATGGCCGGCGCGCTTGGGATTCATCCAAAAGCACGCCGGCCGTCGTCGTTAGAACTCGGCAAATTCGGGAGCGCCGACCTCAATCTCCTCGCGCCCCGCCATAAGCTCGCGCATCTTAACGCAAAACGGCTCCTGCTCCCCCGCCTTAAACACCAAATGAATCGTCACGGCATCCGCGTACTCGGTATCCGAAACCTTGGCACCGGAATCCTGAGCCAAGCGAAGCACCTGCTCATACTGCGGATAGGCCACATGCACGTCAACAGGCACGACACTCGTCATCTCGACGATCTGCCCGGCCTCCTGAGCCGCGGCCACCGCCGCCTGCGTCGCCGCGGTATAGGCGCGTACCAAGCCACCGGGCCCCAACAACGTACCACCAAAATAGCGTGTCACTACGCAGCAAACATTTTTGAGCTCCGCACCGCGCAACACCTCGAGTGTCGGCATACCGCTCGTGCGGCTCGGCTCATCATCATCGCTCTGGCGCTCGCGTCCATCGACCAAAATCCACGCGGGAACATTGTGTCGAGCGTCGTAATGACGCTTGCGAACCATCTCGATAAAGGCATTCGCCTCATCCTCGGACTCAATATGGACAAGCTGGGCAATAAACCGGCTCTTGCGGTCCACAAACTCGCCCGAAACCTCAATATTCGATTGCAGAGTAAAATAGCTGTCCAACAAAGCCCCTCAACAAAACTAAGCGCGGCAACAAACAGCCTCAATAATACGATAACCCTATTAAAAAGAATGGCAACGCCGATGATTCCGTCAACGAAAGCGAGAACCCGTCAGCGCGAGCAAGGTGCCTTTCAAA
>URKC01000139.1:0-2807 GCA_900548295.1 uncultured Collinsella sp.
TTCCCTCAACGCGACCCTGCGGAGCCGTGAGCGGGGAGGGAAGGCGATCCGGCCTCCCGCCCTGCGCTCCGCAGCAGCCAGCGCCACGCGCTAGTAGTTCACCACCTGCTCCTCAAAGTACGCCTTGGGATGGTTGCACACCGGGCACACCTCGGGTGCCTCGGCACCCACATGCAGGTGCCCGCAGTTCAGGCACTT
This sequence comes from uncultured Collinsella sp., assembly GCA_900548295.1. Lineage (GTDB taxonomy): Bacteria > Actinomycetota > Coriobacteriia > Coriobacteriales > Coriobacteriaceae > Collinsella. The sequence continues at coordinate 199 of URKC01000139.1, forward strand.
CCACACCTTTACGCCCTCACGCTCAAACACCTCGCCCGACTCGATGCGCTCGACGAGCTTGTTGTAGCGCTCCTCGTGGGCTTTCTCGACGGCGGCGACACCACGGAACTTTGCGGCAATCTCGGCAAAGCCCTCTTCCTCGGCGGTCTTGGCAAACTCGTCGTACATCGTGGTCCACTCGTAGTTCTCACCCGCGGCGGCATCGCGCAGATTGTCCAGGGTATCGGGGACGGCGCCATCGTGCAGATACTTAAACCACAGTTTGGCGTGCTCGGACTCGTTGCCAGCGGTCTCGGCAAAGATGTTCGAGATCTGAACGTAGCCGTCCTTCTTGGCCTTGGAGGCATAGTAGCGATACTTGGTGTGTGCCTGGGACTCACCGGCAAAAGCGGTCTCGAGGTTCTTCTTGGTTTGAGAATTCTCAAAATCCATAGGTGTACTTCCCTTCAACGCATGCCGCCCGTAGGCTTCGAGCGGCCTCGTCTTTAGGATGCCCTCATGTCGGAAATCTAAACCTTACAATCCTGTTCTTCAGATTTGCACGGGCTAGATGCTCAGCCAGCGATCGCCCTCGGCTCGGCAAAAGCCCTCACGCTCCAGGTCGGCCAGAATGCCCGCGACAAGCTCGCGCTCGACCGGCCCGCGCCCAGCCGCCGCTTCCATATCGTTAACGCCCACCACGGCATCAGCAAGCGTAATCCCCGCCGGTTGGCCATCGCGCGCTGCCAGCAACATGCGCACGATATGCGCGCGCTTTTGGCGACGTGAGCCCTCAAACTTTGATTGACGGCTATAGCCCGCCGAGCGCCTGGACGGATTGGGCAACGTCTTTTTTAGATATGCGCCGTAATCCAGCAACGCGTAATACCATGCGCGTGGCGTGTCGGCATCATCGAGCGGCACGGCAAAGGGAGCGATCTCGTCGGTCGCCGCACCGGGGGCCGCCGGACAGGCCGCCTGAATCAGCGGCACCAGCTCGCGATCGGGAACAGCCGGTACATCGGGAAAGAAGTGATGCAGAAAGACCGTGCGCACGTTGGTCTCCAGATACACGCCCGGAAGATCAAACGCAAACGACCGGATACCTTGCGCCGTTGCCGGGCCAATACCAGGCAGAGCGACCAAGTCACGCGTCTCACGCGGAAACTCACCGTCCCAGTCCTCCACAACGCGCTGAGCGGCCTTGTGGAGCGCCAGAGCGCGTTGGTTGTAGCCCATGCCCTGCCAAGCGTCCAAAACATCGGAAGGCGCGGCTTGGGCAAGCGCCTGCACGGTCGGAAAGCGATCGAGCCACGCCGGCATACGCGTCTCCACGCGTGGCACCTGTGTTTGCTGCAACATGACCTCAGAAAGCCAAATGATGTACGGATCGCGCGTGCGGCGCCACGGAAGGTCGCGATAACGCAGGACCCCTTCCGAACGAATCATCGAACGAAAGGGGTCCTGAATCATATCTATGCTCCTTATGCGGCGCTATTCCTCCCGGCATGTATACGCACAGGTGGCGTACTCGGGAAACGCTTCGCGGTCGGCGAACTTGGGATCGACGGCCGGGAACTGGCGGTGAGCGACGATGTCGCCGAGCGAAACGGAATCGAGGTAGTCGCGCATCAACGCTTGAGCTCCGGCCCACAGGGGATGATAGCAGCACGTGCCCATGCGCGCACAGTCGCCATCGGGTGCGGTGCAATCATTCATAACCATAGGGCCCTGAACGGCCTCGACGACCTGACGAATGGTGACGTCGTCCGGACTGACCTTGAGACGCATGCCACCGTGGACGCCACGCAGGCTCTCCACAATACCGGCCTGGACCAAACCGTGCTGAATCGAGCGGGCAAACGAATACGGAACATTGACCTCTTCGGCAGCGGTGCGAACAGAAAGCAAACGCTCCGGATCCTCGGCAAGCATCGCCAGCATACGAAGGGCGTAATCAGTCTTCCTCGATATGTCCATTTTTCCCCTTTCAAGGAATACGAACAGCTCGAACGAGCTCCGGGGCCGAGCTTGTGTCGAGACGCTAAATGACCGCTAGGACATCCAAATGGTAAATCGGATATCCACTGAGTGCCGCGCTTGGAGCGAAATGCATCAGATGCGGCCTACAGTGCAATTTAGTATAACCTAACCCCCTGTCTCGTTGAACAGGTGTTGCGCAACAAAGCTGTTGTTTAGACAGATATGCTTATTAGATTTTACTTGCGTTCCCGAAGGGGCGGGGATTCTGGGCGAAGATGCGCCAGGGCGATCGTTCTATCGAAACAAAGTGCATCAAACGCAAAAAGCCACGTCCGAAGACGTGGCTTTAATTGCGTTGGCGGGAAGTACGGGGCTCGAACCCGCGACCTCCGACGTGACAGGCCGGCGCTCTAACCAAACTGAGCTAACTCCCCAGGCAGTCGTTCGCGTTTGTTTCCGCTCGCGTGCGCTGCGGGGATTAGTATACACAGAAGTCTGTCCGGCGCGCAACAACTTTTTTGAAAAATTTTTTGGGGCCATCCGGGAGGGCTTCCGGGGCTGAGGGCGGGGGTTAAGTTTGTCGCGAGTTCCGCACGCAAAGGAAAGCACTTAATGTGCTTTCCGTCTTGCGCAGGACTGTAGAGCAG
>URKC01000140.1:0-2630 GCA_900548295.1 uncultured Collinsella sp.
CAAAAAGTGTGGATGCTTCGGGGGTCCAAAATAGGTCGTTCACTTCGCGGAAAAGTATTCACCTTCGTTTTCGCGCAAACACAAATCCAGCCGCCACAACGCAAAACGGGGCCCGCGCGTGGCGAAGGCCCCGTCGTAAAAGTTCGCTTTCCCCGCTACTTAGTACTGCTCAACGCCCATGTAGCGACGAACCTCGGGGCTGTGGTCGAAGACCTTGCCGCGGGCGGCGCGCAGCTCGCAGCTCATGTTGTAGAAGAAGATCGGCTCCAGGAACGAACGCACGCTGGCGGGTACCTCGCCCACGCCGTACTCGAGCGCATCGAGCACCATGACCGTATCGGTGTGCGTGTTGAGGAACGCCAACGCGCGCTCCTCCATGGGGCGGCACTCGCCCGATCCGAGCTGCACAAAGTAGAACACGCCGGGCTCGGTGGCCTCGAACGGGCCGTGGAAGTACTCGCCAGAGTGGATATAGCAGCAGTGCTGCCACTGCATCTCCATGAGCGAGCAGATGGCCATGGCGTAGGTCTGGCTAAAGTTGGGGCCGGACCCCAGGATATAGAAGAACTTGTGCTGCTGACAGAGCTCGGCAAAGCGATCGCCCAGCTCGGTGTTGACCTTCTCGCGGGCGGCGGGCAGCAGCGCATCCATCTGCTTGAGGCCAGCGTACATGTCGGCGAGCGCCTCGTAGCCTTCCTGCTGGTCGAGCAGCTCGGCAGCCATCAGAACGCCGATGCCCTGCGGGACCTCGGCCTGCGACTCGCCCTTGCCCCACGGATAGACCCAGGTTGTCCACTTGCCGCTGTCGATCTTGGAGCCCGCATAGTCGGTCATGGTCACGACCTCGGCGCCGGCAGTCAACGCCATCTCGCAACCGTCGATGACCTCCTGCGTGTTGCCACTGTGGCTGCAGGCGACGACGAGCGACTTCGGCCCCAGGCTCTTGGGGGCCATCAGGCAAAACTCGCGCGCGGTGTAGACCGTCGAGGCAAACGTAGTGGCCTCGCGCTTGAGCAGCTCGTTAGCCGGCATCAGGTCGATCATCGAACCGCCGCAGGCGATCCAAAAGACGTTCTCGATCTTACCCTTGCGCTCGATAATTTCCTGAATCAGATCGTGTGCGTTCACGGTAACGCTCCTCCTTATGTGGCAACTTTGAACGACAGCAGCTCGTACCTGCTGTCATTCTATGTTGTTCTATTTATAGCACGCAAGCTGTCACCGGTGAAGTCATTTCACCAAATTTGTTCTATGTTGTTCTATCTATGACCGCTAGATGTCGAACACGTAGCGCGAGCCCACTATCTTCTGGCGCCCGAGCAGCAAGGGCTGCTCGTCCGCATCGGTAAAGTACGCCTCCATATAGAAGAGCGGCTCGCCGACCGGCACCTCCAGCAGCGGGGCCGCCTGAGCATCGGCAAGCGCAATCTCCACGGTGCAGGGGTCGGACTTGAGCGGCGCGCGACCCGAATGCTCGGCAACGAGCGCAAAGATTGAGTTATCGGTGAGGTCCTTATCGGCCAGCGTCTGCAGATAGGGATGGTCGGCGAGCACAAAGGCGTTGTTCTCAAGCATGACGGGGATGCCGTCGGCCGTGCGCACGCGCTCGACCACGATGAGCTCGCAGCCGGGCTCCATGCCAAAGAACGCCGCATCCTCGCGCGTCGCCGCAACCACCGTGCGCGATACCAGGCGCGCTCCGGGCACCATGTCGTTGGCAGCACAACCCTCAGTAAAGCTCTGGACGTCACCCTTCTGGCGAATCTTGCGCTTGAGCTTGGGAGCGCATACAAAGGTGCCCCTCCCCTGCTGGCGGTTGAGGTAGCCCGCGCGCGACAGCTCCTCGATGGCACGGCGTACGGTGATGCGCCCCACGCCGTAGGACTTCGCGAGCTCCATCTCGGAAGGAATGCGCGAGCCGGCCGCGTACACGCCGCGCGCGATCTCGCCCTTCAGGTCGTCCATGACCTGCTGGTACAGCGGCACGGCGGATACGCCAGCGCGGTCGGTTTTATCGTCGGTTGCCATCGTTACGCTCCATCCCGCGCATGCTCGGACTCAAACTCTTCAATCGCCGCCATAAACTGCTCGCCAAAGGCGTCGGCCTTTTTCTCGCCGATGCCGTTGACCTGGACAAGCTCGTCGCGCGTCTGCGGGCGCAGGCGGCATAGGCCGCGCAGGGCCTTGTCGGAAAAGACCATGTACGGCGCCATCTCAAGCTCGGTCGAGATTTCCTTGCGCAGGGCGCGCAGGCGCTCGAACAGCTCGGCATCGTCGCCAACGCGCGGGCGCTGGTCCAGCTCGGCCTCCTCACGCAGCAGATCCACCGCACGGCGGGCGCGGGCCGAAGCCTTGCGCTTGGACGCACGACGCTTAACGGTAAAGGCAAACGCCTCGTCCTCGACCTCGCCGGCGCGCGGGCCCAGCCCCACGACCGGGTACTGCCCCTGCGAGGTAGCCAAATAACCGCGGCCGCACAGCTGGCCGATGATGTCCTTGATGCGCCCGACCGATTCGCTCGACAGCTCACCATAGCCGCAGTCCTCGTCCAGATGCATCTGGCGAATGCGCTCGGTGTTGCCGCCGTGGAGCACGTCGGCGATGAGCGACTTGCCAAAGCGCATGGGGCG
>URKC01000141.1:0-2236 GCA_900548295.1 uncultured Collinsella sp.
GAGGATTAATCTTACGTGATGCCCGCATCCTATGCAAGAACTTTTTTTGAAAAGTTTTGCGACGCCCTCGCGAACCTCGCGAAGACATCAGCCGCCACGGAAGGTGCAGGCAAACTCAAACTCGCCGCAAGAGGTCTTTACATCTCACCGAGCATGATCCAGGCAGAGCTGTCCTGCGCGAGCCTGCCGTCTGCAAGCGGTGATGAAGTGAGCAGGACCCTGCCCGCCGGCAGCTCCACGGGTGCTGCACCGAAGTTCGTCACACACGCCCAGCCGTTATCGCGGCGATAGGCGATGACGCCACCCTCAGCGCCCTCGGCACCATCCGCAAGGCCGGTGCGCCCGTCAAGATCGAGCCACGCAAGATCGTTGGCGCACCCGCGCAGCTTGCGCCGCAGCCAGAGGGCGTCACGATAGAGCGCAAGCATCGATGTCGGGTCCGCTTCTTCCCCATCGGCAGCGTAATCGGAAAACCATGCAGGCTGCGGCAGATGGGGCGCCGCATCGGCGTCCGCCGGCGAAAACCCAAACGATCCGCCTTGCGCGGGATCGTCCGCTGCCACCCACGGCAGGGGCACACGACAGCCGTCGCGCCCCTTCTCGCGCTTCGGTCCGTGCGTATTGGTCGCAGTGGGATCTTCGAGTGCAGCCCATGGGATGTCAGCCACCTCAAAAAGGCCGAGCTCCTCACCCTGATACACGTATGCCGAGCCCGGAAGCGCCAACTCAAGCAAAAGGGCCGCCCGCGCGCGGCGCTCACCGAGTTCACGGTCCTCGTCATAAGACGACCCGTCGCGTAAGAGCCAGTCGAGCGCAATCTGATGGTAGCGCGTCGCATTGATTTGCGGCAGGGCATAGCGTGTCGCCACGCGCGGCACGTCGTGGTTGGAGAGTACCCAGGTCGAGGCGGAATCGGATTCGATGGCCGCCTTCAAGCCCTCCTCGATTGCAGCGTGCATGTCATCATAGGTCCAAGTAGCCTTGGCGAACTCAAAGTTGAATGTCTGGCCAAGCTCGCTGGGGCGCGCGTAGAGATACTGGCGCTCGGGCAGCACCCACGCCTCGGCAACGGCGCTGCGCGGCGGATTATAGCGGTCGAACACGCGGCGCCACTCGCGATAGATCTCGTGGACCTCGTTGCGGTCCCACAGCGGATGGGTGCCGTCGTCAACCATGTCATCGCCCTCGGCGAGATGCCACCGGTCGAGGTCATCGCGGTCGAGGTCCTTGGCGAGACCGTGCGCCACATCAATGCGAAAGCCATCGACGCCTCGATCGCTCCAAAACGCCAGGACGTCGCAAAAGAACGCGTGAACCTCGGGGCATGACCAGTCAAAGTCCGGCTGCTCGGGCGTAAACATGTGCAGATACCACTGACCGTCCGCAACACGCGTCCAGGCGGGGCCGCCAAAGTTGGCATTCCAATTGGTGGGAGGCAGCTCGCCGTGCTCGCCGCGACCATCGCGGAAGATATAACGGGCGCGCTCGGGCGATCCGGGGCCGGCGGCAAGAGCGGCTTTGAACCAGGGGTGCTGGTTGGATGAATGGTTAGGCACGATGTCGACGATGACCTTGATGCCGCGCGCATGAGCCGCAGCGATCATGTCATCGAAGTCGTCAAGCGAGCCGAGACGTGGGTCGACATCGCAGTAGTCCGCCACATCATAGCCACCATCGACAAGAGGCGATGGGTAAAACGGGCTCAGCCAGATGGCCTCGATACCCAGCTGCTCAAGATAGTCCATCTGCTGGGTAATGCCCGCGATATCGCCCAGACCCGAACCAGTCGAATCCTTAAACGAGCGCGGGTAGATCTGATAGATCGCGGCGTCGGACATCCATGAGCGCGAAGAAGACTTTTCTGTAGCCATGGGACGAGTCTCCCTTGCAACGAGGTTTTGCGAGATGCCCACGATGATACGCCCAAAGCGAACGTTCGCGGCAAACAACGCCACAGCCACGCCCCAAACGCTCGCTCCCTCACGGGCTCGAGCCTCCTGGGGCGAATCAATCGATTAGTGAAAAGAACGGAAGACCCACTTCCCCGGCCACGACAGCGAGCGGGCTCCGGGTGCCCCAGGTTGCCGCGAAAGAGGAGGGAAGCGTACTCTATGTACGCGACCGACGATTGAGGGGCAAGATGGGGTGCCCGGGGCTCGCGCAGCGTCAACAAAAAACGCGGTTCGTTAGAACCGCGTAAGATAGTTGGAGCGGACAACGGGGCGTCTGCGTATTC
>URKC01000142.1:0-2024 GCA_900548295.1 uncultured Collinsella sp.
GCGTGCTCTCAAGCAACGAAGTTTATTATACGGACGAATCAGCTTAGGGCAAGAACTTTTTTGAGATTTTTTCCGACCTAGTTATTGAGGACGTCCCCAATGACCACATGAAAGCGCCCCCAAGCGGATGTGCTTGAGGGCGCTTCTTGCTTGACTAGCTTTCGATATAGTCTTTGAGCTTGCTGCTGCGGCTCGGGTGGCGGAGCTTGGCCAAGGTCTTGGACTCGATCTGGCGGATACGCTCGCGCGTGACGCCAAACTCGCGGCCGACTTCCTCGAGCGTGCGGGGATGCCCGTCGACAAGGCCAAAGCGCAGCTCGATAACCTTGCGCTCACGATCGGCAAGCGAGTCGAGCACCTGGGTGAGCTGCTCCTGCAGCATGGAGAAGCTGGCGGCATCGGGCGGAACGATAGCCTGGGAGTCCTCGATGAAGTCGCCCAGCTGGGAATCCTCTTCCTCGCCGATGGGGGTCTCGAGCGACACGGGCTCCTGCGAAATCTTCTGGATCTCGCGGACGCGGTCGGCGCTCATGTCCATCTCGGCACCGATCTCCTCAGGGGTCGGGTCGCGACCCAGGTCCTGGAGGAGCTGGCGCTGCACGCGGACGAGCTTGTTGATGGTCTCGACCATATGCACGGGAATACGGATGGTACGGGCCTGATCGGCAATGGCGCGCGTAATGGCCTGACGGATCCACCACGTGGCGTAGGTGGAGAACTTAAAGCCCTTCTGGTAGTCGAACTTCTCAACAGCGCGGATCAGACCGAGGTTGCCCTCCTGGATCAGGTCAAGGAACAGCATGCCGCGGCCGACATAGCGTTTGGCGATGGAGACGACCAGACGCAGGTTTGCGCTGATGAGTGCCTGCTTGGCTTCGAGGCCCACGTTCTCAATGCGCGTAAGACGACGCATCTCGGCACGCGTGAGCTCGAGCTCGCCGGCATCGGCAGCCTCGAGCTTCTCGGTGGCCTCAAGACCGGCCTCGATCTTCATAGCCAGATCGACCTCTTCGGAAGCGGTCAGCAGGTCGACCTTGCCGATCTCCTTGAGGTACATACGAACCGGATCGCCGGTCAGCATCACCGTGGAGGCATCGATGCCACGCACGCGGGAGCGTGAACGGGACGTGCGCACGGTGCGCTTCTTCTTACTCTTGGAAGAACCCATCTCGGCGTCGGCCTGACGGGCCATCTTGAGCTCGTGATCGTCGAGCGAGCCGGAATCGTGCTCGTCGTCGTCATCAAAATCGTCGGTATCGGTATCGTTATCGTCATCGTCGACGTCCATGGGGGCGTCGTCGTTTCCGCTCGCGGAGATAATCTGGATGCCGCTGTTGCGCAGCGCGGAATACACCGCGGTGAGCTGCTCGTCAGAAACATCGATATCCTTCAGGGCGACCTGAATCTCGTCCTCGGTTACCGAAGTCCTGTTTGAGCCGTTGCCCATGAGCTTTGCAACGTAGGATTCCAGCCCAGTACCCGTGCTCTCAGTCTTTTTTGGCACAGATTCTCCCTTCATAGTCCACAGGACTCAATACTTTAGCACACACATTGACGTCTATACCCAAAAAGACAACTGGATATAGGCGAGAATACGCTGGTTGACCACAACATCTAGGCCTGTTCGGTGCCCGCGGTCTCCAAACCGATCAAACGGAACGGGTCCGCCACGCCGCCGATAGACTTTTGCAGCTCGCGTTGACGCTGCGAATCCTGCGCGGCCTGCACGGTCAGCGCGCGGCGGGCCTCATCGTCGAGCGAACGGTCCTGGCGCAGCTTGGCCTGTGCGGTACGCATGCGGCGCTTGATGGTGTAGAGCTCGAGCGTATCGAGCATAAAAACGATATTCGTCTCGGTGGGGTGCTTGCTCGTCGCCGAGATGCGCCCGGCACTCACAAGCGTTGCCGCCTCGGGACACACCGAGCGCGCCGCATCCATGCAGGCTGCCGGATCGGTTCCCGGCGGCGTTGCCAGAACGGCCCATGCGATGGACTCGTGACGTGGGTCAACCCACTCGATGGAGC